>JAPLAO010000138.1 GCA_026393245.1 Mycobacterium sp. | reverse complement strand
GGGTCGATTCGATCGGCAGATCCCGGTGTCCTCTCCCGACCTGGCCGGCCGCAAGGCGGTGCTGCGGGTGCACTCGCAGGGCAAGCCGCTGGCACCGGGGGCAGACCTCGACGGTCTGGCCAAGCGCACCGTCGGTATGTCGGGTGCGGATCTGGCCAATGTGATCAACGAGGCCGCCCTGCTCACTGCCCGTGAGAACGGGACCGTCATCACCGGGGCGGCGCTGGAAGAGGCCGTCGACCGGGTCATCGGCGGCCCGCGTCGCAAGAGTCGGATCATCAGCGAGACGGAGAAGAAGATCACCGCCTACCACGAGGGCGGCCACACCCTGGCGGCGTGGGCGATGACCGATATCGAGCCGATCTACAAGGTCACCATCCTGGCTCGCGGCCGCACCGGCGGACACGCGGTGAGCGTGCCCGAGGATGACAAGGGCCTCATGACCCGGTCGGAGATGATCGCCCGCCTGGTATTCGCCAGGGGCGGGCGCGCCGCGGAGGAGTTGGTTTTCCGCGAGCCCACCACGGGTGCGGTCTCCGATATTGAGCAGGCCACCAAGATCGCCCGCGCGATGGTGACCGAGTACGGCATGAGCTCCAAGCTGGGTGCGGTCCGCTACGGCACCGAGCATGGCGACCCGTTCCTGGGTCGCACCATGGGCACCCAGGCCGACTACAGCCACGAGGTCGCCCGCGATATCGACGACGAGGTCCGCAAGCTCATCGAAGCCGCGCATGACGAGGCATGGGCGATCCTGACCGAACACCGCGATGTGCTCGATGTGCTGGCGGCTGAACTCCTGGAGAAGGAGACGCTGCATCGGGCCGAGCTGGAGGTCATCTTCGCCGGCATCCAGAAGCGTCCCCGGCTGGCGGTGTTCGATGACTTCGGTGGACGCATCCCGTCGGATAAGCCACCGATCAAGACCCCTGGCGAGCTGGCCATCGAACGCGGCGAGCCATGGCCCCAACCGATTCCGGAACCGGCGTTCAAGCAAGCGATTGCCGCGGCTAGCGCGGCGCATGCGCAGCAGGGTCACGACACCAACGGCTATGGCGCCAACGGCTATGGCGCCAACGGGAATGGGTCACAACACACCGGTCGCCATCACGCGCAGAACGGCCCCGGCGGTCCAGGGCAACCCAATTACGGCGCCCCGTCCGGCTGGCGCGGTATCAACCTCACCCGAGTCACTCCGGGTCGGGCTCCGCTCCCCAGGAAAACCCTGGCGACGATTCCACCTACCGCCCCACAGCCGACTGACGGACGGAGTTTCCATGGCGAAGCGCGACTCGATCCCGGTCGACATCCCTGAGTTCGACCAGGCCCGCGCTGAGGCGGCGGTCCGGGAACTGCTGCTGGCGGTGGGCGAGAACCCAGCCCGCCAGGGGCTGCACGACACCCCGGCGCGCGTTGCGCGCGCCTACCGGGAGATGTTCGCCGGGTTGTACACCGACCCGGATACGGTGCTTGATACCACCTTTGACGAGGACCATGACGAGTTGGTGTTGGTGACTAAAATCCCGATGTACTCCACCTGCGAACACCATCTGGTGGCGTTCCACGGAATGGCGCATGTCGGATACATCCCCGGCAAGGATGGCCGGGTCACCGGGTTGTCAAAGTTGGCCCGGGTGGTCGATCTCTACGCCAAGCGCCCGCAGGTTCAGGAGCGCTTGACCGCCCAGATCGCCGACGCGGTGGTGCGCAAACTCGATCCGCGCGGTGTCATCGTCGTCATTGAAGCCGAGCATCTGTGCATGGCGATGCGGGGTGTCCGCAAAGCGGGTTCGATCACCGTGACATCGGCGGTGCGCGGACAGTTCAAGACCGACGCCGCATCGCGATCCGAGGCACTGGGCCTGATCCTGCGCAAGTGAGGCCGACTCGGGTGCAGGTGATGGGCGTCGTCAACGTCACCGATGATTCGTTCTCCGACGGCGGCCGGTACCTCGACCCGACCCGCGCAATTGAGCATGCCTTCGCCCTGGCTGCGGACGGGGCGGACATCATCGACATCGGCGGCGAGTCGACCCGGCCCGGTGCCGTCTGGATCGACGTGGCCGTTGAAATTGCTCGGATCCTTCCGGTGGTGAAAGAAGTTGCCGCACAGGGGATCACCGTCAGTATCGATACTATGCACGCTGCCGTGGCGCGGGCCGCACTGGAGAACGGGGCCAGCATCGTCAACGATGTCAGCGGCGGTCGCGCAGATCCGGAAATGGCGAACCTTATCGCCGGGGCTGCAGTCCCCTGGGTGCTGATGCATTGGTCTTCGGTGCAGCAGAACCACCCGCACGAGGTGCCGCACTACCGTGATGTGGTGACCGAGGTCCGTGACGAACTTCTCGCCGGGGTCGAGGCCGCGGTGGATGCTGGCGTCGATCGCGGGCAACTGATCATCGACCCGGGTCTGGGTTTCGCCAAGACTGCACAACACAATTGGGCGCTGTTGCGCGCCCTGCCCGAGTTGGTAGCAATCGGCATTCCCGTTCTGGTGGGAGCATCACGCAAGCGTTTCCTCGGGTCACTGCTGGCTGCCGATGATGGCACGCCGCGCCCCCCGGACGGGCGTGAGACCGCGACTGCGGTGATCTCCGCCCTGGCCGGCCTGCATGGCGCCTGGGGTGTTCGGGTGCACGACGTTCGCGCCAGCGTCGATGCACTTAAAGTTGTCGGCGCCTGGCAGGACGATCCGGAGGACACCGATGACTGACCGTATCGAGTTGCGTGGTCTGGCAGTGCGGGGCAACCATGGTGTCTTCGAACATGAACGCCGGGACGGCCAGGATTTCATCGTCGACATCACGGTCTGGATCGATTTGGCCCAGGCGGCCGCCAGTGACGATCTCAATGACACCTTTGATTACGGCGTCCTGGCGCAACGGGCGGCCGACGTCATCGGCGGGCCGGCGCGCGATCTCATCGAGACCGTCGCGGCAGAGATCGCCGAGGACGTGATGGCCGACGATCGGGTGCACGCCGTCGAGGTGGTCCTGCACAAACCCCAGGCGCCGATTCCGCTGACGTTCTCCGACGTGGCCGTGGTTGCCCGTCGCTCGCGCCGCGGCGGGCGCGGGCGTGACATTGCGGGCGGGGCGCAGGTGTGAGCCGCGTCGTGCTGTCCGTCGGGTCCAACCTCGGTGACCGGCTGGCTCGCCTTCAGGCTGCTGTCGATGGCATCGGGGATGCAGTGCTGGCGGTATCGCCGGTGTTTGAGACCGACGCCTGGGGTGGTGTGACCCAGGGGCCGTTCCTCAACGCCATCGTCATTGCCGATGACGATGCTCGCGACGCCCCCGGCTGGTTGCGACGTGCGCAGGCACTCGAACTCGATAACGCGCGGGTACGCGCACAGAAGTGGGGACCCCGGACCCTCGACGTCGATCTTGTCTGTTGCTTCGATGGTGCGGACGAAGTCGTCAGCACAGACCCGGAACTGACACTGCCGCATCCGTTTGCCCATGAACGCGCCTTCGTTCTGCTGCCCTGGATCGCTATCGATCCGGCCGCCGAACTGACCGTGGCCGGACAGCACCGTCCGGTGCGTGAGCTACTCGATGAGATTGAGCCGGCTGAGCGCGACGGCGTGCGGCCTACCGCCCTGACGTTGACGTTCGGCGAGGGCTCGCGGCGCTGATGGGGCCGACACGCAAGCGCGATCTGACCACTGCGGTGGTGGCCGCCGCCGTGTTCGGCTATCTGGTGGTTCGTACGCTGTACCGCTACTTCCCGGAGATCACGCTGTTAACCGGTCTCTCGCTGCTGGCGCTCGCCGCAGGTGAGGCGGTGTGGGCGATGTCGGTCCGCAGTCGCATCCGCGAGGGCCGCATCGGCGTCGGGGCCGGGCGGTTACATCCGCTCGCGGTGGCGCGATCTGTTGCGGTAGCCAAGGCATCGGCGTGGGTTGGTGCGGTGATGCTGGGCTGGTGGACCGGTGTACTTTTCTATCTGATTCCGCGGCGCTCGGAGTTGCGGGTCGCCGCGGTGGACGCCCCCGGTGTGGCCACTTCAGCGATCAGCGCATTCGCACTTGTCGTGGCAGCGTTGTGGTTGCAGCACTGTTGTAAATCTCCCGGCGAGTCGGGTGCGAGCGACGCATCGGAAGGTGCACTCGGTTCTGATTAATGTCGAATCGCCGCAGCTTGTCGCGGCGGACAACGACTTTCGACGCGGTACAGTCGGCCAATGACCGTTCCGTCTCGCGGCGCGCGCAGCAGGCGCAGCGTCCGCAGGCCGGGTTGGCTACTTGTGACGGCGCTGCTTGTTCTGGCCATCCTCGCGAGTTCGACCCTGGTCTTCACCAACCGGGTGGACCTTCTTCGGTTGGCCGTGATCCTGTCGCTATGGGCCGCGGTGGTGGCGGCCTTCGTATCGGTGACCTACCGCCGGCAGAGCGAACTCGACCAGGCCCGGGCGCGGGATATGAAATTCGTCTACGACCTACAACTGGATCGGGAGGTGGCCGCCCGACGGGAATACGAACTCGCCGTGGAAACCCACCTGCGCCGGCAGTTGGCCAGAGAACTGCGGACGCAAGCCGCTGACGAGATGACCGCGCTTCGCGCCGAACTCGCATCGTTGCGTTCCAACCTCGAGGTGATGCTCGGAACCGACCTGGGTGAGCGGCCCGCGCTGGAGTCGGAGCGGATCGCCCCTGCGATGCTGGAGGCGGAGCGGATCGCCCCGGCGATGCCGGAGGCGGAGCGGATCGCCATGGCGATGCCGGAGGCGCCGGGACGGGTGGAGAGCAGTCGGATCACGCCGGTCGCGGTCGAGGACGACACCTTGCTCGCCGAGGATGTCACCGCGGTACTGGAGAGTCCCATCATCGATGTGCATGAGGAGCCATTGGCCCCGCCGCCGGAGCCCGAACCCGTGCAATACCGCGGCTCGCATCGGCGGCCTGCCGATGCTGTAGCGCCGCAACCGGTCCCCGTCGCCCGGCCCCCGATCGCTGAGCCCCCGGTCGCTGAGCCCATCGTCGTGCGCAATTCACCGCCCCCTGCCGAGCCTGCACCGCAGCAGCCCGAAGCGCCGTGGCGCCCACCCGAGGTTCGCCGAGGGCGGCACTGGTCGGCCGGCGATTCAGGAACCGCGCAGACCTCCGAACCCGATTCCAATGCCGACCCGGGTCGTGGTCGGCACTGGGTACCACCGGAGCAGGCGGCGGAGGAGGAGTCTGCGGGTGCCCACACCGGTGGCCAGTCGGTGGCCGACTTGATGTCTCGGCTACAGGTCGATAATCCGGTCGGCGGCGGTGGGCGTCGTCGCCGTGAGGACTGACCCGACACTCGATTGGGCCGGCACTAGACTGGGCCCGGACCGTCGGTATCAGAACATTTCTTCGACGTCAGCGAGGTCGTCTCCATGGGGACCCCCAACGGTTTGCGGCCGGCACGGCTCAAGGTGGGCGTCATTTCGGCCGGCCGGGTCGGCAGCGCGTTGGGCGCGGCATTGGAACGAGCCGACCACGTTGTGGTGGCCTGCAGTGCAATCTCGGCCGCATCGCGGCGCCTTGCGCAACGCAGACTCCCCGACACCGCAGTGCTGGCCGTGCCCGATGTCGCAGACCGAGCCGAACTTCTCTTGCTGACCGTTCCCGATGCCGAGTTACTCGGATTGGTCAATGGCCTGGCCGCGACCGGCGCGGTCCGCCGCGGCACGATCGTCGCCCATACCTCCGGCGCCAACGGTGTGGCACTGCTCGCGCCACTGACCGCCCAGGGGTGCATCCCACTCGCCATTCATCCGGCGATGACGTTCACCGGGGCCGACGAGGACGTGGCCCGACTGTCGGAGACATGCTTCGGGATCACCGCCGCCGACGAGATCGGATACGCCATCGCCCAGGCGTTGGTGCTGGAGATCGGCGGGGAGCCATTCCGAGTCGACGAGGATGCTCGCACGCTCTACCACGCCGCACTGGCGCACGGCAGTAACCACGTCGTCACCCTCATCGCTGATGCGCTCACCGCTTTACGGGCGGCACTGTCCGGCCAGGCATTACTGGGACAGGAAGCTGTCGGCGATGCGCCCGGCGGGTTGGCCGAGCGCATCATCGGCCCACTCGCGCGGGCCGCGCTGGAGAATACGCTCAGCCGTGGGCAGTCGGCCCTCACCGGGCCTGTCGCCCGAGGCGATGCGGCAGCGGTGGCCGCTCATCTGGCGGCCCTGGATGAGATCGATCCCGAACTGGCGCAGGCCTATTGCGCTGATTCGTTGCGTACCGCTCAACGAGCGGAGGCTCCCGAGGAGGTCTTTGACGTGTTGGCCGACTGGTCCCGTCCGACGGGGCCGAACCGGTGACCGGCAGGGCCGCGCAGTTCAGTGCCGGAGAATTGAATACCTATCCCGCGCCGCAGGTTGTCGCGCAGGTGTGTGGGGCGTTACGCCACACCGGTCGTCGGGTGATGCTGGTGCCGACGATGGGCGCTTTGCACGAGGGTCACGCCACACTGATTCGCGCGGCCAAGCGGGTGCCCGGCGCGGTGGTGGTGGTGTCGATCTTCGTCAATCCATTGCAGTTCGGGGCGGGCGAAGATCTCGATGCCTACCCCCGCACGCTGGAGGCGGATCTGGAATTACTGGGTGCGGAAGACGTTGAGGTGGTCTTCACCCCGACGGCGACGGCAATGTATCCCGCCGGGCCTCGCACAACTGTTCATCCGGGGCCGCTCGGCAGCGAACTCGAAGGTGATTCGCGCCCAACGCATTTCGCCGGAATGCTGACTGTCGTGCTGAAGTTGTTGCAGATCGTACGACCGGATCGGGCATTCTTCGGCGAGAAGGATTACCAGCAGCTGGTGTTGATCCGGCAGATGGTTGCCGACCTCAATGTCGACGTCCGCATCATCGGAGTCCCGACAGCGCGCGAATCAGACGGGTTGGCGATGTCGTCACGGAACCGGTACCTCAACGCAGAGCAACGCGAGGTCGCCGGAGCGCTGTCCGCCGCCCTGCTAGCCGGAACATACGCGGCTTCCGGCGGTGCCGCAGCCATCCTGGACGCCGCCCGGGCTGTTCTCGATGAGGTGCCCGCACTGGAGATCGAATACCTCGAATTGCGCGGAGCGGCACTGGAACCGGTGCCGCCGTTCGGGCCGGCCCGACTGCTGGTCGCCGCGCGACTCGGCGATACCCGGTTGTTGGACAACATCGGCATCGAATTGCCCGGCGGCGGATTCATGGCAGAGGCGTCCGATAATGAAAGTCACGAAATCACCTGGAGGAACTGATGTTCGGATCAACGGCAGCGAAGCGTTAGCCATGTTGCTGGCCATCGACATCCGCAATACCCATACCGTGCTGGGCTTGATCTCCGGAACGGGTGATCACGCGAGGGTTCTGCACAACTGGCGCATCCGAACGGAGCCCGAAGTCACCTCTGATGAACTGGCACTCACCATCGAGGGACTGATCGGCGACGATTCCGAACGGCTCACCGGAGTGGCCGGGCTGTCGACGGTGCCGTCGGTGTTACACGAGGTGCGCGGCATGCTCGATCACTACTGGTCGGGCATCCCGCACGTGCTGATCGAGCCGGGTATCCGCACCGGTATTCCACTGCTGGTCGACAATCCCAAAGAGGTCGGCGCCGATCGCATCGTGAACTGTCTTGCGGCACATGAAAAGTTCAAGACCGCAGCGATCGTTGTCGACTTCGGTTCGTCGATCTGCGTCGACGTGGTCTCAGCCAGGGGTGAATTCCTGGGTGGTGCGATAGCCCCCGGTGTACAGCTGTCCTCGGATGCGGCGGCAGCCCGTTCCGCGGCGCTGCGCCAGGTGGAGCTCACCAAGCCGCGGTCGGTCGTCGGCAAGAACACAGTGGAATGCATGCAGTCCGGGGCGGTTTTCGGCTACGCAGGACTGGTCGACGGTCTGGTCTCGCGGATCCGCGAAGATATCGACGGCTTCGGCGACACCAGCGTGACGGTGGTAGCGACCGGACATACCGCCCCGCTGATGCTGCCCGAACTTCGCACAGTCGATAAGTACGACGAACATCTCACCCTCGATGGCCTGCGCATGGTTTACGAGCGCAACTCCGAGGCCCAGCGCGGACGCCTGAAGCCGGCCCGCTGATTCCAGGCGTTTAAGCTGGCACGCCGTGAGCGATGCGGAAGCGCCGGACGCCGGCCAAGTGGAACCTGCGGTGACCGATGACGCTCCCGAGCAGTTCCGGATCCGGCAGGGCAAGCGGCAGCGCCTGATCGACGAGGGCCGCGAGCCCTACCCGGTCGCGGTTCCGCGCACCCACTCGCTGACCGAAATTCGCTCGACCTATCCCGACCTGCCGGCGGACACGGCCACGGGTGTCAGCGTCGGCGTGACGGGCCGGGTGGTGTTCGCTCGCAACTCGGGCAAGCTGTGCTTTGCCACACTGCAGGAGGGCGACGGTACCCAACTGCAGGCGATGATCAGTCTGGCCGGGGTGGGTGAGCAGGCGCTGGACTCCTGGAAGGCCGACGTAGACCTCGGCGACATCGTGTTCGTCCACGGCGAGGTGATCAGTTCGCGTCGCGGTGAGCTGTCGGTCCTGGCTGACGCGTGGCAGATGGCAGCCAAGGCGCTGCGCCCGCTACCTGTGGCGCACAAGGAGATGAGCGAGGAAACCCGGGTCCGGCAGCGCTACGTGGACCTGATCGTCCGTCCCCAGGCCCGCGCGGTCGCCCGGCAGCGCATCGCCGTTGTCCGGGCGGTTCGGCACGCCCTAGAGCGCCGCGGTTTCCTCGAGGTCGAGACGCCGATGCTGCAGACCCTGGCCGGGGGTGCGGCGGCGCGGCCGTTTGTCACGCATTCGAATGCCTTGGACGCCGATCTCTACCTGCGGATCGCGCCGGAACTGTTCTTGAAGAGGTGCGTGGTCGGTGGGTTGGAGAAGGTATTCGAGCTAAACCGCAATTTCCGCAATGAGGGTGCCGACTCCACCCACTCGCCCGAATTCGCGATGCTCGAGACTTACCAGGCGTGGGGCACCTACGACGATTCGGCCCGGATGACCCGCGAGCTTGTTCAAGAGGTTGCCGACGAGGCACTCGGCACCCGAGCGGTGCCATTGCCGGATGGCACCGTCTACGACTTGGACGGCGAATGGCCTTCGATCCAAATGTATCCGTCGCTGTCGGAAGCGCTGGGCGAAGAAATCACACCTGAGACGGCATTGGAATATCTGTTGACAATTGCCGACCGGCTTGGTGTCGAGATTCCGCCGGACCGCGGCTTCGGCCACGGAAAATTGATTGAGGAGTTGTGGGAACACACTGTCGGGGACACTTTGTGGGCGCCGACGTTCGTCCGTGACTTCCCGGTCGAGACCACGCCTTTGACTCGTGAGCACCGCAGCATTGCAGGTGTCACTGAGAAATGGGACCTCTACGTCCGTGGCTTCGAACTGGCCACCGGCTACTCCGAGCTCGTCGACCCGATAATTCAGCGGGAGAGATTTGAGGCCCAGGCCCGTGCCGCGGCCGCCGGCGACGATGAGGCGATGGCACTCGACGAGGATTTCCTCGCCGCAATGGAGTACGCAATGCCGCCGACGACAGGAACCGGAATGGGTATTGACCGTTTGTTGATGGCTCTCACTGGTTTATCAATTCGTGAGACGGTGTTGTTCCCCATTGTGCGACGCCACGGCATCTGAACTGCACGGATTTGGGCTACTTGAAATACATTGTGCTGTTATGGCACATTGTCGGTAGCGGAGAGTGCGCTCATCCGTACAACTCATTCGGAAAGAAAGACTGAGGAAACCCATGGCCAAGAAAGTCACTGTCACCCTTGTCGATGATTTCGACGGTGACGGACCTGCCGATGAAACAGTGGAATTCTCGATCGACGGTGTGAGTTACGAGATCGACCTGTCGGCAAAGAATGCAAAGAAACTCCGCGAGGATTTGAAACAGTGGATTGACGCCGGACGGCGCGTGGGTGGCCGTCGTCGCGGCCGTTCGGGTGGCCCAAGTCGAGGTCGCGCGTCGATCGACCGCGAACAGAGTGCCGCAATTCGGGAATGGGCTCGCCGCAGCGGTCACAAGGTTTCCACCCGCGGGCGAATTCCGGCCGAAATCATCGACGCCTTCCACGCGGCCACCTAGCCTCCGAAAAGGCGCACCTGGGCCGTCCGACGGCCCTCCCCACTGCGAGTCGTCATCGCCCCGTCAGAACTGTTTCGCTAGACGCGAAGCATCCAACCCCGATACTGGGAAACAATCGGCGGTCCTCAGCGTTGGACTGCTGTGTCCGCCGCTCTATGGGTACGGCCCCGGGGAGAGCACCGGGGAGAGCACCGGGGAGAGCACCGGGTGAGAGCATCTCCCCGCCCCCGCCCACTAGAGTGGAACAAAGGTACTGGGTGCCCACCTTGGCGCCAGGTGATGGAGAGGTAATAGGCGATGTTCGAAAGATTTACCGATCGCGCCCGCAGGGTTGTCGTCCTGGCTCAAGAAGAAGCCCGGATGCTCAACCACAACTACATCGGTACCGAGCACATTCTGCTGGGGCTGATCCACGAATGCGAAGGTGTAGCGGCCAAGTCGCTTGAATCACTGGGCATCTCGCTGGAAGGCGTGCGGTCGCAGGTTGAGGAGATTATCGGACAGGGCCAGCAGGCGCCATCGGGTCACATCCCCTTCACCCCGCGTGCCAAGAAGGTTCTGGAACTCAGCCTTGAGGCTCTGCAACTCGGCCACAATTACATCGGCACCGAGCACATCCTGCTCGGCCTCATCCGCGAGGGCGAGGGTGTCGCGGCCCAGGTGCTGGTCAAGCTGGGCGCCGAGCTGACTCGGGTGCGCCAGCAGGTCATCCAACTGCTCAGTGGCTACCAGGGCAAGGAGACCGCGGAGGCCGGCAGCGGCGGCCGCGGCGGTGAGTCCGGCAGTCCGTCCACCTCGCTGGTGCTCGACCAGTTCGGCCGCAATCTGACTGCCGCCGCCATGGAGGGCAAGCTGGATCCGGTCATCGGCCGTGAGAAGGAAATCGAGCGGGTTATGCAGGTGCTGAGACGGCGCACCAAGAACAACCCGGTGCTGATCGGCGAGCCCGGCGTCGGCAAAACTGCCGTGGTCGAAGGCCTGGCCCAGGCCATCGTCAATGGCGAGGTGCCCGAGACGCTCAAGGACAAGCAGCTCTACACCCTCGATCTGGGTTCACTGGTGGCCGGCAGCCGTTACCGCGGCGATTTCGAGGAGCGCCTCAAGAAGGTGCTCAAAGAGATCAACACCCGCGGCGACATCATCCTGTTCATCGACGAGCTGCACACCTTGGTCGGGGCCGGTGCGGCCGAGGGCGCGATCGATGCGGCCTCGATCCTCAAGCCCAAGCTGGCTCGCGGTGAGCTGCAGACAATCGGTGCGACCACGCTCGACGAGTACCGCAAGTACATCGAGAAGGATGCGGCACTGGAGCGCCGCTTCCAGCCGGTTCAAGTGGGCGAGCCCACCGTGGCCCACACCATAGAGATCCTCAAGGGTCTGCGGGACCGCTACGAGGCGCATCACCGGGTATCGATCACCGATGCGGCGGTGGTGGCCGCGGCCACCCTGGCCGATCGCTACATCAACGACCGGTTCCTGCCGGACAAGGCGATTGACCTTATCGACGAGGCCGGCGCCCGGATGCGGATCCGCCGGATGACCGCTCCGCCGGACCTGCGTGAGTTCGACGAGAAGATCGCCGATGCCCGCCGGGAGAAGGAGTCCGCGATTGATGCACAGGACTTCGAGAAGGCGGCGTCGTTGCGCGATCGGGAGAAGACGTTGGTTGCTCAGCGCGCCGAGCGCGAGAAGCAATGGCGCTCAGGTGATCTCGATGTGGTGTCCGAGGTCGACGACGAGCAGATCGCCGAGGTGCTGGGCAACTGGACCGGCATCCCGGTGTTCAAGCTGACCGAGGAGGAGACCACTCGGCTGCTGCGCATGGAAGACGAACTGCACAAGCGGATCATCGGCCAGGAGGATGCCGTCAAGGCCGTCTCCAAGGCGATCCGCCGCACCCGGGCCGGCCTGAAGGACCCCAAGCGTCCGTCTGGCTCGTTTATCTTCGCCGGCCCGTCCGGTGTGGGTAAGACGGAGCTGTCCAAGGCGCTGGCCGAGTTCCTGTTCGGTGACTCCGATGCGCTCATCCAGATCGATATGGGCGAGTTCCACGACCGCTTCACCGCCTCGCGGCTGTTCGGTGCCCCACCCGGATACGTCGGTTACGAGGAGGGCGGCCAGCTCACCGAGAAGGTGCGGCGCAAGCCGTTCTCGGTGGTGCTGTTCGACGAGATCGAGAAGGCGCACCAGGAGATCTACAACACGCTGTTGCAGGTGCTCGAGGACGGCCGCCTCACTGACGGTCAGGGCCGCACGGTCGACTTCAAGAACACCGTGCTGATCTTCACCTCGAACCTGGGTACCGCCGATATCTCCAAGGCGGTCGGTCTGGGATTCACCCAGGGCGGCGGTGACAACAACTACGAGCGGATGAAGCAGAAGGTCAACGACGAACTCAAGAAGCACTTCCGGCCGGAGTTCCTCAACCGCATCGACGACATCATCGTGTTCCACCAGTTGACGCAGGACGAGATCATCCAGATGGTCGATCTGATGGTGGGCCGGGTGTCGGTTCAGCTCAAGGCCAAGGACATGGAGATGGAGGTGTCCGATAAGGCCAAGTCACTGCTGTCGCGGCGGGGCTTCGATCCGGTTCTGGGCGCCCGCCCGCTGCGCCGGACCATTCAGCGCGAGATCGAGGATGCGCTGAGCGAGAAGATTCTGTTCGACGAGATCCGGCCCGGCCAACTCATCACCGTCGACGTGGACAACTGGGACGGCGAAGGCGTCGGCGAGGACGCGAAGTTCACCTTCAGCGGTGGGCCCAAGCGCGAGGTCATCGAGCCTGATCTAGCCAGCGTGGTCACGGTCAGCGAGTAAGCGAGACGCGAACGGGCGGTTTCCTCAGTCGGGTAACCGCCCGTTTTCGTACCTGGTCATCGCGGTAACGGTCAGCGGTACTGAGGCAGTATCCCGAAGACCTGCTTGATGATCGTCATCACCCAGCCGCCGGCGTTGGGGCTGTGGTACCGCGGCCAGTTGAGTTGAAAGCTGACCACCCAGGCCTGACCGGCCCGGTCTACGGCGTACCAGCTGAACGTCAGATCCCCGGGTAGGTTTCCGGCCTTTGCGCCGATGTAGGGCCACAGCGTCCGGTCCAGATCGATTCCCGCCACCTCGCTCATGATGTCGCGGACCGGCGCGGCCGGCCCGACGGCGTTGTGCTGCAGGCGCGCGTGAACCCGGCAGATGTCCTCGGCGCTGCCGTACCACTCCGCGCCGTAGGCGGATCCGGGCGCATGCGTACGTTGCGGATCCGGTTCGTAGGGGCGGGAATTGGCCTGTTTCAACAACTCTGCCCGAGCTGTTGGAGTGGCGGTCTTCCATTGCTCACGCACATCCGGATTGCCCCAGCCCACCGCGAAGAGTTCGCGCATGGTGGGGAAGGGCGTCATGCTCGCCGGGTCGTGGTGGCCGGCACGAACGAGTGCTCGCTCGACGGCCGCGGTGCCGACTCGCCCGATCAACAGGTCGGTGGCCATGTTGTCACTGGTGGCGATCATCTTGCCCGCCGCTTGGCGGACAGTGATGTGCGAGCCGGGCGGGAGTTTGTCGAAACCCGACGATCCGAGTTTCTTGGCTTCGCTGGTGATTGTCAGCGTGTCGTTCCACTGCAGCGTTCCGGCGAGTACGGCGTCCTCGACGGCGAAAAGCACATAGGTCTTGAAAATCGAAGCCAGCGGCAATGATTCGGCAGTGTTGGTTCCGGCGACCTTCTCGCACGCGCCGTCGTTAACCTTGGAAACCTGATACGAGTAGCGCGCCCCGGTTTGGCTAAGTGCGGCGTCGACGTCGCCCCATGAGCTGATCGTCGGCTTGCGGGTAGTGGAAACCATCCGAGTGACCATGGTCTGGTCGTTGGTGCGCAACTCGATGTCTTGGCGCGCGCCGAAGGAGGTCAGCAGATGCAATCGGGCTGAGCCCGCGCCGATTTCGACCCCGGTCAGCGTGTAGGGCCGGTCCCACCACAGCGATTCCATCGTCGCCTCGATCGGGTCCACCATGTCGGGTGCGGCCAACGTCTTGACGCTGACCTGCCCGATGGGCCAATCGGAGTTCAGCATGTCCATGACCTGCTTGGCCCGGACACCTTGCGGGGTGTTCGTTTCGATCCGCACACCGGGGTTGGCCGCGGGCGCACTCGGCGAAGCACAGCCGGTCGCCAGTCCGGCAACGACTGTGATCGCGGTGGTCAGTGCCGCCGCGCGCCGGTGTGGCCGGCGCGCGCTATCCCTCGGTATTGGACCGTGCAACGTCCAGCACGACCTCGAACTCGAGCAGTTGTGAACCGATCGACACCGGGTTGGCGCGTTCACCGGCGTGGGCGGCGATCGCGGGACCGGCGGCCCAGGTCTGGAAGGCCTCCTCGGACTCCCACTGGGTGACGACGAAGTAGCGGTGGTCGCCTTTGATCGGTCGCAGTAATTGGAATCCGAGGAATCCCGGCTGGCCGTCGACCGCGTGCGCGCGGTTGGAGAACCGTTTCTCCAATTCTGGGCCGGCACCGGGCGGCACCTCGATTGCATTGATCTTCACCACGGTCATGTCGCAAGGCTACCGCGCCCATCAAAGCGCCGGGCGGGTCCAAGATGGGACTGTGAGTTCCCAGCTGAACTATTGCGGCGGTACCGGCTTGCCGCTGGTCCTTGTCCATGGGCTGATGGGTCGCGGCAGCACTTGGTCGCGTCAGCTGCCGTGGCTGACCCTGCTTGGCTCGGTCTACACCTACGATGCGCCCTGGCATCGTGGCCGTGATGTCGATGACCCGGCGTCGATCAGCACCGAGCGGTTTGTGGCCGACCTTGCTGCGGCCGTCGACCCTCTCGGCGTGCCCGCTGTACTAATCGGCCACTCGATGGGTGGGCTGCACGCCTGGTGCCTGGCCGCTGCGCGACCCGACTTGGTCAGCGCGCTCGTGGTCGAGGATATGGCAGCGGATTTCGTCGGCCGAACCGTCGGTTCATGGGAACCATGGTTGCACGCACTACCCGAGGAATTCGATTCTGCTGAAACGGTTTTCGCGGAATTCGGACCCATAGCGGGCCGGTACTTCCTGGAGGCCTTCGACCGAACGCCGACCGGCTGGCGGTTGCACGGTAAGCCTGAGCAGTGGATCGCGATCGCGGCCGAGTGGGGGACCCGGGACTACTGGTCGCAGTGGCGAGCGGTCCAGGCACCGGTGTTGCTGATCGAGGCCGGAGACTCGGTTGTCCCACCCGGGCAGATGGCCACGATGGCGGAGATCGCCGGCGAGCGCGCCACCTACGTGAAGGTGGCCGGTGCTGGTCATCTGGTCCACGATGACGCACCGGAGGGCTATCGGCGAGCGGTGGAGACATTCCTCGCCTCGTTGCCCGCGGACTAGGCGTTCGGCTCGGCGTTAACTGCCTTCGCTGGGCGCGCATCGTCGCCTTCGCCTTCGCCTGCCAGGGCGAAGCGGCCGTCTGCAGTCTGCTCGACCAAACCATCCACCAATAGCGAATCCAGTGCGCGGTCACGCTGCGCGGTGTCGGTCAGCCACACCACGTCGAGGTGCGCTCGCGGCACTGGCACCGAACTCGCCCTGAGCACATCAAGCAACTTCCCTCGAACCTGCCGATCGGTTCCGGCGTAGCGCTGCGCGGGCCGCGGCGGGCCGTCGCCCACCGGATAGCCGGCGTCGCGCCAAGCGCAGGTCGTGAGCGGACATATCCCGCATTTGGGTGCGCGGGCGGTACATACCACCGCGCCCAACTCCATCAACGCGGCCGAAAACTCAGCTGCCGCAGCACCTTCCGGTAGCAGAGCCTCGACGTCCGCGTGGTCGCGCACCGTCGACGGGTTGCCGGCATCGGCCAGGCCGTGGATTGCGCGTGCAACTACTCGACGGACATTGGTGTCGACGACGGGAACCCTTGCGCGGTAGGCGAAGCAGGCGACCGCTCGAGCGGTGTAGGCGCCGACCCCGGGTAGGCCCAGGAGTATGTCGACATCGTCGGGCACTACGTCAGCGTGCTCGGTAGCGACCACGACGGCGCATTCGTGCAGTCGCTTGGCCCGGCGTGGATAGCCGAGTTTGCCCCAGGCGCGCAGGACATCGGCAGACCCGGCCGCTGCCGTTGCCGACGGCGTGGGCCAGCGCGCAACCCAGTCCACCCAGATCGGCGCCACCCGCGCGACCGGGGTTTGTTGAAGCATGAATTCACTGACCAGGATCTGCCAGGCGCTCACGCCCGGAGCGCGCCACGGAAGTTCGCGTCTGGCCTCCGCGAACCAACTGATGAGATCCTCGGCGGGGATGGTCATGGAACCGACCGATCGGCGAGAGTGCAGAATACGAGCCATGTCGAAAACCAGTCCTGCACAGGCGTGGATGGCACTCAAGCAGGGTAACGAGCGGTTTGTCGCGGGCCGGCCTGAGCATCCGAGCCAGAGCATCGAGCATCGGGCAAGTCTCGCGGTCGCCCAGCGACCGACGGCGGTGTTGTTCGGCTGTGCCGACAGTCGGGTGGCCGCCGAGATCATCTTCGACCAGGGTCTGGGCGATATGTTCGTGGTTCGAACCGCCGGCCAGGTCATCGACTCCGCGGTCCTGGGATCCATCGAATACGCCGTGACGGTTCTCGACGTCCCGCTGATTGCCGTCCTCGGCCACGACTGCTGCGGGGCGGTGCAGGCCACACTGGACGCCCTCGACAAAGGACAGGTGCCCGGCGGGTTCGTTCGAGACATCGTGGAGCGGGTGACGCCGTCGATCATGCTGGGCCGCCGGGAAGGTCTAACCCGGGTTGATGAGTTCGAAACCCGTCACGTCATCGAGACCGGTACTCAACTGCTGGCGCGGTCGAGAGCGATAGCCGACCGGGTCGAACGCGGTGAACTGGCGATCGTCGGGTTGACCTACCGTCTCGCCGACGGCCGGGTGACGTTGCGCGAACAACTCGGCTATATCGGCGATTAACGCCGAAATACCGCGACAAAGGCGACACGCCGGGCGCGGTCGGACAGCTGATGGTGACCTGCCCTTACGGTAAGAACGTGCTGGATCTCGAACCGCAAGGCCCACTGCCACCTCAGGTCTATTGGCGGCGCCGGGGACTCGCACTCGGTATCGCCGCGCTCGCCATCGCCCTGGTCGCCGGAATCGCCTTCGCTATCTTCGGGGGTTCGGACTCGGCCAAGACCGCCAGCACCGGCACAACTCAAACTCCCCAGCCGGAGGACAAGACTCCCGTTATCGCTCCGGCCGAGTCCAGTGCCGCTCCCACGCCGACGCCCACCGAGGCCGTCGAGCCTCCGCCTATCCTGCAGGCCGGTGATGACTGCCCCGACTCGACGCTGGCGGTGAAGGGCATCACCAACTCCCCGCAGTACGTCATCGGGGACCAGCCGAAGTTCACCATGGTCGTTACCAATATCGGTCTGGTCGCCTGCAAGCGCGACGTCGGGGCAGCGGTACTGGCCGCCTATGTCTACTCGTTGGATAACACGCGGCTGTGGTCAAACCTGGACTGCGCACCATCCAACGAGACCCTGGTGAAAACGTTTAACCCGGGCGAGCAGGTCACCACCGAAGTCACGTGGACCGCCATGGGATCGGCCCCCGAGTGCCCGCTGCCGCGGGAGCCGATCGGTGTCGGCACCTACAACCTGGTCGTTCAATTGGGGAACTTGCGCTCGGCCCCGGTGCCGTTCATTCTTGCCGACGCACCGCCGCCCGCCCCGGCCGCACCCGACGCGCCGGTCGGTGAGCCCGCGCCGCCTGCTCCGGCCGGTGAGCCGGCACCCATGCCGGCACCGGGCGGCTGATCGGGCACCCATGCCGGCACCGGGCGGCTGATCCGGCTAGGCGGTTCCTCAACTAGGTGATTCATAAGCTAGGACAACCGCCGCCGGACCGATACAACCAACTGCGACGAGACATCGCAACGGATCATTGCCCGCCGGGTACCCAACCGTCGCCGTACCCGTCGTCGTTCTGCGGCGGCGGCGGCACCACCCGCAGTCGCGATTCGGTCAGTGACATCATGGCCCGCAATGCGGCGCCGATAGTGGCGGACTCAAGAGTGCGCAGTCCCTTCGGGGCGGGTCCGCAATCGGCCGGTACCAGTGCGGTGGTGAAGCCGAGGCGGGCGGCCTCGGCCAGTCGGCGGTCCATGCCGGTTACCCGGCGCAGGTCCCCGGCCAAGCCGACCTCGCCGATCACCACGGTGGTGGCCGGCAGTGGCCTGCTGGTGAAGGCAGAAGCCATCGCCATGGCGACCGCGAGATCAGAAGACGGGTCGGTCAGTCGCATGCCGCCGACTGTTGACAGGTAAATGTCCATCGCGCCGATCGGCACCATGGCGCGCTTCTCGAGCACGGCAACGATCATCGCCACGCGCGCCTGATCGATGCCACTGACTGCGGCGCGCCGAGGTGCTCCCGGGTTGGCCGGTCGGGCCAACAGTGACTGGATCTCACCGATCAATGGCCGCTTGCCATCCAGCGTCACTGTGACCGCGGTGCCGGGTACCGGCTCGGGTCGTTGGTCCAGGAACAACCCCGAAGGGTCTGCCACACCGCGGATTCCATTGTCCTGCAGGAGAAAACAGCCGACTTCATCAGCCGCCCCGAACCGGTTCTTGACGCCGCGGACCATCCGGAGTGCCGTGTTGCGGTCACCCTCGAAGTGCAGCACCACATCCACCAGATGTTCCAGCGAACGCGGGCCGGCTATCGCGCCGTCCTTGGTGACGTGCCCGACGAGGACCATTGCGATGCCGCTTGATTTGGCAGCTGCGGTGAGAGCCGCGGTGACCGCCCTGACCTGGGTTACGCCGCCGACCACTCCGTCGGTGTCGCCTGCGGTCATGGTCTGAATCGAGTCGACGACCACCAGGCTCGGGCTCACCTGGTCGATATGGCCGAGCACCGTCTGGAGGTCAGACTCCGCAGTCAGGTAGACCTCGTCATGAGCGCTGCCGGTGCGCTCGGCGCGCATCCGAATCTGGCCCGCCGACTCCTCGCCTGAGACGTACAGTGCGCGCCGCCCGGCCAGCGCCCACCGATGGGCCACCTCGAGCAGCAGGGTCGACTTGCCGACGCCCGGATCACCGGCCAGCAGACACACCGAACCGGGTACCACGCCACCGCCGAGTACGCGGTCGAGTTCGCTGACGCCGGTGGGAAAGTGCCGGGTGCGATCAGGATCGATGGAACTCAGGGGAACGGCCGGAGTAGAAGGAACCGTGCTGCGCCCACCGGTGCCGCCGAGGATTGCGGAAACCACGACCTCGTCAACCGTGCCCCACGTGCCGCACTCAGGACAGCGACCCACCCATTTCGCGGCCATGTGGTGGCATTCTGAGCAGCGGTACTGCGCGCGAGCTTTAGCCACGACGCTGACGCTAGCGCTCAGGTGTGACAGTTCCGCGGATGCGCGGCCGTGGGTCGAGAGCCGGGCTATTGCCCGGGTCAGTCGCCGGCGGAGATGGGCACCGCGACGGTGACCTTCCCGGCATGTTCGAAGCTGAAGGTGAAATCGTAGGACAGCCCATTGGTGATCGGCGAGTTCAGCGCGACCTCTGCCGCCGCGGGCGTCGCGCTACCCATGGCCTCGACCTGCCCGCCGGCCGCGGCGACCACGAGTGCGGCGCCTGCCGGAATGGCGGCGTCGCCGGTCATGGCCACCGCACCGACGTCGGAGGTGATTCCCAACAGTTTGTCGTTGACGTCGGGCGAATTGTTGGCGGCAACGAACACCAGCGGTACCGTTCGTCCAGGTTGCAGGTAGTCGCTGGTCTGCGTCGACAGCAGGTGAACGTTGCGCAGTGCGATGTTCTTTGCGTTGGCAGAGTTGCCGTTGACGGCGGCTTCCTGGCTGGCGGTCTGGGAGATTTGCCCGGCACTGCAGCCGATGAGGATCATGGAACCCGCCACCAGGCCCGCGGCGGCGGCGCAGAGGCGGATCTTGGAACGGTTCACAGCAGCCTCCTGCTTGGGGAGTACGTCCGGCACGACGAGGGTCGACACGGTTCGACTATGCACAGTAGTAGGTGGCGCAGCCCGGCGGTAGACGCAGCCTTGTTGCGCCCCGGCGCAGCTCGAAAGACGTTGCTGGGGCGCCGCCCTACACGGATTTCTCGCCCTGTCAACCCCCGGTATTCGCCGATGGTGCCCCTGACCTGCACCGTTGTTCAACATCCACTTGGGTGCCGTGCTAACATTGGTTTGTGAAAGGGGCCCGAATCTCATGAATTTCAAGGTCGGAGACACCGTTGTCTATCCACACCACGGTGCTGCATTGATCGAGGCGATCGAAACCCGGACCATCAAGGGCGAAACGAGGGAATACCTCGTCTTGAAGGTCGCTCAGGGTGATCTGACCGTGCGGGTACCTGCGGATAACGCGGAGTATGTCGGTGTGCGTGACGTCGTCGGCCGGGAGGGACTCGACAAGGTCTTCCAGGTGCTGCGTGCTCCGCACACCGAAGAGCCGACCAACTGGTCACGCCGCTACAAGGCCAATTTGGAGAAGCTGGCATCCGGCGACGTGAACAAGGTCGCCGAGGTTGTTCGCGACCTATGGCGTCGAGATCAGGAACGGGGCTTGTCGGCCGGCGAGAAGCGAATGCTGGCCAAGGCCCGGCAGATCCTCGTTGGCGAGTTGGCACTGGCCGAGAACACCGACGATGCGAAGGCCATGACGATCCTCGATGAGGCTCTGGCCACCGCTTCCTGACTGACCTGAGGGCATCGGTGTCCGACACGGTCGCAATCGTCACAGCCGCCGGCGCTGGAGCGCGACTCGGGGCTGGCGTGCCCAAAGCGTTCGTCACGTTGGGTTCAAAGACAATGCTGGAGCACGCCGTCGCCGGTTTGCTCGCCTCCGGTGTGATCGACCGGGTTGTGGTCGCTGCGCCCGCGCAACGTGTCGCGGAGACCGTCGGCATGCTCGGTGCCGGTACAAACGGTGACGGTACAAACGGTGCCGGTACAAACGGTGCCGGTACAAGCGGTGCCGGTACAAGCGGAGGCCTCGTGACCGTGGTCGAGGGCGGCGCCGAACGCGGCGACAGCGTCAGACGGGCACTGGCCGCGGTCGGTGATGCCGAGTTCATCCTGGTGCACGACGCCGCTCGGCCCTTTACGCCGCTGGACCAGATCCGGCGGGTCGTGGCCGCACTGCGGGACGGAATGCGGGCAGTCATCCCGGTTCTCCCCGTTGTGGACACGATCAAGGCTGTCGACGCCAACGGCGTCGTACTCGGCACCCCCGAACGCGCCGGGCTGCGCGCGGTACAGACGCCACAGGGGTTTGAGGCCGCGTTATTACGCCGGGCCTATCAGCAGTCCGGCGGACTCACCGTCACCGATGACGCGTCGATGGTGGAGAACCTGGGCGTTCCGGTGCACACGGTGGCCGGTGATGCACTTGCCTTCAAGATCACCACTGCGCTGGATCTGCGCTTGGCGCAGGCGGTGTTGAACTCATGAGCCTGCCGCTTCCGAGGGTCGGGCTCGGTACCGATGTGCACCCCATTGAGATAGGCCGTCCGTGCTGGCTGCTGGGACTGCTGTTCGACGGCGCCGACGGATGCTCCGGGCATTCCGACGGCGATGTGGCGATTCATGCGTTGTGCGATGCGCTGCTCTCAGCAGCGGGCCTCGGTGATTTGGGCAGCGTGTTCGGCGTCGACCAACCGCAGTGGCGCGGTGTCACCGGAGCCCAGATGCTCACCCATGTCCGCGATTTGCTCATTCGGAGTCAATTCTCGGTCGGCAATGCCGCCGTTCAGGTGATCGCCAACCGGCCGAGGATCGGACCGCGCCGGGATGAGGCTCAACGGCTGCTCACCGATCTGCTCGGCGCGCCGGTGTCGGTCTCAGCCACCACCACCGACGGCCTCGGACTGACTGGGCGTGGCGAGGGCATGGCCGCAATCGCGACCGCTTTGGTCATCTCGGCTTCCCGGTAAGCTGCCACGTCGTGACCACCGGAGCCGCAGGCCTGCGCCTGCACGACACCTACACCGGTGCCGTTCGCGACTTCGTCCCGTTGCGGCCCGGTCATGCGTCGATTTATCTGTGTGGCGCAACCGTTCAGGGACTTCCGCACATCGGGCACGTTCGCAGCGGGGTCGCCTTCGACGTGCTACGACGCTGGCTACTTGCCAAAGGCTTCAACGTTGCGTTCATCCGCAACGTCACCGATATCGACGACAAGATCCTCATCAAGGCAGCCGAGGCCGGCCGGCCATGGTGGGAGTGGGCGGCTACCCACGAGCGGGCCTTCGCATCGGCCTATGACGCACTCGGAGTGCTCCCGCCGTCGGCGGAACCGCGTGCCACCGGACATATCACCCAGATCGTCGAACTCATCGAGCGCCTGATCGACACCGGCCACGCATACGCCGGTGGCGGCGACGTCTACTTCGACGTGCTCAGTGTCGGTGAATACGGAAAGCTCTCCGGCCATCGGATTGACGATGTCCATCAGGGCGAGGGTGCCGGTACCGGGAAGCGCGATCAGCGCGACTTCACCCTCTGGAAGGGCGCCAAGCCCGGCGAGCCGTCCTGGCCCACTCCGTGGGGCCGCGGTCGACCAGGGTGGCACTCCGAATGTGTCGCCATGTCACACGAGTATCTCGGTGCGGAGTTCGATATCCACTGCGGTGGCTTGGATCTAATGTTCCCGCACCACGAGAACGAGATTGCGCAGGCTCGTGCTGCCGGGGACGGCTTCGCCAACTTCTGGCTGCACAATGGCTGGGTCACCATGGGCGGTGAGAAGATGAGTAAGTCGCTGGGCAATGTACTGGCGGTTCCTGCTGTGCTGCAACGGGTTAGACCCGCAGAACTGCGCTACTACCTGGGCAGCGCCCACTACCGTTCGATGCTTGAGTTCTCCGAGACGGCGTTGCAGGACGCGGCCAAGGCCTACACCGGAATCGAGGAATTCCTGCACCGGGTCCGAACACGGGTGGGTGCAGTGTCGCCGACGACGTGGACGGAGAAGTTCGCCGCTGCACTCGACGACGATCTTGGGGTTCCGGCAGCGCTGGCCGAAGTACATTCCGCCCGCGCCGAAGGCAACCGCGCGCTGGAGGCGGGCGACCATGACATCGCACTGGCCAAAGCTGGCGAAATACGTTCCATGACAGCGATTTTGGGCTGTGATCCGCTCGATCCGCGATGGGAGACCCGGGATGAGACCGCCGCCGCACTGGCCGCAGTCGATGTTCTGGTCGCCGCAGAGTTGACGCGTCGCGATGACGCTCGTCGCGATCGTGACTGGGTCGGAGCGGATGAGATTCGAGATCGGCTCAAGGCGGCCGGAATCGACGTCACCGACACTGCCGACGGCCCGCAGTGGGCACTGGCTGATGGAGAGGCCACATAACAATGGCGGGCAATTCAAAACGGCGCGGCGCAATCCGTAAGGAGGGCACCAAGAAGGGCCCGACGGTGGGCTCCGGCGGGGTGCGCAGACGCGGACTTGAAGGGCGTGGCGCCACCCCACCCGCCAAACAGCGGCCCCATCACCCCGCGGCAAAACGTGTGGCCCAACAGGCCCGCAAGACGTATAACAAGCCGACCGACGAAACTGAGATGGTCCTGGGCCGCAATCCGGTGCTGGAATGTCTTCGGGCCAACGCGCCGGCCGGTGCGCTCTACGTCGCACTCGGTGCCGAAGCCGACGAGCGGCTCACCGAGTCGGTGACGCTGGCTGCTGATCGGGGCATCCCAATCCTCGAGGTGCCTCGCCACGACCTCGACCGGATGAGCTCCAATGGCCTACATCAGGGCATCGCCCTGCAGGTTCCGCCGTATGGATATGCCCACCCTGACGATCTGCTGGCCTCAGCCACCAACGATGTCCAACCGGCACTGCTGGTTGCGCTGGACAACATCTCTGATCCGCGCAATCTCGGCGCCATCATTCGTTCAGTTGCGGCCTTCGCCGGGCATGGTGTCCTCATCCCGCAGCGCAGGTCGGCGTCGGTGACCGCAGTGGCCTGGCGCACCAGTGCGGGTGCAGCGGCGCGGGTCCAGGTTGCCCGGGCCACCAACCTCAATCGCACGCTCAATCAGTGGTCCGCGGCTGGTATTCGAGTCGTCGGACTTGACGCCGACGGTGACACCACGATTGATGAATTCGACGCCGCCGAGCCGATGGTGTTGGTCGTCGGTTCGGAGGGCAAAGGTCTGTCGCGGTTGGTGCGCCAGAACTGCGATGCGGTGGTGTCGATACCGATGGCCGGACCGACGGAGTCGCTCAATGCCTCCGTTGCCGCCGGTGTCGTACTCGCCGAGATCGCACGTCAGCGCAGACGATAGCGCCTGTCAGCCTGGTGGCCGCGACCGGCCGAATGTGTAGTCATCTCCGAAACAGGTGAGTACCCAGGCATAGATCTCGGCCTCATAGTGGAGTTGGGAGTAACGCCCGACCGGTCCGGCATGAGCGCCCGAACCGGTCTCGGCGCGAAAGAGAATTGTGCGCCGCGATACCGGTGATGTGGGATCCACGCCTATGCCGCGGTCCGGATCGCCGGCTCGAAGCGTCGCGACCCACTTTGCCGGCTCCCGGACCAGAACCCTGGTGTCGTGTACGGCTCCGGTGACGAGCAGCGGCGGCCGCGCCTGGACCGCGGGCGGATTGTCGACCGGCGAATACGACATCAACACGGCGTAGTCATCAGGGTCGGCGGGGTTACCCCACTCCTCCCATTCCGGAATGGTCAGCGGCAGCGCCGGATTTCCCATGGTGGCCACCACGTCGACGAAGGGAACTTCGGCGACAACTCCGGCGAAACGTTCCGGCCGCCGGGAGTACAGCGCGCCTTGCAGCAAGCCACCCGCGGACAATCCGCGGGTCACGATCCTGGTGCCGTCAATGAGGCCTTCGGCCAGGAAATCGGCGACAGCGGCCTGATCATCGAAGGTATTGGGTTTCGACCGCAGATGTCCGTCGAGCCACCAGCGCCGGCCCATCTCGCCACCACCGCGGGGCTGGCCGAATGCGCACACCACGCCACGGTCCAGCAGCGAGGGCAGCGAACGCCACCAGTCGTAGCCGAAGTCGGGGTCGGTGCACACTTCGTAGGAGCCGTAGCCGTACAGGAACAGTGGTGCGGCACCGTCGAGTTCGACACCATGCCGTCGCACGACGACGACGGGCACCTGGGTTCCGTCTGGCGCGGGGGCCAGATGCCGTTCCTGGGTGTACGCATCCACGTTGAGCCCGACGATCTGCTCTACATGGCGGAGACTGCGTGACCCTGACGCGATATCAACGTCCTCGAACCTGGTGGGCTTGATGAACGATTGTTGGATCACGGTCACGAAGTCGGCATCGAATATTTCGTTGCGACCCAGTGTCACCAGGCCGCCGGGAACGTCCGGCCAGATGTCGTAAGGCGCCGCGTTGTACGGCCGCACTGTCACCATGCCGACCCCATCGCGTCTGGCTGAGACGACGACCGCCGAACCGAAGGCGTCCGCGCGGTTGATGCGCATCGCCGGATCTTCGGACACGTAGTCGCTCCAGTCGCCCGGTGCGTCGACCGGTGCAGTGGCGATCCGGAACGACTCAGCGTCGAGGTTGGTGACGATCAGGAATCGGTCGCTGGGTCCGGGCGCGTGTTCCACGCTGTACTCGATGAGATGTTCGCGTGGCCGGACCAGGACGGGTGCGGCGGTGGGTTTTGCGGTCGACAGCAGATGAACCTCGGAGGTGTTACGCGACCACGCGGTGATCACGAACCACGCCCCCGAACGGGTGACCTCAAGGCGGACATCGAACCGCTCGTCGGGTTCGGTAAAGACCAGTCTGTCCGACGCGGGGTCGGTGCCCAGTAGGTGCGCCCACACCTGATGCGGTCGATTGACGGCGTCGGTGCGCAGGTATAGATACGTTGACCCGTCGGCGCTCCAGCCGCCGGCGGGGATGGTCGCCTCGATCACTGCGGGGAGGTCGGTTCCGGTGCGCAGATCCCGGAACCTCAGGCGATACCGTTCGTCGCCGACCACGTCGTACGACCAGGCCAGCACTGTCCCGTCCGGACTCACCTGCATCTCGCCGGGGTGGAACTCGGCCTCGGGATGGGCCTCGGCGATCGCTTGCAGGTCGATCACCGTCTCGTCTGGGTCGTCTTCGTCTGGGTCGTCACCGTCTGGGTCGTCACCGTCTGGGTCGTCTTCGTCTGGGCCGACCCCGACGCGCCGAACCAGGGCGGGGAACTCGGCGCCGACCCCGTGCACGTTTCGGTAGGTGAAGGCTCCGGCCTGCCACGGCGCCGACTCAGAGCGGTCCGGCACCCGCGCGGTCATCTCAGCAGCCAGCACCGCGCGCAGTTTGCCCAGTGGTGCGGTGCGGGCTTCGTAATAGGCGCGCTCGGCATCGAGAAGTCCGATCAACTCCGCAGTCGGCTCGGCGATCCAGGCGTACGGTGCGCGCGGGTCTTGTCCGATACGCGCCGTGGACGGCTCGGGAATGGAGCCGATATCGGGTGCCACGCAACCTCCGCAGGGATTCGAAGGCGAGCCAGGGTTAAACGATACTGCGACGAACCTTGGCTATCCCACTCAAGTCGGCGGATTAGGCCAGAACGCCGGACTGGCTCCGAAAATGCTGCCATGGTGGGGTGATCCGTCAGTCAAGTGAATAGCCGTACCCGCCACCGAAGGGGGACGTGATGGTTGATCGACCCGCACGCCTGGTCGCTGTGATCCTGTTCGTCCTCGGACTGCTGCTGCCCGCCGGGGTACCCGCCGGAGCTGAACCGGCCCCGGCCAAGTCGGTGTTCACCGTGGGAGTGACCCAGGACGTCGACTCCCTGAACCCGTTCGTCGGCGTGACTGCCGCTGCCTATGAGATCTTCCAGATGGTCTATCCGACCCTGACCGAGTACGGGGCCAAGGATTTCAGCATTGAGCCCGGTCTGGCTGAGTCGTGGGCGGAGTCCCCGGACAAGACGTTCTGGACCTACAAGATCAGGCCCGGGCTGAAGTGGAGTGATGGCGTCCCGTTGACGGCCAAGGATGCCGCCTACACCTTCAACCGGATCATCAATGGCACGTTCGAGAAGGTCAACTACGGCAACTACGTCGGCAATATCACCAAGGCCGAGGCGCCGGATGACACCTCGCTGATCCTTCGGGTCGACAAGCCCTCACCGATCATGGAGAAGCTCGCGGTCTACATCCTGCCCGAGCACGTTTACTCCACGATCGACGAGACTGCCATCCAGAGTTTCAAAGACGAACCTACCGACGGCAAGCCCGTTGTCGGCGCCGGTCCGTATCTGACGGCGGAGCGTCAAGTCGGACAGTTCACCCGGATGGTCGCCAACCCCAACTTCTATCGCGGTAAGCCCGCCGTCGACGAGGTTGTCTTCAAGTTCTATGCCAACCCCGATGCGCTCGGCCAGGCGCTGCGCAAGGGTGAGATCGATTACGCCGACAGTCTGGAGTCGAATGTCTTCGATTCGCTGGCTGATGTGCCGAACATCAAACGCCTGTCGGCGGTCTACTCCGGGTTCAACGAGTTGGCCTTCAACACCGGTGCCGCAACAGTAGATAACAAGCCGATCGGGGACGGCAATCCGCTGCTGAAGGACAAGCGCCTGCGTGAGGCCATCGGCTGGTCGATCGATCGCAAGGCCCTCGTCGAGAAGGTGCTGGGTGGACACGGCAGCGTCGGTTCAACGCTGATTCCGCCGATGTACGCCGATTGGCACCTCTCGCCACCCAATGAGGTCAGCTACGACCCCGACAAGGCCCGATCACTGCTGGATGCCGCTGGCTACCCGGTAGGCCCGAACGGCATCCGCCAGGATGCGACCGGTGCGCCACTGAAGTTCCGACTATTCGGCCGATCAGATAAGGCGGCGTCGAAGAAGGCCGTCGAGTTCATCAAGAACTACCTTGCTGATATCGGCGTTGAGACCACCGTGACACTCATCGCCGAGGACGCCCTGACCGAGAAGATCGGCCAGGGCGAGTACGACATGTTCGAGTACGGCTGGGTCGTCGAGCCGGACCCCGGTTACCAGCTGTCCACCTTCACCTGTGACAAGAGGTCCTACGAAGACGCCGGCAGCATCGTGGCCAACCTCTCCGATTCGTTCTACTGCAATCCCGAGTACGACGCCCTCTTTACCGCCCAAAGCACCGAGACCGATCCCGCCAAGCGCATCGAGATCGTCAAGCAGATGCAGCAGATCCTCTACGACGACTGGCCCTACGCCATCACCTACTACTACGACAACCTGGTCGCCTATCGCAGCGACAGGTTCGAGGGCTTCGTACCGCAGCCCGCGCCGGACGGGTCATATCTGTTCCAGTACGGAACCTGGACCTACGAGAATCTCAAGCCCGTGCAGGCCGCGGACTCAGGACAAGCCGGTAGCGGCTCGTCGCCGGCCATGATCGGCGGAATCGTCGCCGCCGTGGCGGTACTCGGCGGCCTGACGATGTTGTTGCTGCGACGGCGTCGCACCGCGGGAGCCGACGACCGCGAGTGATACCGGTATGTCGCTGATCAGCGGACCGGACACCGCGCGTTCCTCGCCCGGCCGCAGGGGAGTCGTGGGACCGGGCGCGCGGTACGGGTTGTCTCGGCTGCTGTCTGCGGCCGGAACATTCATTTTTGTCATCCTCTTCAATTTCTTTTTGTTCCGACTGCTGCCCGGCGATCCCATCTCGCTCTACACCCGCGGGCGTGATGTGGATCCCGAGATCAAGAGGCAGTTGCAGGCCAGGTTCAACGCCCCGATCAGCGAGCAGTTCTTCGCCTACATCAAGAACCCCTTCGTGCCCGAATTGCCCTCGCAGCGGTTCAGTGCCCCGGTGTGGGATGTCATCGGCCCGCGGATCTGGCCGACCCTGCTGCTCGTCGGCACGGCGACGGTGCTCGCCACGATCTTCGGCGTCTGGCTCGGTATTCGCAGTGCCTGGAAGCGCGGTCAGCGTTTCGACAAGATCGCCACCACCGTCACTCTGGTGCTGTATTCCATGCCGGAGTTTTGGCTCGGGATGATCCTGCTCATCGTCTTCTCGGTCGGCGTGTTCGGCATCCCCGGCATCTTTCCGGTCGGCGGCCTGTCCACGCCGGGCGTCGACATCGGCACCCTCGCCGGGATGGCCGATGTCGCATGGCATCTCGCCCTGCCGGTCTTCACCCTGACCGTCATCTACCTCGCCGAGTATTCCCTCGTCATGCGTGCCTCGCTGATCGATGAAATGGGCGCGGACTATCTTCGGACCGCGCGGGCCAAGGGGCTGCGGGAGGCCGACGTCCGGCGCCGGCATGCGGTGCCCAATGCGTTGCTACCGACGACGACGCTGATCTTCCTCAACCTCGGCTTTGTCGTCGGTGGGGCCATCACGATCGAGTATGTGTTCTCGGTCGCCGGGCTTGGTTCGCTGACCGTACTGGCTCTGCGCGGGCCGGACATACCCCTGCTGCAGACGCTGTTCCTGTTGTTCTCGGCGGCCGTGATCGTCGCGAACCTCGTCGCCGACCTGCTGTATGCCCGGCTTGATCCGCGGGTGCGGACATGACCTCGGTCTCGACTCGGTCGATCGTGTGGGCGCGCCGCCGCCGATCCGGGAAACAATTGGGGGAGCAGTTCCGGCGGTCCCGCACCGGGATGGTGGGTCTGGCGATCTTCGTCACATTCGCCGTGCTCGCACTCGCCGCGCCGCTGCTGTTCGACGCGTCCCAACTCGACGTCACCAAGGCGACCGGCGGGGTCTACGAATCACCGACAGCTCAGTACTGGCTCGGCACTGACGACGCCGGCCGCAATGTCCTGGCTCTGGTCGTATGGGGTGCCCGCATCTCGCTGCTGGTGGGTTTGTGCGCCACCGTCTTGTCGATGTTCATCGGCACCGCGGTCGGCATCGCGTCCGGGCACTTCCGTGGTCTGATCGGCGGAATACTGGATCGGCTCATCGACTGGTTCCTGGTCATCCCTTTTCTGCCGCTTGCCATCGTGCTGGCCACTGTGCTCGGCAAGAGCCTGCTCAACATCATCATCGTGATCGGGGTGACCTCGTGGCCGGCCACCGCCCGATTGATCCGGGCCCAAACGCTGTCAGTGGAGGGCCGGCCCTACCTTGAACGGGCGAGGGCACTGGGTGCGGGCGACGTGCATCAGATGACGCGTCACGTGCTGCCCAATGTCATGCCCCTCGTGCTGGCGAACACCACGCTGGCGGTGTCGATCTCCATCCTGTCGGAAACAACGCTGTCCTTTCTGGGACTCGGCGATCCGACTGCGGTGTCCTGGGGGACGATCCTCGACGACGCGTTCTCCACCGGGGCGATCTCGGCCGGCGCGTGGTGGTATTTGGCGGCACCGGGTGTCTGCGTCGTACTCGTGGTGCTGGCCTTCAATCTCGTCGGGCGAGCACTCGAGGACATTCTCGATCCGCGTGAGGCCACGCAATGACGCTCCTGGAGTTCGATGATGTCAGCATCACCTACCAGTCCCGGCAGGGTCTGGTGCCCGCAGTGCGTAATGTGTCGCTAAGCCTTCCACTGGGGCAGACCCTCGGCATCGCCGGTGAATCCGGCTGCGGTAAAACGACTTTGGCGGATTCGGTGCTGCGGCTGCTGCCTAAGAACGCACAGGTGAGCGGTCACATCCGGCTCGACGGGGAAGATGTGATGGCCATGTCGTTCGGTCAGTTGCGCGCCGCCCGTTGGGCGAAGGCCGCGGTGGTCTTCCAGGGTGCGATGCATGCGCTTAACCCGGTGCAGCGGATCGAGACGCAACTGGCCGAGCCGATCCTGCTGCACGAGGACGTTGGTGGCCATGCCGCACGAGTGCGCGTGGGTGAATTGCTGGAGCAGGTAGGCCTGCCGGCCAGTCGGGCCGGCGATTACCCGCACCAGCTTTCCGGCGGGCAGAAACAACGGGTCATGATCGCGATGGCCCTAGCCTGCCGGCCCAGCCTGCTGATCGCCGACGAACCCACGACCGCGCTCGACGTTATGGTCCAGGCGCAGGTTCTGGACCTGCTGTCGTCGTTGGTCAAGCAGTTCGGCCTGGGCGTGGTGTTGATCAGTCATGATCTGTCCGTTCTGGCCGGTGCCTGCGATCGGGTCGCGGTGATGTACGCGGGCCGGATCGTCGAGGAAGGCGCCGCGAGCGATGTGTTCGCCACGCCACTGCATCCGTACGCGAAGGCACTGGCCGGCGCATTTCCCCGGATCGGCGACCAAGCGTTCCGGTATGCCCCCGCCGGTTTGCCCGGTGACCCGCCGTTTCCCGGTGACCTTCCGCCGGGATGTCCGTTGCACCCGCGCTGCCCGATAGCCATCGACGCATGCTCGACGGTCGAGCCGCTACTGACCAGACACGGTGACCGCGAAGCCGCCTGCCACCGTGCCGGTGAGGTGTTGGTGTGACGGCCACCTACGACGCCGATACGCCGGCGCTTGAGACGCGTGCACTGGAAGTCGAGTTCCGTACCCGCAGCGGTGACATCGCACGTGCCGTCGACGGCGTCAACCTGGCGGTCCACCGAGGGGAGATTCTCGCACTGGTCGGCGAAAGCGGTTGTGGCAAAACCACACTGGCGCGAACAATCCTCGGGCTGCAGAGGCCCGCGGCGGGCGCGGTGTATGTCGGTGGCGAGAAGCTCTCCTACCGGACCCGCGACCTGAAGGCCTACCGCCGGCGAGCGCAGTTGATCCTGCAGGATCCATCCGGAGCGCTGAACCCGAGACACACCGTGTATGAGGCCGTGGCCGAGGGTCTGCGGGTGCATGGCCTGCACGAGGGTGAGGAGGCCAAGGTGGCCGGTGCGCTCTCGCGGGCCGGGCTGCGCCCTCCCGAGCGGTTCTACCTCAGGTACCCGCATGAGCTTTCCGGTGGACAGCGTCAGCGGGTGGTGATCGCCGGTGCGTTGGTGCTCGACCCGGAGATCATCGTCGCCGACGAGCCGGTGTCCAGCCTCGATGCGTCGGTGCGAGGGGAGATCCTGGCGCTGCTGTTGCGGCTGCGCGATGAACTCGGGTTGACATTGCTTGTTGTCACCCATGACCTCGGGCTGGCGTGGAATATCGCCGACCGGGTGGCGGTGATGTACCTCGGCCGCATCATCGAGATCGGTCCCACCGAGGAGATCCTGGCCGCGCCGCAACATCCCTACACCCAGGCGCTGCTCTCGGTGGTGCCGGAGGTGGCGCGCCTCGAGCCGATCGTGCTGACCGGTGAGACGCCCGACCCCACCCGGATCCCCGCCGGTTGCCGATTCCACACCCGGTGCCCCGCACTCGTCGACGGGACGGCCGCCGCCGCCGACGTCGATCAGCGATGCCGGACCGTCGAGTTGCCCATGATCGCCGCCGATGTGCCCCGAGCCGGCCATACCGCTGCCTGCCATCTTGTCGAGGCCAATGCACACCGATAGCGTCGGGCTGCGGGATACTGAGTGCGCTGAAACACAGGAGGTGGTGTGGTGTCGGGCATATCGGGGCGGGCACTGCAACCTGCCCTGGATCGGCACCACTACGTCGACGGGGCATCCTTCAAGCGCGAGTCCGAGATGCTGCGCCGCGAATGGACCTGCATCGGCCGGCTCGACGAACTCGGCCTTGCGAAATCCGGTCGGGTGCTCCCGCAGCGCCGCGCGGTCGTCGAGTTTTCCAACGAGTCGGTCATCATCACCGCTGACGAAGTCGGATCGCTGCACGCGTTCGCCAATGTGTGCCGGCACCGAGGTTCCCAGCTGGTGCCGGTCGAGTCGGCTGAATCTCCCGCCGCCTGTGATGCCAAATCGCTGCGCTGCCCGTATCACTCGTGGACCTACGGACTCGACGGCCGCCTGCTGCATGCGCCGCATACCGACGATGTTGATTTCGACAATTCAGCTTTCCGGCTGAACGCTCTGCGCGCCGGGGCCTGGGGTGGATTCCTCTGGCTGACTGAGGATCTCGAGGCACCGGCCGTCGTCGACGCATTGTCGCCGGTGCCGGATCGGGTCCGGCGCTACCCGCTGGACACACTGGTGGTGGGCAAACGCTTGGAGTATTCGGTCGCGGCGAACTGGAAGGTGCTGGCCGAGAACTACAACGAGTGCTACCACTGCGGCCCGGTGCACCCGGAACTGTCCCGACTGGTGCCCGCGTTCGCCGGTGGTGGCGCCGGGCTCGAGTGGGAGGACGGCGTCCCGCATCGCGACGGCGCCTGGACGTTCACACTGTCGGGTACCAGTGACCGTGCTCCGTTCCCGGATCTCGATGACGCCGAACGGGTAAGACACAAAGGCGAATTGGTCTATCCAAACCTACTGCTGTCACTTGCCGCCGAACATGTCGCCGCCTTTATCCTGCGACCCACCGCGGTTGATCGCACCGAGGTCACCTGCGAGCTGCTCTTCGCCGCTGACGAAATTACGAAGCCGGGATTCGACCCGAGTGACGCCACCGATCTTTGGGATCTGGTCAACCATCAAGACTGGGCGATCTGCGAATCGGTGCAACGCGGAATGACCTCGCGGTACTACTCTCAGGGCTGGTTCGCGCCGATGGAAGACGCAGCCCTCGATATCCGGCGCTGGCTGCTGCCCCGGCTTGAGCGGCAGGGAGGTAACACCGGTGGCTAGAACCTATGACAGGGCGACCTATGACCTGGCCGTCATCGGACTCGGCGGACTGGGAAGTTCTACCGCCTGGCACGCCGCCAGTCGTGGCTTGAGAGTCCTCGGGATCGAGGCCTTCGGACTCGGTCACGAGCGTGGCGCTTCGCACGACACCTCTCGGATCATCCGGCACAGCTACCACACCCCGGAGTACGTGGCCCTGACCTTCGGCGCCTACGACGAGTGGGCCCGCCTGGAGAATGAGACCGGCGAGCAGTTCGTGACGATGACCGGTGGGCTCGACCTGTACCCGCCAGATGCGCACATCGCCATGGCGGACTACCTCTCGTCGATGGACGCCCACCGCATCGCCTACGACGTTCTGGATCCCGACACGGTGCGCGATCGCTGGCCGGCGTTCTCGCTACCGGACGGAACGACCGCCATCCATCAGGCGCGCACCGGCATCGTGCCAGCCGCCGCAGGCACCGCCGCGATGACGCGCCGCGCACGTGAACTCGGCGCGACGATCCAGGACAACACCCGCGTCGAGGCGATCGTGCCCGGTGCAGACAGTGTCGAACTGGTCACCGCCGACGGCGTGGTCAGCGTCGGGCGGGTCGTCGTCACCGCCGACGCATGGACGGCCGGTCTGCTGGCACCGCTCGGTGTGGACCTGCCGCTGACCGTGACCGAGGAGCAACTCACCTACTTCGCGCCGCCGCAACCCTCGAAGTTCAGTCCCGAAGTGTTCCCGGTGTGGATCTGGATGGACGAGCCGTCCTACTACGGATTCCCCACCTACGGTGAGGCGACCATCAAAGCCGCGCAGGATTGCGGCGGCCCCACCGTGACGGCGGACGATCGTAGCGGCGCCCTGGATGAGGCGATGCTGGAACGGCTTTCGACATTCATGCGCGGTGTGTTCCCCGGTTCAGGTGATCCGATCCGGTCGAAGCGCTGCTTGTACACGTTGACGCCCGACCGCGACTTTGTCATTGATCGACTGCCCGAACATCCGAGCGTCACCGTCGGGCTGGGCGCCGGGCACGGGTTCAAGTTCGCGGCGCTGTTCGGACGACTGCTCGCCGATATGGCGATTGACGGCTCCAGCAGCTATGACCTGTCCGCCTTCCGGCTCGCCCGGGCGGCGCTGACCGATCCTTCCTACGTCGCCAACTGGATGGTCTGAACCGTTCGAGGCGCTCCCCACTCAGTGGAATGTTTCACAGAATTGGTATGCACTGCGACCGCCGGTCGGCCATGATTACCCGCGATGACCTGTTGCATTGTGGGGCTCTTGATCTTCGCGGTGGTCGGCCGGATACGCCGGGTATTCGGCAGTGGCGCCGACGACACGTCGATGCTGTTCGCACCCGTCGCCCAGCGTCCGGCACCGGGGCAGTCGATCGCCGCGTGCGTATCCGTGCTCGCCGACGCCGGGGTAGATCGCCGGCCAGAGACCGCTGCTGTGTTCCGGTACTGCTCGATCGGAATCGTCATCTGTCTGATTGCCGCGCCGGCGCTGGTGTGGAGCGGCATCATGGCGAATACCGGCTCACCAGCGAGATGGTTACTGCGCGGCGGTTGCTACCTGGTGTTGGCCGTCGTTGCGTTCAGACTCAGTCGCTCGGCGACGATTGTGCGGGCCCACAGAGGCGCAGGCACGCTACTGGTGATGGTCGGGGCGGTGATCTTCGAGTCGGGTGTGATCGATATGCACGTCTTCCGGCTGTTCGAGATCGATCACGAAAACACTGTGGGAGACGTGGTGTTCCACAGTGCCGGACCCGTCGTGGCGATGCTCGGCGGGCTTGTGCTGATCTATGGGGTGGCGGGGCGCAGCATAACCTCGAGGCGGTCATCGAGATCGACGCTCAGCACCGCGCAGCCATCGTCGTCGGCGGTGAGGGTGTCGTCCACCCCACCGGTCACCACGTAGTCACGCCGCGGTGCCAGCCGCTGGATCCCGAGAACCGTTCGCCTACCGCCGTTTCCGGGCCGCAGCACCAGGTTGAGGCCGCGGCCGTCGGTGACCGCGCGAGCCACCAGGACGTCGGGATAGCCAGCCTGGGCCAGGATGGGACCGGTCTTCCACGGCTTGGGGACCTTGCCGGCCATCAGATCGGCCATCGAATTCTTCGTGGTGAACCTCGCCATGACGTGGCCGGCGTTGCCCCAGCTGGAGATGCCGGTGTAGGCCCGCGCCCCGTACTTCCGCACCACCCTGTAGCGCTTGTCCAGTGACATCTCCAACGCGGCGGCTAACTCGTCGTCGCCGTGTTCCTTGGCGGCGGCCATCACCGAGACCCGGCTCATACCGGTACCGGGGGAGTAGTTGCCGGGATCCAAAATCTCCCAGGT
>JAPLAO010000012.1 GCA_026393245.1 Mycobacterium sp. | reverse complement strand
GTCGCCGTGCACTACCGCAATGCAGCGCCGGACGCCGCCGGGGCGGTACGCGCCGCGGTGCGCGACGTCGGCGAGCGCCGCGGCCTGAAGATGACGGCGGGACGCAAAGTAGTCGAGCTTCGGCCGAATGTGGACTGGGACAAGGGCAAGACCCTGGAGTGGATCCTCGAGAAGGCGTCCGGCAGCGAGACGCTATTGCCGATCTTCATCGGGGACGATCTGACCGACGAGGACGCCTTCGATTCCGTCCAGCACAACGGGATCGGCATCGTCGTCCGCCATACCGAGGACGGTGACCGGGCAACCGCTGCCCGGTATAGCCTCAACGACCCGGATCAGGTGCGGGAATTCCTCGACAGACTCCTCAGCAGGCTCGGCTGACTCCCCCGATGATGTCGGGGCCGACGACGAACGCCCCATCGTTGAGCCAGTCGGCGACCTCGGGCAGCGGTCGGCGCGGCGTAACGGGCAGCGGATCGGCGTTGACCGGGGCCCACCCGAACCGCACCAGCATCTGTAGGTAACCGCTGTTTCCGAACACATCGGTGCGCATGGCTTCCCGGGTTCGGGGGACCTCCAGCGGCTCGGTGACCGGGCACGAGGCCAGGCCCATCGCGGTGGCCGACAGCAGCACCAGGCTGGTGGCCTCACCGGCTCGCAGCCTGGCCAGGTCGTCATCGGTCTCGGTGCCCAGAGCCACCATGACCGCGTTGTCCTCCTCAGCGGTGCTGTCCACCGGCTGGCGCAGCGCCGGGCCGGCGAAGCCCCGGGCCGGGATCGACGCGGACAGATCAGGATCGACAGCGTTGCGGGCCGGAACCCCCGCGACCGCCCCGTACCGCCCGCTCCAGGCCCGCAATTCGGCCATGTAGTCGGCGTCTGCGGCGTGGATGGATACCGACTCCGCGACGATCTCGAGCAGTCGTGGAGTCAGGTCGAGTTGGCGCAACATCACCCCCACCCGCGCGGCGCGCGCACCCATCAGGGCGATGTCTCCCCACGGCACCGGCCACGAACTGAAATTGCGACGATCCGTGCGGCGCCGACCGATCGCGTCGGCCAGCATGACGTCGAGTTCACCCGGCGGCTGCCGAACCAGTTCGATGATGGCCAGGTGGTCCGCGTCGGCCGGGTCGGGCAGCCGTTCAATCTTGGCCTGCCAGCCCATAGCTGAAAACCCGACCGCGCAGTGGTGCAGGGCTGCCCCGCAACTGAGCATCTGCTCTCGGCGGTCCGGGTCGGCGCGCGACAGATGCCGACTGGCGTCTGAATACAGGTGCAGGCGGTCCGGGCCCACCCGCCAATGCCAGGGTTGCGTGTTGTGAACCGACGGCGCCCGGGTCGACTGGGTGAGGACTGCGCGAACTGTCTCGGGGTCGGGAAAATCCGCGCGCACAGCCCATACTCTGACTGGATCAGCCGACGCACGTTAGAGACGTAAGTCCTCAGCTGTGGAGAAATTCAGGCGTGTCTACTGGTCACTCCGCCGTCGACGACGAGATGCGCGCCGGTGATGAACGACGCTCCTGGCGACATCAGGAACACCACCGCCGCCGCCACCTCCTGCGGACGGCCCAGTCGGCCCAGCGGGGCGGCCTGCTCGAAACCCTGCCGAACCTCGTCGATATCGATAGCGATCTGCAGCATCGGCGTTCGGATGAAGCCGGGGCAGACGGCGTTGACCCGGATTCCCTCAGGACCCAGTTGGGCGGCCATCGACCTGGTCAGGCCGAGCAGTCCGGCCTTGGACGCGCAGTAGGCCGGGATGAACGGGTTGGCGGTCAGTCCCTCGATGCTGGAGATGCCGACGACGGCGGGGTGCCCGCCGGCGCGGGCCGCCTCGCGCAGATGCGGCAGCAGGATCTGGACGAGCATGGCCTG
>JAPLAO010000330.1:2526-3930 GCA_026393245.1 Mycobacterium sp. | reverse complement strand
TCGACCGCCCGCGGACGTGGCGCCCACGGGCAGCCGGGCCTAGCGACTCCCGGGCTTGCAGGCAGGGACTTACTCGTTTCATCGGAGGCTGCGCGCGTCGTCGGTGCGCTGCACGGTGTTGGCGTCCAGGTACGCGTATACGTCGCTCCAGCGGTAGAGGACTCTCCGGCCGTGTTTGATGAACTTCGGGCCGGTCCCGCGGTACCGGTCTTGAGCGAGGGAGTGCTGGCTCTGCTTGAGGAACACCGCGACTTCGTGGGGCGTAGCCACTGCATCGCGTTCAGCTCGCGCTGGGTTCGGCGCCATTCCATGGTCTCCTTTTTCAAGTAGTCTAAATTCGGACATGTCAAATAGTTTGAAGGTCCGGACGACTTCTTGTCAAGTAGCCCAAATTCGGACTATCGTGTCGGTGTGCCCCAGATATCGCGAGAGTCCACTTCACTGGCGGCGGTCGTTGGTGAGAACTGCAGGCGCATCCGCGTCGATGCTGGCGTCACGCAGAATGCGCTTGCCAAACACGCGTGCGATGCCGGGCTGCGCTGGACCGCAAGTAAGGTCGGCCAGTTTGAGCGAGGCCAGTACAACCCGGCGTTCTCGACAGTTCTGGCGGTTTCCTACGCGCTGTCGACGGCCACCGGCGGTGTCGTGGTGGCAGCCGATTTGGTGAGAAACGACGGATATGTGGTGATAAACGATCGGCTTGATCCCCAAGGCGACCTCCTAGAGGCCATTCTTCGCGGGAAGAGCCCGTGGAACGTTGGCTACGATCCCGCCGATCCGCTTGGTCCAGGATTGCCACCCAGCCAACTGGGTCGCATCGCTGAATTGATGCGGGACCCCGCTTTCATCAATGCGATGGTCAACTTCGGATCGGCGCGGTTGGACGACCGATTGCGGTATAGCGAGATACCTCTCAAAGAATACGAAGCGATCCGTCGACAATCGGGCCTCGATGAGCAACGCGTGACGAAGCGCCTCGGGATCACGCCGGAACTCTTGATCGGTGCCTCATGGCAACTGTGGCATCAGTCTTTCTCAGAGGAACGCGATCTCCGAGCGGGCGCTGACGCGAGCCCGCAGAAGAGGGGTCACATCTCTCGAACTCTCATCCAGGAACTACGCGAGGAGCTCAGTCGTGGCGACGATTCATGAGTATCAAACATCAACTGGCGGAACAAAATACGAGGTTCGGTATCGCACACCGGACCGCCGCACGACGCGGAAACGAGGATTCGCGAGCAAGCGTCAGGCGAACGACTGGGCGGCTGAGGTTGAAGTCGGCAAACGCTCGGGCACCTACGTGTCTCCATCGGCTGGCAAGATCACTGTTGGTGAACTCGGCCCGGCATGGCTGAAGCGGCACCGCGGCCACATGAAACCCAGTGGCTTCCGGTCTTATGACAG
>JAPLAO010000330.1:0-2475 GCA_026393245.1 Mycobacterium sp. | reverse complement strand
GGCGAACCCCGATCACCGCGATCCTGAAGACTGACGTCCAAGCTTGGATCTCGTCACTTGCTACCGAGCCGACCACCGGTAGGAAGATCGGCGAGGACGGCGGGTTGGGTGCATCCACGATCGAAACGGTCCACCGAGTTCTGAAGATGATCCTGGACGACGCGGTAGAGGACCGGCGAATCCTGGCCAACCCCGCTCAACGGATCAGACTGCCGAAACGCACTGCGAAAGCCAACATTTACTTGACTCACGAGCAGGTTTTCGCGTTAGCTGCCGAGGCCAAGCAGTACGGCCCTTTGATTCTGCTGCTGTGCTACTGCGGCCCGCGGTGGGGCGAAGTAGCGGGGCTGCGGGTGGGGCATATCGACTTCCTGAAGCGGCGAATCAAGCTTCAAGAAAACGCCGTTATGGTCGGAACCAAAGTGGTAGTCGGAACGCTTAAGGGCCACAAATTCAGGGATATTCCGATGCCCCGATTTGTGGGTGACGAACTGGCCAGGGTGTGTCGCGGAAAGGGTCACGGCGACATCCTCTGGCCTTCCAGGGATGGTGGCTACATGGGCCCGCCGGCATCCATTGACTCATGGTTGTCGGGCGCGGTCAGCAGATGCATCAAGGCGGCAAACGAGGCCCGGGCGAGGGAGACCCAAGAGTTCGGCGCGCCGAAGACGCCGGTTTTTCCGCGGGTGACTGCCCACGACCTTCGCCACACTGCGGCGTCCCTGGCAGTGAAGGAACTCGCCAACCCGAAGGTGATCCAACGGATGATGGGCCACAAGTCGGCCGCGATGACCCTGGACGTCTACGCCGATCTGTTCGAAGACGATTTGGACCTAGTAGCCGATCGGTTGGATCAGGCTGTGTCCAAAATGCGTCCATCGACTTCGGCCGGGTCGAATTACACGGCGTGAAAACCGTCTTGAACTCGGCATTCATTCAATCGCTTGATGGAGCCTCCTGTCAGGATTGAACTGACGACCTTTCGCTTACAAGGCGAGTGCTCTACCACTGAGCTAAGGAGGCGCGGCGCGACCGGTGCGGCCCGGATCTGACCACTCACGAGCTTATCGGTTCAGTCTTCGGCATCGGAGGCGTCGGCATCCACGGTCCGGGGCGTGGATCGCCGGCGGCCGGGAAGCGGAATCCGCTCGGCGATATTGCTCAACGGATTGACCACCACGCTCAGCGTGGTGACCGCCTCGCGCAGCGATTCGATGGTCGGGGTCAGCGCTTCCAGTCCGGGTGTCAGACGGTTGAGAGTGTCGGCGACTCCTGCGAGTTGTTCCAGCGGACCGTTGCGGGCGGTCAGCTTCTCGATCAGGCCGCCTTTTGCCAGCAGCCGGTCGGCCAGGCCGTCCTGAGCGAGCACGCGCTCGAACAGACCATCCTCGTCGAGAAGTTGGTCAACCAAGCCGCCTTTGGCCAGTGCCCGCTCCAAGCCGCCGCCCTCGGCGGTCAGCCGCTCCAGCACTCCGTCGGGTGCGGTGAGCCGGTCGATGAGTCCACCGGGGCGCATTAATCGGTCCAGTGGGCCGTCGGTCGCCAGAGCGCGGCCCAGCGGAGCGTCGTCCTCGATGAGAGCGGCAAGTTTGTTGGCGCGCTCGACGGTTTCGTCGAGACCCAGAATGTGGACGACGGAATCCCGCGCCGAGGGGAAGGCGGCGTCACCCAAGTTGCTTTTCGCGAAGCCGACTGCGGCTTCAGCGGCCATCAGTCCGGCATCGGCTGCCACCAAGCCCACCCGTACCGGTGCGACCGCCAGGTCAACCAGAGCCTTCGCCCAATCCATGGCTGAAGTCTAGGGCCGTGGCCCCGCCAGACCCTAGTCTTCGATCCTCACAGCTCTGCGCCGCCCTGGAGGGAGCAGATTGGCAGCATGCTCTCATCCACAGTGCTGCAACGCGTTCGCCATCAGATTTCCCAACACCTGCCTGTGAATTGCTATCGAGGATGGGCGGCAGATCCACGCGCCATTGTGCGGCAGATCCACGCGCTACTGTGCGGCAGATCCACGCGTAAGATTGCGGCAGATCCACATGAGGCAGTGGACTCGACCCGGTAAGCGCCCTATGGATGACACCCCCGGCATGACCCGCATGGTCGCAACGAGGGGGCACGACCTAGCCCCAATACGCCTAGCCCAGGGCCACGATGATCTTGGCCTGAGCCGCGTCCAGGGATTCCGGCGATGGGTTGCGGTCCACATTGGCGAAGCCGAAGTCCGTCAGATTGAAGGCCGGGAACACGTGCACATGCAGGTGTGGAACTTCCAACCCGGCGATGATGACGCCGGCGCGGGTCGCACCGAACGCCGCGCAGACTGCCTTGCCGATGCGTTGAGCGACGTGCATCACCCGATCGAGCACCGCGGGGTCGAGATCCTGCCAGTTGTCGATCTCGTCACGCGGGACCACCAGGGTGTGCCCGGGTGTCATGGGCTCGATAGTCAGAAACGCCACGACGGCATCGTCTTCG
>JAPLAO010000196.1 GCA_026393245.1 Mycobacterium sp. | reverse complement strand
TGAACTCCGCGGAGTAGTGGCGGTATCCCGGACCCACTTTGGTGATGATCACCAGTGTCGCCAGCAGAACGATCAGCACGCCCAGAGCGACCAGCCCCACCACGGTGCGGTTCAGGTCCTCAAGCGTCCTCTTCCGGGGCAGCCCACGGTACTTTCGCTCGATCACCGAATCAGCTGCGTCAGCCATTGCCCACGTTCCTGCATTTCGGAGTGTGCTGCGCCCTGTTCCCCGGGGTGGCCGCGTCGACGATGATCGGCGTCGCGTCATTGAGGCCGGGGTAGAAGCCAAAAATATTGAAGTCGCACGAGTAGGCGTTGATATAGGCGCCCTCGCCGGTGACGTTGGCGATGCCCTTCAGCATGTTCGGCAGGTTGGCGCCGGCGAATGCCAGTTGCGGTTCGATCGTGACCAGATGGGCCGCGAACCCCGGTTCCCGGGTGATCAGCGCCTGCAGCGAGGGATTCACCTCGTGGGTGACCGCTGACAACTGGCGCACCACCCGCGACAGCGAACCCATCGAGTCGAGGAGTTCCGGGCGTCGGGCATTGAAGGTGTTCACCATCTGCCGGGTATTGGCGAGGGTTTTGTCCAGGTTGTCGTTCTGACTGGCCAGGGTGCCGAACACCCGGTCCAGGCCGGTGACCATATCTCCGAGAAGCTGGTCGCGACCGGCAAGGGTATCGGTGAGCTTGCCAGTCTGGTCGACCAGCGTCGCCCACGACGCGGAATCGCCCTGCAGCGCATTAATGGCGGCGCTGGAGATCTGATCGGCCGCCTTGGGGTCGATGGTGGCGAACAGCGGTTCGTAGCCGTTGAGCACGACGCCGACGTCGAATGACGGGACGGTGCGGTCCACCGGGATCACGCTGCCCGCCGGCAGCGGCGTCGGATCACCCGTCTCACCCAGGCTGAGGTCGACATACCGCTGGCCGACGATGTTCTGGTAGAGGATCGATGCTTCGGTGTTGCCCAGAAGCTTCTGGTCGTTCTGTAGCTCGAAGTTCACTTTTGCGCGGCTGCCCGGCAGCAGATCGATGTTCATCACTCGGCCGACGCGCACCCCGGCCATCCGAACGTCGTCGCCTTCGCGCAGACCGAACACGTCGGTGAACTCCGCCGAATACGCGGTGGTGGCGCCGCTCACCTCGCGCTCCAGCGTGGAGTACACCAGGTAGGACATCACGGAGGTGACCACCAGGAACGCGGCCAGGCCGATGGCGATCTTGCCCAGCTTCATGACGGCTGACCTCCGGTGACTTCGGCGACCATCATCCCCCGCACCACCGGCGCGAGCAGCAACTGGGTGGCAGCGGTGGCCGGCCGGCCGGTGATGTAGGACAACTGGTCGACTTCCTGGGCACTGCCGACGGGACCGACGTTGCCACCGAAGGACGTCGGCGCCGCTTCACCCGGCAGATAGCCCGGAGGCCACGGAGCGACCGGCGCGATCGGTGCCGGCGTCGGGTTGGGCGGCGCGGGTGGCGTCGTGAATGCCGGGTTGGCCGTGCCCGGGACCGGCGGCGCGGGCGCCATCGGCGGACCGATACCGCCGAGCAACCCCGTGCCGATGCCGTCGGACAGCGGGGGATTCGGGTCCACCAGGTTGGGCCCCTGCGGATTGATCAGCGGGGGTCCGACGGCGATCAGGTTGCCGCTCGGGCCCACGACGGTGCCCGGTGGCGGCATGAGGTCCGGAGGCGGCTGGTAGTTCTGCGGAAGCAACACGTCGGGCAGGTCCGGCCGAACGACGATCAGGGGTGCGGTGAAGCAGCTCGGGCCTTTCAGCGCGCCGTAGGACGGGCAGTCGGCGCGGGTGTAGGAGTAGGTCGGGGTCAGCGACAGGTTTATCCGGAGCCTGAAAGTGTCCTGCTCCGGGTCCCAGCCGTTTGGGAACTTTTCCGAGAAGACTTTTGCCTTCTGGAAACCGGGAAGCCAGTTGTTCGACGTCTGTGCCAGCACACCCGTGACCGGGGTCAGATGCTCGCTGATGGTGATCAGCTGATCGACATGATTGGCCAGGGCCGTGTGCGCCGTGTTCAGCGTGCGGGTTCCCGCGGTCAGCATGGTGTCGAGCTGCGCGCGCTGCTCGACGAGGACTCGCATCGGACCGACGGCCCGGTGCAGTGCATCGAGTAGATCCGGCGCGGTCTGCTGCAGCCCCTCGGCGGCGGCGACTAGTGCGCTCAACATCGACGGGCTGGTGGTGTCAGTGGCGACGACTGAATTCAGCTCGTTGACGATGCGGTCGAGTTGCGCTCCGGCCATGAGCAATTGGGGCCGACGGTCGTGGGTGGCTGCGCCCAGTGCGGCCAGGATGCCGAGCGTGTTGTCCTCCCGGCCGCGCCCGGTTGCGAAGAGAATGTCGCGCAACTTGCTGATCGTGGTCTGGAACAACACCGTCGGCAGCTTGGTGTCCTCGGCGATGTGGTCGCCGGTCTGGATCGCGGGTGCCGCTCCGTTGTCGATGAGTTCGACGCCCGAGATGGCGAAAACGTTGCTCGGCACCACTCGCGCAGTCACCGTCCGCGGGATCGCCGGCGCATAGTCGCCGGCAATGTCGATGTGAACCATGTTCGGCTCGTCACTGCTGGTGGGCACGACGTTGTTGACCGAACCGACGAGCAACCCGTGGTAGCGCACGTCGGATCGGCTGGGGAGCCCGTCACCGACGTTGGTCAAATCGGCGACGATGCGGGTGTAGGACTCCAGCCTTCCGGTGGACTTGGCCAACAGCAGACTCGTGATGAGAGCAGACACGGCGATCACGGCCACACCGCAGAGCAGCAGCGTGCGGCTGGACGGCCCGCGCCCGCTGATGTCGAAGACTCTCGCCATCAGCCGCCGAACCTGGCACCGGAGTCAAGGCTGAACATCGCCATCGTCAGCAACATGTTGACGACGACCACCACGGTGATGGCCGACCGCATCGCATGACCGGCCGCAATCCCCACACCCTCGGGTCCACCGCTGGCATAGAAGCCGTAGTAGCACTGCAGCACCGAAGCTATTGCGACGAAGACCACGCACTTGACCACCGAGTAGAAGATATCGATGCCCGACAACATCAGATTGAAGTAGTGCGCATATGCGCCCATCGAGCCGCCGCTGATGAGCGAGACGACGACCTGGGTGCTCAGATAACTGACGCCGAGACAGACGACGTAGAGCGGAATGATCGCGGTGATCGAGGCCATCAGCCGGGTGGTCACCAGGAACGGGATCGGCGGGATCGCCATCGAGTCCAGCGCGTCGATCTCCTCGGAGATGCGCATCGCGCCCAATTGCGCGGTGAACCGGCACCCACTCTGGGTGGCGAAGGCCAGCGCCGCGGCGATCGGGGCAAGTTCCCGGGTGTTCACCAGCGAGGAGATGATGCCTACCGCTGGACCGAGGCCGAGCAACTGCAGGAAGTTGTAGCCCTCGATGCCGACCATAACGCCGACCACGACGCCCAGTACCAGTGCTACACCGGCGGTACCACCACCGACGACCAGGGAACCGTTGCCCCAGGCGACATCGGCAAGCAGTCGGGTGAATTCATTACGGTAGCTGCGCAGCACGACCGGGATGCCGGCGATGGCCCGGCCGGCGAAGTACAGCATGTGGCCCAGTTGCATGATCGGCTCGGAGGCCCGCCGCGCCACCCGGTCGAACCGTGCGAGGACCGGCGGGATGGGTTTGTCGAGGACCACGGATCACAGCCCTGTCTGCGGGAAGAAAATGAGGTACATCTGGCTGATGGCAACGTTGACGACCATCAGCAGCAGGATCGACTCGACGACCGACGCGTTGACCGAGTTGGCCACCCCCATCGACCCTCCGCTGGTGGTGAGACCCTTCTCGCACGCCACGATCGCGACGATCGCGCCGTAGACGACGGCTTTGAGCAGTGCGAGATTCATGTCCGCGGTGGAGGTGAACGCGGCGAACGTCGCGATGAAACTACCCGGCGCGCCATGCTGGAAGTAGACGTTGAACAGGTAGCTGGCCAAAAAGCCCGTGAAGCAGACCAGTCCCGTCAAGGCGATCGAGACAAGTATCGCCGCGACGAATCTGGGCACCACCAGGCGCTGGATGATGGAGATGCCCAACACCTCGAGCGCGTCGATCTCTTCGCGGATCTTGCGGGATCCCAGGTCGGCGGTAATGGCCGAGCCGACCGCCGAGGCCATCAGAATGGCCGCCACTAACGAGGCCGCTTGGCGGATGACGGCGAGGCCACTGGCGGCACCGGCAAGTGAAGTGGCGCCCACCTGGCCGGCCAGGAGAGAGAATTGGACCGACAGCGTCACCCCGATGGGCAGCGCCACGAAGATGGTGGGAACGACTGACGTCCCGGCCATGAACGCGGCCTGGCGGATGAACTCCTTCCACTGGAACCGTCCAGTGAACAGATCAACGAACAGCGACTGGATGGTGCGCAGTCCGAGGATCGTCTGATCGCCGACGGTGGTGACGGCGGCCATCGGGTGTCGTTGGACGTAACCCGAGACCCACTTGTCGATCTCCTTGCTACCGTCACTCCTGCGGTTGTTCCCGTCAGCAGCTTCCGGGGTGATGGCCGACGTCGTCATTGAAGCCTTCACCCCTTCCCGCACGACCAGGATATGCGACGCACGTCACGGTACATCCCGCGACGTCAGAGCCCTCTTGGTTTCGTGGAATACCTATCGGCGAAGGGCGAACCCCAGGCCGTGGTGGACGGTTGCGGGCCTGTTTAACCCGGAAAGATGTGCACCCAGTCGACGAGCATCTGGCAGGGGTATTTGCCCGGTGCCGCATCCTTGCCGCCGGTGCCACCGACGGCAAGATTGAAGACCGGCTTCAGCATGAAGCCGGGATCGTTGAATGCCCAGTCGTCGAGGGAGAACGCCGGCACTTCGAAGTAGGGCTCCATACCGGGTTGGAAGTCCAGCCAGAAGTACATCCCGGAGGTGTTCCACGTCATCCGCCAGCGGTGCCACGCCCCGTCGACGGGGACCGGCATTGTCGCGAACGACGTGCCGTCCAAGCGGGCGTGGATAGTGGTCCCCGACGGCCACTCCATGTTGCCGTACCACTCGATGAGATCGACCTCGCCGCCACGTGGTTTGTTCTCGTTCACCACCCACCAGGCCGGCCACGCCCCGGGGGTGAGGCACTCCATCTTTACCCGCGCCTCGAAGGTGTGGTTGATCGGCGCTGCGAAAGTGCCGACGACCTTGCCACTGACATACCCGCCCGAAGGCTCCCGGGTGGCGCGGATGACCAGGTTGGAGTTGCCGTCGAGGAACACGTGCTGACCGTCGTCGCGGTACTGGCCCATGTTCTCCGGACGGTCCCAGAAGACCGGGTTCTTGATGGACTCGCGAAACTGGGCGATCTGCCACAGGGCCGGGTTGGGTGGCGCCCCGGCCGGACCGTTGAATTCATCGCCGAGGAACTCCGGGGGCATCGCGGCCGCGGGCGCAGGCGGGGCCTCAGGGGCGGGCGGGGCCGGCGGCACCGGTCCCGGGGCCTCCGGGCCCGCCGGGTCGGCACCGGCCTTCGGCGTGGGAATCGCAACGGCTGCGACACTCAGTCCGGCCATCATCATCGCGTTGCGGCGGTCGATCTCGGGCATGGCTCCATACTTTAAGGCCCGAGCGCCAAAGTGCCTACATCCGGGACCGTCCACAATGTCTGCCAGCTATCCGGAAGTCAGTCGTCCAACCTCCGCTAGCTGGGCAAATGATCCAGCGGGTACCGGTTGGAAAAACCGTCGACCACGTTCGAGCGCGCCGAACGCGAACCCGCTCCCACGCGCAGCCACCCCTGTTGTTCCGTTGCAGCGCTAACGCCTTCTGATTAGGGCACAGTGATGACGTAGTCCAGCGGTTATGTAGTTCAGGAGCAGCCGTGACTTGCGGAAACCAAGGAGCATTATGACCACATTGCGCCGCGCGATCACCGTCCTCGGGATCGCTGCGTTAACCGCGTCCAGCGTCACCAGTTGCGGCGGCCCCAAGAGTGGTTCCGGCGACACGGGAGGCACGGCATCCAAGGGCGGTGAGATCAACGCCACAGTGACGTCGTTCCCGGACTACGTCGACCCGCAACTGTCCTACACGGTTGAGGGCTGGGAGGTGCTGTGGAACACCTACATCCCGCTTCTGACCTACCGGCACCAGAAAGGTGCAGTCGGCACCGAGGTGGTTCCCGGCTTGGCCAAGGACATGCCGGACATCTCGACTGATGGCAAGACCTACAAGCTGACACTGCGGCCGAACATGAAGTACTCCGATGGAACACCGATCAAAGCCACCGACTTCACCTACGCAATCAAACGACTGTTCAAGGCCAACTCCGGCGGATCGGTGTTCTACGAGGACATCCACACTGGATAAGCCCAACGGCACCTTTACCAACGTGCTCGGATTAACCTTCGCCGCGCCCGTTGCACCGTCGACACCACTGGACAAAGAGGCGACGAACAACCCGCCACCGTCGAGCGGCCCCTTCATGATCACCAAGGTCGATGCTCCCAATAGCCTGACGATGGAACGCAACCCGCAATTCAAGACGGTCAAAGACGCCGGAGCCACCGAAGTCGTCGATGCTCAGGTCGACAAGATCATCGTCACGCAGAACAAGAACAACTCGGCGCAGGTGACCGGAGTGGAGCAGAACCAGATCGACTACATGCAAAGCCCGCCCGATGCCGACCGGCTCTCCGAGGTGAAAGCAAAGTTCTCCGACCGCTTCCGTCTCGAGAACTCGATCAACACCTACTACTTCTGGATGAACAACAAGACGGCGCCGTTCAACGACGTTCGGGTGCGCCAGGCGATCAACTACGCGATCGACCCCGAGGCGCTCAATCGCGTGTTCGGCGGGCGCCTGCACCCCAGCCAGCAGATCCTTCCGCCAGGCATGCCGGGGTATGACGAGTTCGCACTTTTCCCCGGCCCGGACATGGACAAGGCCAAACAGCTTCTGGCCGAGGCCAATCCGACCGACAAGAACATCACCGTCTGGACCGATGACGAGCCGGACCGCAAGCGAATCGGCGAGTATTACCACGATCTACTCAACGAACTCGGCTTCAACGCCCAACTCAAGGTGATCTCCGGCGATGTGTATTTCACGACCATCGGCAACACCTCGACACCGGATCTCGATACCGGGTTCGCGGACTGGTTCCAGGACTTCCCGCACCCCGATGACTTCTTCCGTCCGTTGCTCAACGGTGAGAACATCCTGCCCACCAACAACAACAACTTCTCCCAGGTGGCCATTGCCGCCAACGACGCCAAGATGGACGAACTGCGCACCGGGCAACTCACCGACGAAGCCCGCAAGCAGTACGCCGAACTCGACAAGTCCTATATGGAGCAGGCGGTGTGGGCGCCATACGGCAACGAGCAGTTCTCCACATTCGTCTCGGACCGGATCGACTTCGGCAAGGTGTACTACCACCTGCTGTTCGCCCACGACTACACTTCGTTTGCCTTGAAGTAACTTGAGCACAAACACCCTTGATGGGCGAAGCCCGTGGCAACTCGCGGGAATTCGGCTGCGGCGTAACCGCTTCGCGATTCTCTTCGGTGTGCTCTTCGTCCTGATCGTTGTGTTCTGCCTTGCCGCACCGCTGTGGGCAGACCACGTCGCACACACCGGACCAAACCAGAACCACATCACTGACAAGGTTCTCGTCGGCGGCCGAATGACCGATGTGGTCTCGCCCGACGGAACTCCACTGGGCCCGGGCTTTCGAGGCCGGTATCTGCTCGGCGCCGACCAGAACGGCCGCGACGTGATGGTCCGCCTGATGTACGGCGGCAGAACGTCGATCTACATCGGCGTGCTCGCCGCGGTGATCACGACTCTGCTCGCGGTAATGGTGGGCGTGCTGGCCGGCTACTACCGCGGCTGGGTCGACTCGGTGCTGTCCCGCATCCTCGATGTGGTCTGGGCCTTTCCGGTGCTGCTGCTCGGAATCGCACTGGGCACCACGCTGTCGCTCGGCGGTCTGCGGATCGGTGGATTGCAGATCGCCGGCGATTCGCTGTGGATTCCAATCCTGATCATCGGCGTGGTCTATGTGCCCTATATGGCCCGGCCGGTGCGCGGCGAAGTGTTGGCTCTGCGGGAGAAGGAGTTCGTCGAAGCCGCCGTGTCCCAAGGCAAAGGACCGCTTCGAATCATGGTTTCGGAGCTGCTGCCCAACATCATCTCGACCATCATCGTGTTCTCCGCGTTGAACATCGCCAACAACATGCTGCTGGAATCGGCGCTGTCATTCCTGGGCGCTGGAGTCCGGCCACCCAACGCCTCTTGGGGCACGATGATCGCCGACGGCTACCAGACCATCTACACCGCACCGCATCTGACCATCGTGCCCGGCCTGATGATCGTGCTGACGGTGCTGTCGCTCAACGTCTTCGGCGATGGTCTGCGGGACGCGCTGGATCCGCGGGCCACCATCCGGACGGGAAGCTGACGGTGCTGCGCTTCGCGGTCAGACGATCGGCTGGGATGATCGCGGTGTTATTCGCGATCTCTGTGGTCGTGTTTCTGATCTTCAACGTCATCCCCAACTCCGATCCGGCTGCGCGTATCGCCGGCAAGAACGCCAACCCGGCGCTGATCGCGCGGGTTCGGGCCGATCTCGGGCTCGACCAGTCGCTCCCGGTGCAGTACCTGACGATGATGAAGCAGATCTTCACCGGTCAGCTGACCTCGTATGCCAGCGATCAGAATGTGTTGCAGCACATCATCAGTGGACTGCCGGTCACGCTGTCGCTGTGTCTCGGTGCCGCGCTGCTGTGGATGGCGCTGGCCATCTGGTTCGGCTACCTCAGCGCCGTGCACCCGGGAAGTTTCACCGACCGGACACTGACCGTGCTCGCCCTGGTCGGAATCTCGCTGCCGGTGTTCTGGCTGGCCGCGATCCTGCTCTACTACTTCAGCTTTAAAGTTCCGTTGTTCCCCACCGGCAGCTATGTGCCGCTGACGCAGAGCCCAACACAGTGGCTCTACCATCTGATTCTGCCGTGGATCACCCTGGCAGTGCTGTATGTGGGCTTCTACAGCAGGGTGCTGCGGTCCAACATGCTCGACGTAATGAACGAGGATTATGTGCGCACCGCACGGGCCAAGGGCATCAGCGAACGCCATGTTCGGCTTCGACATGTGTTGCGTAACTCCATGATTCCAATCGTCACACTGTTCGGCCTTGACTTCGGTGCCGTGGTGGGCGGCGGCACCATCCTCACCGAGACAGTGTTCAATCTCAACGGCGTGGGCCTCTACGCCGGCCAGGCGATCGGGAAACTCGACCTCCCGCCACTGATGGCGGTCACGATGTTCGGCGCATTTTTCATC
>JAPLAO010000064.1 GCA_026393245.1 Mycobacterium sp. | reverse complement strand
GTTGTTCTCCGCACTGCTGGTGGCAGCCGGTCTGGGCGGCGCGGTACCGGTGGGCCTGAACCCCACCCGCCGCGGTGCCGCACTGGCCCGTGACATCGCCCATGCCGACTGCCAGCTGGTGCTGACCGACTCCGACCCGCTGTCCTACGGTGCGGACTTCGCCCCCGCGGGTATCGACGTGCTTGATGTACGCAGCCCATCGTGGTCGGAGGAGCTCGCGGGCTTCCGGGATGCGGCGGTGCGCTTTCGCGCCAGCGCATTCGACGATCTGTTCATGTTGATCTTCACCTCCGGCACCAGCGGTGACCCCAAGGCGGTGCGCTGCACGCACGAGAAGGTGGCCGGGCCCGGGGTGATGCTGGCCGACCGGTTCGGGTTGGGGCACGCGGACACCTGCTACCTGTCGATGCCACTGTTCCACTCCAATGCGGTGATGGCGGGCTGGTCACCGGCGGTCGCGGCGGGAGCGTCAATTGCGTTGCGGCGCAAGTTCTCCGCGTCGCAGTTCATCGGTGACGTCCGCCGGTTCGGCGCCACCTACGCCAACTACGTCGGAAAGCCGATGTCCTACATCCTGGCCACACCGCCCAGGGAAGACGACGCCGACAATCCGCTGCGGATCATGTACGGCAACGAGGGCGCACCGCGGGATCTGAGTCGCTTCGCCGAACGGTTTGGTGTCTCCGTCATCGACGGGTTCGGCTCCACCGAGGGTGGGGTGTCGATCGGACGGACACCGGATACCCCGGAAAACTCGCTGGGTCCGATCACGGACGATCTTGCGATCCTCGATGTCACCACCGGTGATCCGTGCCCACCCGGTGTCGTCGGCGAACTGGTGAATATCGCCGGCACCGGACAGTTCCGCGGCTACTACAAGGATCCCGACGCTGAGGCACAGCGGATGATCGGCGGTGCGTACCACAGCGGCGACCTCGCCTACCGCGACGACGCCGGCTACCTGTACTTCGCCGGCCGACTCGGTGACTGGATGCGGGTGGACGGCGAGAACCTCGGCACCGCGCCGATTGAGCGAGTGCTGATGCGCTACCCGGGCGTCACCGAGGCAGCGGTGTACGGGATTCCGGACCCGTCCGTCGGCGACCGGGTGATGGCGGCACTTGTGGTGCCCGCCAACACCGCGTTCGATGCGGCCGATTTCCGGGAGTTCCTTTCCCTGCAGACCGATCTTGGGCCCAAACAGTGGCCGTCATTCGTGCGGGTGAGCACCGCACTGCCCCGGACCGAAACATTCAAGATCATCAAACGCCACCTCGCGGCCGAGGCGCTGGACTGCGACGACCCGGTGTTCGAGATACCGCGTTAACCGCCCATCGACGGCATGACTGCTTCGATCAGGTGCGGGCCGGGTTCGTCGAATGCCCACTGCAGCGCCTCGGCAAGGTCTTCGGCGGTGGTAGCCCGGCGAGCCGGGACGCCCATTCCTTCGGCGATGTGCACGAAATCCAATGTGGGGGCGGTCAAGTCGAGCAGGGACTCGGCTACGGGTCCGGGCGGCTCACCGCCGCGTTGCGCACCGACCCGTTGTAATTCCATCCGGAGGATGTCGTAGGCATGGTTGGCGAAGACCACGGTGGTGATGTCGAGGCACTCGCGGGCATGACTCCATAGCGCTGAGATGGTGTACATCGCCGAACCGTCGGACTCCAGGCACAACACCGGCCGCTCCGGTGCGGCGATCGCCGCACCCATCGCCACCGGCAGCGCGTAACCGATAGCGCCGCCCGTCAACGTCAGCCAGTCGTGCGCCGGAGCACCCGCAGTGGCCAGCGGCAGCAAAAATCCCGATGTATTGGCTTCATCGACGACAATCGACCGATCCGGCAGCAGGGCGCCGATTACATCCGCTGCGGTCTGCGCCGTCAGCGGACCCGACGGCATCGCCGGCCGGGACAGCGCCGCCGTGGCGGCAACCGCATCGGGCGCGATCCGATCTGCCAGTGCGGTAAGGGCTTTCGCCGCCCCGACCGGCCCGTGCAATGTGTGCACCGCGCACCCGGCAGGCACCAGATCGCTGGCCTTACCGGGGTAGGCGAAGAACGACACCGGCGACGGCGCACCCGCCAGGATGAGATGGCGTATGCCGGCCAGTTGCGCGGTGGCCGCCTCGGCGAGGTAGGCGATCCGGTCGACGGCCGGTATTCCTGCGCCGCGTTCCAGGCGGGCCGGGAACGTCTCGCAGAACAGCGTCGCCCCGAAGGTTTGGGCTAGGCGTGCCGCCGCATCCAGACCGTCCGACCGGGTGGCGTCGCCGCCGATGAGGATCGCAGCCGGTTCACCGGATCGCAGCGCCGCCTCCACCGCTGCGGTGTCTGCGGTGGGCCTCGGCGATTGCGCGGCAACGGTTTTCGCCGCTTCGGCACCCTCGGTCCAGGACACGTCAGCGGGCAGGATCAGCGAGGCGATATGCCGAGTCGCGCGTGCCGAGGTGACGGCCTCGAGGGCATCAGTGGCGACATCGGCAACGTCGGCGGTGCGGCGCAGCCACCCGGAGACGGTGCCGGCCACGGAGT
>JAPLAO010000240.1:19569-31860 GCA_026393245.1 Mycobacterium sp. | reverse complement strand
GGGATTTCCGTAGCGGGAGTAGACGAAGCGGTCGATCTCACCGGTGAAGGCTTTCTCCGCCTCGGCGGCCGAGTCGTAGACATACCCCGACGTCAGATACAGCCCTTCGGAGGTCTCGTCGAAACCGGAGCGCAGCAGACCGCCGCGCACACCGATGGTCTCCCGGCTCACCCCGTCCGGCAGCGGCGCCGGGATCCGTACCGAGGGCACACCGGTGTCGTCGGCGGTCATGACTGCTTCCAGGGCAGGCCCTCAGCACGCCACCCGGTGCCGCCCCGGTGGCCGTGCGCGTCGAGTTGACCCTCGAACCCGTCGAGCATGTTGTAGGACGGTGCGATACCGGCGGCGGTGGCGGCCTGCGCCGCGGGGATCGAGCGGTTACCGGATCGGCACAGGAAGATCACCGGGCGCTCCCCCGGCGTGACACCCGATGCGATCAGATCGTTGACGAAGTTCTCATTGTGGCCACGTGAAGTGTTCCACTCGACGAACACCACATCACGGCCCAGGGGCGTCAATTCGGGTACGCCGACGAACGTCCATTCGGCCTGGGTGCGACAGTCCACGAGCACCGCATCGACGTTTTCGCTCAGCAGTTTCCAGCTGTCCCGCGGGTTGATGTCTCCGGCGTAGCTCACGAAAGCGATTCTCCCATAGGGCCTATCTCGGCCCGGGTGAGCACACCTTCCACCGGTCGTTCTCCCGAACGAACGTCATGGGGCTGCTGATCTTCGCGTCCGGTGAGCGCTCGAAGTGGTACACCACCGTGGCGGTGGCTCGGTCACCGGTGACGGCAATCCCGGTCACGTCGTCGACGAACCGGGCGCCCTTGGCGGCCGCGGACTGCCGCTGATCGGCGAGGACCCCGGCCTCGGTGCCCTGCTCGCTGACGCAGGTGTAGGTGCGGAAGTCCGGGTAATCGCCACGCTGCAGGGCATCGTTCTGACCGACGGCCGCAACCCCGACGCCGCCCTCATCGGAGGCGCCGTCACCCCGGATCGTCCGCAGCAGACCTATTGCGATCAGCACGAACGCAACGACCGCCAGAGCGGTCAGGATCGGCAGCAGGCTTGGCCGGCTGTCGGCGGGATCCCTCTGTTGGCCGGCGTCTGTCATTGTGATCCTTCTATCACGGCGCCCGCGATCGCCCGTTCGGTCGGCGCGCAATTGCCTGCACCGGGAACCAATGTGGCCAGCGCCCCGGCACTACAGGCCCGCAGCACTGCGCGATCCGGTCCATCATCCCAACTCGCAGCCAACACCCCGGCGAACACGTCGCCCGCGCCCGTGGTGTCGACCGCGTCCACGACTGGGGCCGGGACGTCGAATGAGCCCGCCGTGCCGATATAGGACGCGCCCCGGGATCCCCGCGTGATCACCAGGTGCGGGACCTGCCACTGCCAGTGGACGGCCTCTTCTTCGTTGACGACAACGACGTCCACGAATTGGGCCACCTCGGCCAGCGGTGCGACCTCGCTCGGAATCGGCGACGCATTGAGCATCACGGTGGTGCCCGACTGCCGCCCGAGTCGCGCGGCATCGAGCACGGTCGACAACGGTATCTCCAGTTGCATCAACGCCACGTCGGACTCGGTGACCCGCCGCCGTGAATTTTCCGAACCCAGCGTCAGGTGTGAATTCGCCGCTGGCGCAACGACAATCGAATTCTCGGCAGCAGCATCGACGACGACGACCGCGGTACCACTCAGGCCGGCAACGATTGACACGGCGTCGGTGCCCACGCCATTGGCGCGGAGGTGGGATATTAGCGACGCCGCGGCAGAGTCGTCGCCGACCGCGCCGACCAACTGCACCTGCGCGCCGGACCGCGCCGCGGCGATTGCCTGGTTGGCGCCCTTTCCGCCCGGTGCACAAACGAGCGATGACGCCAGCACAGTCGCCCCCGGCTGCGGTAGCCGATCGACGACGAAGATCAGGTCATTGTTGACACTGCCCACCACACAGACCCGCATCACCAGCACTACGTTAGCCGCGCATATGCGACGGTTACCGAATGCGACTGATCATCGACACCGATCTAGGGATGGGCACAGTCGGATCCGATCCCGAGGACGGGATGGCCATTCTCTACGCCCTCAACACCCCGGGAGTGAAGGTCGACGGTGTGACGCTGGTGCAGGGCAACGTGCCGATCTCGCACTCCTGGCCCAACGCACGTCATCTGCTGACATTGGCCGGCTACCCCGACCTCCCCGTGCACGCGGGCGCGGTGGCGCCCCGCAACCCGGACCGGCGCCACCTGCAAACCGCCTGGCTGGATCAGCGGGCCACGACTGCCCAGACCGTACCGCCGGTCGAGCCACCCGACGGAGCGCTCGGAGGAACCGCGGCGGCATTTATCTGCCGCACCGTGCTTGAGGCGCCCGGGCAGGTGACCGTCGTCGCCATCGGTCCGCTCACCAATATCGCCGCGGCCATCGACACCGAACCCGATGTGGCCACCGCAATGGCCTCGCTGGTCATCATGGGGGGCACGGTCGCGGTGCCCGGCAACGTCACTCCCGCGGCGGAGTTCAACATCTGGATGGATCCCGACGCTGCCGACGTCGTGTTCCGCAGTGGCGCACCCATCACGATGGTCGGACTCGACGTCTGTCACCGGACGTCCTTCGATCGTGACCGCGCCGCCCGACTCCGCCACAACGGCTCGCCGCTAGCCGGCTTCGTGGCCGACGCCGCAGAGTCGTGGATCGATGTGCGCGAACAGCTTTTCCCCGAGCACGAGGCGCTGCACCTCTACGACACATTGGCGGTCGCCGCCGCCATCGAGCCCGACCTGCTCGAGACCCACCCGGCCCTCGTCGACGTCGAGACCTCTGCTGGACCGGCTCAGGGAATGACCGTCACCTACCGCAACGACATCCTCCGCGAGTTCCTGACCGGTCGTGAACCCAACGCCGCGGTCGCCGTCGGCGTCGACAGCGAGCGCTTCGCCACGTACTTCGACGAGCGGGTGGCCGGCCGACTCTGAGCGCGCGGGTGTCGAGCACGGCGAAAGCAGATCCATAGCGGGAAGATAGCGACATGCATCGCGCGCCCGACGTAGGCCGACCACTGTGGGACCGCATCGGCGAACTGGTCTCCAGCCGACGGTCCTGGGTTCTGGCACTGTTCATCGCCGCACTCGGTGGCGCGCTGCTGGGTCTGATTCCGCAGAGCGACTCCGCTCAACAATCCCCGGTGGTCCTGCCGCCCAACGCGGAGTCCGTCCGCGCCGCTGAGGAGATCAAACAGTTCCCCGGCGGGAACACCGCACCGGTTCTGCTGGTCATCAGCAGGGCCGACGGCACCGATCTGTCACCGGAGGACTTGGCCGCCGCTCAGCAGGCGCACAACCGGATGATGCAGACGACCGGTATTGCCGACGCCCCCGCGGCGCCGGTCATCTCGGCCACCGACAGCAAGGCTGCGGTGGCCCCGGTGGCACTGGACCCGGACCTCACCGGATTCGCCCTCTCCGACACCGTCACGGAATTACGCACCGCCGCCCGCGACGGCCTGCCCGACGGCCTGGTCGCCAATGTCACCGGCGGGCCGGCATTCGGTGCCGATATCGCAAACTCGTTCGCCGGTGCCAATATCAACCTGCTGGCGGTCACCGGTGCCGTCGTCGCATTGCTGGTGATCCTCACCTCCCGCTCACCCGTGCTCTGGCTGGTGCCACTGTTGGTGATCGCCTTCGCCGATCGGATCGCGGCGGTGGTGGGCGCGGCGGTCGCCGAAGCGGCAGGTCTGGGTGGCGACGGGTCGACCTCGGGCATCACCAGCGTGCTGGTGTTCGGCGCGGGCACCAACTACGCGTTGCTGATGATCTCGCGCTACCGCGAGGAACTGCGCCGCGAACCTCCGGAGCTTTCGGCGCAGGAGCAATCGGCGGCGCACCGGCAGGCGCTGCGCACCGCGGTGCGTTTCGCCGGCCCAGCGATCGTGGCCAGTAATGCCACCGTGGTTCTGGCCCTGCTGTCGCTGTTACTGGCCGACTCGCCCACCACCCGCAGCCTCGGCGTGCAGGCCGCCTCCGGTCTGTTCGTGGCCGCCGTCTTCATCCTGCTGGTGTTACCGCCACTGCTGGCGCTGTTCGGCCCGAAGTTGTTCTGGCCCTTCATCCCTCGGGCCGGATCGGCGGAGATCACTACCACCGGCGCCTGGCACCGCGTGGCCGACTGGGTGTCAGGGCACGCCGGACGGGTGGCGGTGGCGTCGATCCTCGCGCTGGGCATCCTGGCCACCGGCTTGATCGGTATCCCGGTCGGCTTATCGCTGATCGATCAGTTTCGGGTGCGCGCCGACTCGGTCGACGGTTTCAAGACCCTGTCCGCGCACTTTCCCGGCGGACTGACCGATCCGACCCGGGTGATCGCCCGCACCGCCGACACCGAAGCGGTTCAGGCGGCGATTGCGGCCACGCCGGGTATCGCTTCGGTGACATCGGCCGGAGTCTCTGACGCCGGACTAAGCCAGTGGCAGGTAGTCCTCGATGCCACGCCCGCATCGGATGCAGCTTTCACAACGGTTGCCGCACTTCGTGATTCAGTGCGTCAGGCTGATCCCGGCGCGCTCGTCGGCGGCTCCGACGCCACCGCACTGGACACCAAGAACACCGCCGTCCGGGACCGCTGGGTGGTGATCCCGGCGATCCTCATCGTGGTGCTCGCGGTGCTGTACGTACTACTGCGGGCGGCGCTGACACCACTGGTGCTGGTGGCCACGACAACACTGTCGACGCTGGCGGCACTCGGGTTGGGCGGCTGGGTCAGCGTGCACCTGCTCGGCTTCCCGGCATTGGACAACACGACTCCGTTGTTCGCGTTCCTGTTTCTGGTGGCACTCGGTGTGGACTACACCATCTTCCTGGTAACCCGGGCCCAGGAGGAGACGCCGATGTACGGCACCCGCGGGGGCATCGTGCGCGCGGTCTCGGCGACCGGCGCGGTGATCACCAGTGCCGGCATCGTGCTGGCGGCGGTGTTCGCCGTGCTTGGTGTGCTGCCGTTGATCGCGTTAACCCAATTGGGCATCATCGTCGGCCTGGGCATCCTGCTGGACACCTTCGTCGTGCGCACCGTCGTCATCCCAGCACTGTTCACGTTGATCGGACCGGCGATCTGGTGGCCGGCCTTCCGCGCCGACGACATCGAGCGGACCGACGCGATTCCGCTCAGTCCTCCCGGTGGCCCTCAAACGCCCCGGCCCGAACCAGAAACAACACGCTGACGATCAAGACCCATACCGGGAACGCCAGCGTCAGCCACATGGTGGTGTCCCCACCGATCATCAGGGTGAGCGCCGCTGCGTAGCTGAGTGCCACCAGCCAGCGCGGCATCAGCCCGGTCCGCAACCAAATCGTGGCCAGCGACATCATGAACACCGATGCCATTCGAATCGCGTAGGTCTTGGACAGCTTCAACCACAGCATCTGGCCGAAGATCCCCACACCGGAGTCGCCACCGGCGTAGTGCTGGCTTTCGGCCAGTCCGGCGCCCACCGCGGAGGAGACGAACATCATCGCCAGGAACAGTAGTCCGCTGCCGAGGGTCACGGTGGCGAAGAACTTGTCCTCGAACTGCCCGAGATTGGCACGCACCACACCGATGAACCACAGGAAGCAGATGCCGGCGAACGGCATCAATTCTGAAGCGAGCTTGATCTTGTCACTGCCCGTGTCGACCCACTGCGAACCCGGTTGTGCCCCCTCAGGCAGCGACGATCGGATCAGGATAATGACCGCGCCGAAGAGTAGTGCGAATAACACACCGGCCAACGCGGCGGCGCGGGGGGTGGTGAGGCTATGCGGTGTCTTGGTCGCCATCCGGTTAGTTTCGCACTTGTCGGCCTACGCCGAAGGAACTGTCACGGCTGGCCGGGCAACAGACGCACCATCAGACCGTTGGCCTCGGCGAGCATCGTCCCGCGGGCGCCGGTGAGTTCGCAGTTGACGAAAGTCTTGCGGCCCTCGATCGTCGAGGCCCAGCCCCGCACCGTCAGCGGCACATCGATCGGGGTGATGTTGCGATAGTCGACATGCAGGAACGCGGTGCGGCTGATCGGCCGGCCGATGGCGTGAATGATGATGCCGCACATCACGTCGAACATCATCGCCACCATTCCGCCGTGCACGGCATCGTTCCCGCCCACGTGGTAGCGGCTGAACTGCACGCCGATCTCCACCATCTCGGCGTCGAATCGGCGGACCTCCCAGGGCGGCATCAGGATGCTGCCCGCACCCGGCAGGCCCGCAACCCGCCCGGCCGGCGCCATCCCACCCGCGACCTCGTGCGGCGCCAGGTAGGCGATCAGGTCCTCGACACGATCCGCAGCAAGATCCCAGTCGGTGACGTCCGCCGACACCGCGAGATCCTGGGCGCGACGCATGGCCGTGACGAAACGGCCGAAACCCGAGGGCTCGTCGATGATCTGAAATCGGGGGAAGCCGCCATGCTTGTCGTAGTCGGGATCGAGCGTGTGTGGGTCTTCTTCTGACATCAGGTCCTGGCCGCCAGCACATCGCGGCGCACGATGGTCTGATCCCGGCCCGGGCCCACTCCGATACACGAAACCGGCGCTCCGGCAAGCTCTTCCAGCCGCAGCACGTAGTCGCGGGCCTTGGCCGGAAGGTCGTCGAAGTTCCGCGCGCCGGAGATGTCCTCCCACCAACCCGGCAACTCCTCGTAAATCGGAACGGCGCGGGCGATATCACTTTGAGTCATCGGCATGTCGTCGGTGCGCTTGCCGTCGATCGTGTAGCCGACGCACACCGGAACGGTCTCCAGACTGGACAGCACGTCGAGTTTGGTCAGGAAGTAGTCGGTGATTCCGTTGACCCGGGTCGCATAGCGGGCAATGACGGCGTCGAACCAGCCACACCGCCGTCGTCGGCCGGTGGTCACACCGATCTCACCACCGGTCTTGGACAGGTACTCCCCGCTTGCGTCGAACAGCTCGGTGGGGAACGGGCCAGACCCGACCCGGGTGGTGTAGGCCTTCAGGATGCCGAGCACCGTGGTGATGCGGGTGGGCCCGATGCCGGAGCCCACCGCCGCACCGCCGGCCGTGGGGTTGGACGATGTCACGTACGGATAGGTGCCGTGATCGACGTCGAGCAGAGTTCCCTGGGAGCCCTCCAACAACACGGTCTGGCCGGCTTCGAGTGCGTTGTTGAGCAACAGTCGGGTATCGGCGATCCGATGCGAGAAGCCCTCGGCCTGAGCCAGCAGAGTCTCGACGATGTCATCGGGATCGAGCGCCTTGCGGTTGTAGATCTTGACCAGCACCTGGTTCTTGAACTCGCACGCGGCCGCGATCTTGGCGGCCAGCAGGTCCGGGTCGAGCACGTCGGCGGCGCGGATACCCATCCGGGCGATCTTGTCCTGATAACACGGCCCGATACCGCGGCCGGTGGTGCCGATCTTCTTGCTGCCCATATAGCGCTCGGTCACCTTGTCGATGGCGACGTGATAGGGCATCAACAGGTGCGCATCGGCGGAGATCAACAGCCGCGAGGTGTCGATACCGCGGTCTTCGAGCCCACGAAGTTCGGTGAGCAGCACACCGGGATCGACGACGACACCGTTGCCGATCACGTTGGTCACCCCGGGCGTCAGGATGCCCGACGGGATGAGGTGCAGCGCGAAGTTCTCACCGGTCGGCAGAACCACGGTGTGGCCGGCGTTATTGCCGCCCTGGTAGCGCACCACCCACTGAACACGGCCACCGAGTAGATCGGTGGCCTTCCCCTTGCCCTCGTCGCCCCACTGGGCTCCGATGAGGACGATTGCCGGCATGACCTAACCCCGCTTCGCTCCTGGCATATTGTCTCCAGCCGGGGAGTCACCCTATCGGAGCCGGGCGAGGAGCGTCGTTGATCGAAATCGGAATCGTCGTGCTTCGCTTCGGAGATCGCCGGCTGCCACATGCGCTGGCTTCCCTGCCGACGGCCGACGGCGCCGCCGGGATCGACGCGGCGATCCAGGACGCACGGCGGGTGATCGTCGTCGGATCCGACGCCGACCTGGCCGTGGTGCTGACCCGGCTGATGCGAGCTGAACGCCTCGACATCGAGGTCGCCCACGTCCCGGGCCGCCGGGGTGCGCGCCGTGCCGTGAGCGGGGTAGCCCGCCGCGCCCCGCTGATCCGCGATGACACCGCGACCGTTGTGGTCGGCGGAGCGCTGTGGCTGCCGCCCGAGGGCTTAGGCGCCCTGCGGGGTGAGGCCGTGGTGGATGACGCGGTGCTCTTCGACGGTGAGGTTGCCGGTGTACGCATCGAGCCGACAGCGGCGATGCCGGGGCTCCGCGCGACGGTCACGGGCGGTCGACGACGGTGGCTGGCCGGCCGCGCCGTCCAGTTGGGCACCACCGGCGCGCGGGTGGTGCGCGACGGCGAAGCGGGGCCGCGCGAGGTGAAACGGTCGACGTTCTACCGGCATACGACGGGCTGGCTGCGGGTCGGCTGACGAAGAAAGCTATCACCCAGACTTGCGGTGATAGCATCGTCTGGTGAAACAGGTTCTGCTTCGGATGTCTGAAGACATTCACCGGCGTTTGGTTGCGCGGGCTGCCCGCGAGGGTCGTAGCGTCAATGCCGTCGCGACTGAGATCCTCGACGCGGCTGCCGACGCCGACGGGGGTGATCGCGGTGCAGAAGTGCGTGCTGCCGCGGCAGCGTCGGGCACGTTGCGGCCCGTGAACGCAGACCCGGCGGGGGTTGCACGCCGCCGGCGAATCATCGAGTCGACCCGTGGCACGGGCGCGATGGTCGATGATCTGCTTCGGCAGGAACGCGACCGGATGTGATCGCCCGTGATCGCCTACGTTGACTCGTCGGTTCTTGCCCGCGCCTATCTGGTCGATGAGGACGGCCATGATGAGGCCGCCGCGCTGCTGGCTAACCCCGACATCGCCACCGTCACCGGAACCTGGACGAGGATTGAGGTATCCGGCGCGCTGGTGCGGGCTGCCCGCGGTGGGCGCGCCGACGAGAAGGGCTTGCTGGAACTGCTGGACGGCGACCTCGCCGGCCCGGTGATCGTGCTGGGCGCACCTCAGGATCAGGTGGAGCAACAGGCCCTGCTACTTGTGCGCCGACATGCGTTGCGGGCAATGGACGCCTGGCATCTGGCGGTCGCAACCATCGTCGTCCCGCCGCTGTTAAAGGCCGGCGAGCCGCGAGCGTTCGCCTCGCGCGACGGAGCGCAACGGCAGGTCGCTGCAGAACTGGGATTCATCCCGATCTGACACCGGGGTAGTTTCGTTGCCGTGAGCGTTCTTCCGCTGCACCAGAAGGTGCGCCCCAGCCCGATCTTCCTGGCCCTCATCGGCCTCACCGCGGTCGGTGGTGTGATCGCCTGGATGGCCGGGCGGTCGACGCCGACGTCGGCGTACATCGGAGTGTTCCTCTTCGTCATCGCCGGCTGGCTGGTGTCGCTGTGCCTGCATGAGTTCGGCCACGCCTACACCGCGTGGCGCTTCGGCGACCAGGACGTCGCGATGCGCGGTTACCTGACATTGAATCCGCTGAAGTACTCCAGCCCACTGCTGTCGCTGGGCCTGCCGTTGCTGTTCATCGCCCTCGGCGGTATCGGTCTGCCCGGCGGCGCGGTCTACCTCCGCACCGAGCTCATGACGCCGCGTCAACGCACCCTGGTCAGCCTGGCCGGCCCGTGCGCCAACCTGGTGCTGGGGGTACTGCTGCTGGTCGCAACGAGAGTGTTCTGGGACCCGAATCATCCGGTGTTCTGGGCCGGCGTGGCGTTCCTGGGCTTCCTGCAGATCACCGCACTGGTGCTCAATCTGCTGCCGATCCCCGGACTGGACGGCTTCGGCGCGCTGGAGCCCCACCTGAGTCCGGCCACCCGGCGTTCCCTGGAACCGGTCCGGCAATTCGGGTTCATCATTCTGATCGTCGTGTTGATGACACCGGCGTTGAACCGCTGGTTCTTCAAGATCGTGTTCTGGTTCTTCGACCTGTCCGGGGTGTCCGCCGACCTGGCCATGTTCGGCGGCCAGCTGACTCGGTTCTGGTCGGCCTGGCTCTGAGGCCGGAAAACCGGGGCCTGAAAACCGGGCGCCTGAAAACCGGGCGCCTGAAAACCGGGGGCCTGAAAATGAAGTGCGGCAGCGGACCCCCTCGCCGCTGCCGCACCGGCCTCCAAGATACGGACGCGTGAATCGGCCAGCAAGAGACTTTGGTACCTGACGGGCACGGGGCTAATGGACACTGGGGTTGACGCTGTCCTGAAGTAGATTTCCCTTCATGGGCGCAGGACACAGCCACGGCGGCGGGGACTCCCGGGTGAGCCGGATGGTCATCGCGGCCGGGATCCTCACCGCGTTCTTCGCCATCGAACTGACCACGGCGTTAGCCATCGGGTCGCTGGCCCTGCTGGCCGATGCTACCCACATGCTGACCGACGTGGTGGCGCTGTTCATGGGCCTGACGGCGGTGCTACTGGCCCGTCGCGGATCGAAATCGGCGGCCCGCACCTACGGTTGGCACCGCGCCGAGGTGTTCACCGCGGTGGCCAACGCCGTACTGCTGTTGGGAGTCGCGGCGTTCATCGTCTACGAAGCGTTCCACCGGCTGGGCGAACCATCAAACGTCCCCGGGCGGCCGATGATCCTGGTGGCACTGCTGGCGCTGGCGGCCAATGTTGCTGTAGTGCTGCTACTTCGGTCCGATGCGGAGGGCAGCCTGGCCGTCAAGGGTGCCTACATGGAGGTCATGGCCGACGCGGTGAGCAGCATCGGGGTGCTCATCGCGGGCATCGTGACCGTCACGACCCGCTGGCCCTACGCCGATACCGTGGTCGCCGTGCTGGTGGCGCTGTGGGTGCTGCCGCGGGCCATCTCCCTGGCCCGGTCGGCACTGCGGATCCTGTCGGAATCCTCACCGCAACACATCGACGTCGACGAACTTCGCTCGGCGCTGGCGGCGGTGGACGGCGTCACCGAGGTACACGATCTGCACGTCTGGACCCTGGTGCCGGGCAAGGATATGGCGACCGCACACCTGACCAGCAATGGGCGCTCAGACCGCGTCCTTGACGACGCACGGGCGGTGCTGGCCGCGCGCGGACTGGAACATGCCACCGTCCAGGTTGAGCCGCCCGGATCGGCCGATGAATGCCCAGGGCAGGCCGACTGCTAGCCCTAGAGGCCGAATTCAGCGCGGGCCGTCGGATCACAGTCATCCAGCAGATCCAGACACCGGCCGAACTCGTCAGTCTCGCCGATATCGTCGGCGGCCCGGGCCAGCGCGGCGACGCACCGAAGGAAGCCCCGGTTGGGTTCGTGACGGTAGGGCACCGGGCCGAATCCCTTCCATCCGTTGCGGCGCAACTGATCGAGACCGCGGTGGTAGCCGGTGCGGGCGTAGGCGTACGCGGTGATCACCTTGTCGTCGGCCAGGGCTTCCTCGGCCAGTACCGCCCAGGCCACCGAGGCGGTGGGGTTGGCGGCGGCCACGACGGCAGGGCTCTCGCCGGCCGCCAGAGCGGCTTCAGCCTCGGGATCACCGGGTAGCAGTACGGGTTGGGGTCCCAGGAGATCGCCGAAAGATGTCATGGGCATCAGGATGTCATGGATCGCCGGGGCACTCCCACCCGATAGGGTCGAGAAATGTCGAACCCGTCCGGGACCGATCACGACCGCGACACCGATCCAGTCACCGAAGTGATCGAGATCGGTGACGCCACCGAACCCGCGGACACCGCCACCGGCGAACGTCGTTACACCGCACCGGGTTTCGACGCGGGGTCGACCCAGATCATCGACCGGGTACCCGATGCCGAAACAGAATTCATCGCCACTGGTGCCTCCGGTGTCACCGATCCGCGGCCACGCACCGCCGCCCCGCAGGTCATCACGCCGCAGCGGCCATCACGGCGCCGGCCGCCGTGGCTGCTCCCGCTGATCCTGGCGGCCGGCGTACTGGCCGCCACGGTGATCCTCGGGGTGATTGTGCTGAGGTTCATCGGCTCGTCGAAGGTGTCTCAGGAGGACATGGTGCGGTCGGCCATTTCGACCTTCGACACCGCTGTTCAGAAAGGTGATCTCGCGACGTTGCGCACTGTGACGTGCGGCCAAACCCGGGACAACTACGTCAATTACGACGATCGCGACTGGGCCGACACCTATGCCAAGTTATCGGCGGCCAAGCAGTACCCGGTGGTGGCAAGCGTCGACGAAGTGATCGTCAACGGCGAGCACGCCGAGGCCAACGTCACCTCGTACATGGCCTCGGATCCGGCTACGACGTCGATCCGCAGTTTCG
>JAPLAO010000240.1:0-19516 GCA_026393245.1 Mycobacterium sp. | reverse complement strand
TGACACACTGCGGCCGGCGCTGTGCAGGTCATTGCACGCCTCGAAGACTCGCGCCGCCATGTTGGCCTCCGCTAGCTTGAGATAGCTGCGCGGGTCATAGACCTTCTTGTTGCCGACTTCGCCGTCGATCTTGAGGACCCCGTCGTAGTTGGCGAACATGTGCCCGGCGATCGGCCGGGTGAATGCGTACTGGGCGTCGGTATCGACGTTCATCTTCACCACGCCGAAGCGCAGTGCGTCCTCAATCTCCGACTTCAACGATCCGGAGCCGCCGTGGAACACGAAGTCGAAGGGCTGAGCCCCTTGCGCCAGATCGAGTTTCGCGGCGGCGACCCGCTGGCCCTCGGCAAGCACATCCGGCTTGAGCTTCACGTTGCCCGGCTTGTAAACGCCGTGCACATTGCCAAAGGTGGCCGCCAGCAGATAACGGCCGTTCTCCCCCACCCCGAGCGCATCGACGGTCTTCTCGAAGTCCTCCGGGCTGGTGTAGAGCTTCTCGTTCATCTCGGCCTCGACGCCGTCCTCCTCGCCACCGACCACACCGATCTCGACCTCGAGGATGATCTTGGCCGCCGCGCAAATCCTCAGCAGTTCTTGGCCGATGGCCAGGTTCTCGGTGATCGGCACAGCCGAGCCGTCCCACATATGCGACTGAAAAAGGGGGTTGAGCCCCTTGGCGACACGCTCCGTGGAGATGGCCAGCAGTGGGCGCACATAGGTGTCGAGTTTGTCCTTGGGGCAGTGATCGGTGTGCAGTGCCACGGTGATGGGGTACCTGTCGGCAATCACCCGCGTGAACTCGGCCAGTGCCACCGCACCGGTGACCATGTCCTTCACCCCTGACCCGGAAGCGAATTCGGCTCCACCGGTGGAGAACTGGATGATGCCGTCACTGCCGGCATCGGCGAAGCCCTTGATCGCGGCGTTGACTGTCTCCGACGAGGTGCAGTTGATGGCCGGAAACGCGAAGGAGTGCTCCTTGGCGCGGTCCAGCATCTGCGCGTAGACCTCGGGCGTGGCGATAGGCATGGAACGTCCTCTCCGGCGATCGGGATTTCTTCCCGCAGTATGTCAAACAGCCGGCCCCAGGGTATCGGCACGGCCGACCGGTATCTTGATCGCTGATGATCACCACCACGCTGGCTATGCCTAACATCCTCGATCCGATGTACTGGCTCGGCGAGGGCGGCATGTTCGCATCGGCGGTACTGCCCGGCATTCTGATCATCGTCTTCATCGAGACCGGCCTGCTGTTCCCGCTGCTGCCCGGCGACTCGCTGCTGTTCACCGGCGGACTGTTGGCAGCTACACCGAATCCCCCGGTGAACATCTGGGTACTGGCCGTCAGCGCCTCGGTGGTGGCGGTGCTGGGCGATCAATGCGCCTACTTCATCGGCAGACGGATCGGGCCCGCGTTGTTCGACAAAGAGGACTCACGGCTGTTCAAGAAGCGCTACGTGAGCGAGTCACACGCCTTCTTCGAACGCCACGGACCCAAGACCATCATCTTGGCCCGGTTCGTGCCGATCGTGCGCACCTTCACCCCGGTGCTGGCCGGGGTGTCCACAATGCGATACCCGTTGTTTCTCGGTTTCGACATCATCGGTGGCGTGCTGTGGGGTGCCGGGGTGACACTGCTGGGCTACTTCCTGGGCAACGTGCCGTTCGTCAAAAGCCACATCGAGTTGATGATCCTGCTGATCGTGTTCCTGTCGGTCCTGCCCGGCCTGACCGCGGTCGGCCGCAACTTGCTGCGCAGGCGCAAGATCGGCTAATTCGCTTGCGCGCCTTGATGTTGCGCGACGACATTCGCGGCCTCCATCAGCATCCACCCCGACACCTGAACCGACAGATCACGCTCGGGTGCGGCGGATTCGATGACCGTGCCCTCGACGAACTTTGCCGCCTCCGCATCGGCGCGGGGAACCTCGGCTATCCGATCCCAGAAGGCACTGAACAGTGGCAGACCGTCGATGTCCTGACGGTTGTCCCAGGCCGCCCGGGCTGAGGCGAGCACCATGTGGCCTGCGGTGGCGCGCGCCGCGGCATCGGCACCGGAATCGCCGGGCAACTCGGTGGCGGCCAGTGCGAGGTAGCGCGCGGTGATACCCGCGAACAGTCCGCCGTCGCCGCCGCCGGCGCCCTTGAGGACGCCTTCCGGAGCCATCTGCTCGGCGATGGCGGCGACCAGCCGGCGCACCCGGGCGCCGTGCCGCTCATCGCCGGTGCGCACGGCCAACTCCGTCTCCAGGCCCACCACGACGCCCTGGCAGTAGGTGTACTGGGCGCGCACCAGAGACCCGGCCTTGACACCGTCGAACACCAGATGGGTCTCCGGGTCGATCAGGGTCGCGTCGATCCAGTCGGCCATCTGTTCAGCCCGGCGCAACCGGTTGTCATAGCGGGCCAGGAAGATGCCCGCCGGGCCGTTGGCCGGGGCATTGAAGAACTGGTCCTGTTTGCGCCAGGGGATACCGCCGCCGTCCTCAGGCACCCAGGAGTTGATGAGTTGAGCGGCCAACGTCGTCAGCGCCCGCGGGCTCGGAACACCGGCCAATCGGCCGGCTCGCTCCAGCGCCAACGCCAGCCACGCCATATCGTCGTAGTAGCTGTTGGTCCAGCGGCCGTTGTTGCGCGCGAGCTGGCCGCGGATCTGCCGCCTGATGGATTCCACGCGTTCCGGTCGCGGATCGCGCACCTGAGCGTCGACCAGGGTGTCCAGCAGATGGGCCTGCCACCAGTAATGCCAGGTGCCGAAGGCCAGATCTTTGCGGCTGGGCGGCCACCCGACCACACCGAGTTGGGTTGCGGGCAACTGCCACAGCCGCCGCAGGTGCCGCTTGGCGATGGCAGCCTCGGCACTGGCCGCGCGATTCGTCCACTGCTGGTTCACGATGGCATCCTGCCCTACCAGGCCCGGGAAAGGTCGGCCCACTGCCGGATCCAGGCGTGCATGGCGATGGCGGCGGCCGCACCGGCATTGATACTGCGGGTGGATCCGAACTGGGCGACCGACACCGTCAGCGCCGCACCGGATCCCGCCGCCGCCGAAATGCCAGGCCCCTCCTGACCGAAAATCAGCAGGCATTCGCGCGGCAGGACGGTCTCCTCAAGTCGCACCGCGCCCGGGATGTTGTCGACGGCGACCACCGTCAGCCCGGCCCCGGCAGCGAATTCCAGCAGATCCTCGGTGCTGTCGTGGTGCAGCAGTCGCTGATAGCGGTCGGTCACCATGGCGCCGCGGCGGTTCCAGCGCCGGCGGCCGACGATATGCACGGTGTCGACAGCGAAGGCGTTGGCGGTGCGCACCACCGCCCCGATGTTGGCGTCATTGCCGAAGTTTTCGATCGCCACGTGAAGCGAATGCCGGCGCTGATCGATATCGGCGATGATCGCCTCGCGCTGCCAATACCGATATGCGTCAACGACATTGCGGCCGTCGCCGTGCTCAAGTAACTCGGGGTCATATCGCTCGTCATCGGGGACCGGTCCGCCCCGGGTGCTGAGCCAGGGGCCCACGCCCGGCCCTCCGGTGGCCCACTCGGTCGGGCCGGGTTCGGGCGCATCAGTCGGCCCATCAGTCGGCCCATCAGTCGGCCCATCAGTCGGCATGGGGGAAGGGTAGCCTCGGCGCAATGGGCTCTGACCACGCGCGGGCCGGACTCGTCCGCTATCCACGAGTGACACTGACGCCCGACGCCGGTGGCCGCAGAAACGGATGCGCGACCCTCACCGACCATGACACCGACGCCCCCGGTGCCGCGTGGACCGATGTGGCGATCCACGAGTGGGAACTCGAGGGTCAGGGGTGGGAGGACCTGCACCCGCACGACGAGACCACCTACCTGCTGGCCGGCGAACTCGTCATCGAGTCCGACGGGGTATCGGTGACGTTGCGACCCGGCGATGCCGCGGTGGTGCGCGGCGGTCACCTCGGCCGCTACCTCGCCCACGGGTACGCCCGCATGCTGGCCATCTACGGACCCAATCCGTCCGGCGCTCAGGGTTCACGGTTTCGGTCATTCCCCCTCGGCGACACCGACGCATCCCAACCCGACGCGACCCAACTCGACGCGCCCCAACCCGACGCGACCCAACCCGACGCGACCCAGTAGTTCGACGTGGCCGAATCGGCCCGCCGGACGTCCGACGATGGCGACCTCAAGTTCCACAGCACCCAGATCGGGTTGGGCGGCGTCGGTCTCGGCCTGCGGCGTCGGCAACGCCACCCCGTCAAGTGCCCGCACCAACAGCGGTCCCGAGGAGGTCGTGAATTCCGCGCCGGCCACCCGGCCGTACTCGATGATCAGACGTTGCAGGGCAACACCGGGATCCGGTTGGACGTCATGGTCGCGGGCCTGGGCGCGCAGCCAGTCGGTCAGCGGCTGGTCCGGCCGATAGGTGCCGACGACGGCAGCCTCGATGCGCAGGCCGTCGGCGGCGATCATCGGCGTCGTGTCGATGTCGAACGGGTCGGTGTAGAGAACCCCGAACGGCGATGCCCAACAGTGCGCCGCCCAGTCGCGCAGGTGCGCGCCGATGAACGTGTCGATCACGCGTCCGCGGGCGGGTTCGGATTCGGCCGGCCGTGCATGAGTGAGCGGGAAGTGCACGCGCGATTCCGGGAGCGTCAGGTCCGCGGTCATCTCTGCGATATAGGCGGCGGTATCGACGTCCCAGGTCTGCGGCCGCAGGACGGCGAGTACCCGTCGGCCGCACTGGACACCCGAGATCGCCTGCGCCGTCGGACCGGGATCGGTGCCCACACAGATGACGTCGACGACCTCGTCCCAATCGAGTTCCGACTCCGGTTCATCCAGTTCCGGGAACTCACCGCCTCGGGCCCGTTTCGTCACTGCTCCGGCAGGTCGAGTTCGGCAAGTCCGAGGATGCTGCGGTAGGGCACGCCTTCGGCCTCGATCGCCGCGGCCGCGCCGGTGGCCCGGTCAACGACAGTGGCGACACCCACGACGGTCCCGCCCGCCTCGCGAACTGCATTCACCGCCGTCAGCGCCGAGTCGCCGGTCGTGCTGGTGTCCTCAACTACCAGGACCCGGTTACCGGCCACCTCGGCGCCTTCGATAAGTCGTTGCAGCCCATGGGTTTTGGTGGCTTTGCGGACGACGAATGCATCAATGGGCCGGCCCGGCGTGTGCATCACGGCGCAGGCGACCGGGTCGGCGCCCATGGTCAACCCGCCGACGGCCACATAGTCCCAGTCGGCGGTCAGCTCACGCATCAACCGGCCGATCAACGGTGCGGCCTGATGGTGCAGTGTCGCGCGACGCAGATCGACGTAGTAGTCGGCCTCCCTACCGGAGGACAGCGTGACGCGACCGAACACCACGGACAGTTGGCGCACCAGTCGGGCTAGTTCAGTGCGGTCGGCAACGTTGAGTTCAGGTGCGGTCACGGCCACGTCCTATTCGTTTGGTCAATTCGCGAACCAGTCGGCGCGGAACCAGCCTTCCGGCCGTGGTGAGCACCTTGTACTGAACACCGGGAATGCTCACCACCGTGCCCTTGGCCACATCGGCGAGACTTTCGTCGACGACATCGTCGACGCTGAGCCACAGCGGCCCCGGTATGGACGCCATGTCGATACCGGCACGCTGGTGGAACTCGGTCCGCACGAAGCCCGGGCACACCGCGTGCACGCCCACCCCGGTCCCGGTCAAGCCATTGGCCAAGCCCTCGGAGAACGACACCACCCAGGCTTTCGACGCGGAGTACGTCGATCCGCGGCCGGACAGCAGACCGGCGACACTGGCGATGTTGATGACCGATCCCCTGCCGGCAGCCCGCATCGGAGGCAACGCGGCACGCGTCAGGTGCATCACCGCGGTGACATTGACATCGAGTTGACGCTGCAGCACGGCAGGTTCGGTGGACCACAGTTCACCGGATGTGCCGAATCCGGCGTTGTTGACCAGCACCTGCACTCCGGCGGCCAGTCGCACGCAGACCTTGTCCCGGTCGCCGGCGTCCGACAGGTCCGCCGGCAGCACCTCGACGTCGATCCGGTGGGCCGCGCGTAGTTCGGCCGCGAGGTCAACAAGCCGGTCGACGTCGCGGGCGACGAGCACGAGGTCGTAACCATCGCGCGCGAATCGTCGTGCATAACCGGCTCCCAAGCCCGACGTGGGACCGGTGATCAGAGCTACGGGGCGAGACACCCCGCCACCCTATCGGCTCGCGCGAAGCGTCACAGTTGGTAGTTGGGTGCCTGGGTGCCGGTGGTGCGGGGCGCCAGGATCGGCGGCGCCTCGCTGCGGCCAGGGGGGAGTGCCTGCGGACGGCCCGGGGCGGCTCTGCGCCGGGCGGCCGACTGCGCGGCGGCGGCTTGCGCCGGGATGGGCGGCAGCACCCGCAGCAGGTCGTTGAATTGCCGGACCGTGCGCAGGCCTTCGTCCCACTGGCCGCGGCTCGCCGAGATCGGCATGGCCACCAGCGTCCAGTTCTCCTCGTTCCACATGATCTCGGCGCAATCCGGCGCGGTGTGGGCGAAGGTCACCATCCGGCGGTCGCAGGCGCGGCGGGCGGCGTCGAGGTTGTTGGAGTAGACCATCCGGGGGCCGATCGCGCCGAGCAACCAGACGTCGCTCTCCCGTGGTTCCTTGGCGCCCTTGAGGCGCAGATCCATCACGACGTTGGTGCCGACCTTGCGGTGCAACGCAACGACGGTGGCGACGTCCTCAAGATCGAACACGTACACCGCTTCGCCGCGGATCTGGCCGAGCACCACATTGCGGCCGCTGACCTCACCCACGGTCGACATCACACCGCGTTTCCAGCGGTCGACGATCTCGGTCGATTGCTGTTCGTAGTCGAACCCGTGTGAACGCGCCCACGACTTGCGGCGCCGGCCCAAGCCACGGCGTCGCCCGATATCGACGTACAGCAGTACGGCCGCACCCACGAAGCAGAGTGCGGACAGCGTGAACCAGAAGGGAACCATCGGACGTAGCGTAACTGTTGGATGCCGTTCGCCAAGAGGCCCCGCAGGTCACAACAGGGTCACCATTGCCGCGCGAGCGAAATCAGCCCAGGATGAGGCCCTCGCCGTCCGGCGACACATTCACCGGCACCACGTCGCCGTCGTGCATGTCCCCGGCCAGCAGCAGCTTCGCGAGTTGGTCGCCGATGGCCTGCTGGACCAGCCGCCGCAGCGGCCGCGCCCCGTAGACCGGGTCGAACCCACGCTCGGCCAGCCATTCCTTGGCCGCCAGTGACACCTGCAGATCCAGGCGCCGCTGGGCCAGCCGCTTCTGCAGCTGAGCCAACTGGATGTCGACGATCTGCACCAACTCGTCGGGCTTGAGGCCCTCGAAGATCAGCACGTCGTCGAGCCGGTTGATGAACTCCGGCTTGAACGCCGCCCGCACCGCCGCCATCACCTGCTCGGTGTTGCCGCCCGAACCGAGGTTCGAGGTCAGGATGAGGATGGTGTTGCGGAAGTCCACCGTGCGGCCCTGACCGTCGGTGAGCCGGCCCTCGTCAAGCACGGCCAGAAGCACATCGAACACGTCCGGGTGGGCCTTCTCGACCTCGTCGAACAGCACCACCGTGTAGGGCCGACGGCGCACCGCCTCGGTGAGCTGGCCGCCCTGGTCGTAGCCGATATAGCCGGGAGGGGCGCCAACAAGCCTTGCGACGGAATGCTTTTCGCCGTATTCGCTCATGTCGATCCGGACCATCGCGCGTTCATCGTCGAACAGGAAATCGGCCAGCGCCTTGGCCAACTCCGTCTTGCCGACACCGGTGGGTCCGAGGAACAGAAACGATCCCGTCGGCCGGTTGGGGTCAGCCACTCCGGCCCGGCTGCGGCGTACCGCATCCGACACCGCCTGGACGGCATTGCGCTGACCGACGACCCGCCTACCGAGTTCGTCCTCCATCCGCAGCAGCTTGGCCGTCTCGCCCTCGAGTAACCGGCCGGCCGGGATGCCGGTCCACGCCGCCACCACATCGGCGATATCGTCGGGCCCGACTTCTTCCTTGAGCATGACGTTGGCCTGGGGCTGGGTCTGCGGCAGTGCCGCGTCGAGTTGCTTCTCGATCTCCGGGATCCGGCCGTAGCGCAGTTCAGCTGCCTTGGCCAGATCACCGTCACGTTCGGCGCGTTCGGACTCACCGCGCAGATGGTCCAACTGTTCCTTGAGGCCGCGGACGATGTCGATGGCGTTCTTCTCGTTCTGCCACCGGGTGGTCAGTTCCGCGAGCTTTTCCTTCTGATCGGCCAGTTCCGCGCGCAACTTCACCAGGCGGTCCTTGGATGCGGCATCTTCTTCCTTCGCCAGCGCCATCTCCTCGATCTCGAGGCGCCGCACCAGGCGTTCAACCTCATCGATCTCCACCGGGCGGGAGTCGATCTCCATCCGCAAACGCGATCCGGCCTCGTCGACCAGATCGATGGCCTTGTCCGGCAGGAATCTGCTGGTGATGTAGCGGTCCGACAGCGTCGCCGCCGCCACCAGTGCCGAGTCGGTGATCCGGACACCGTGGTGCACCTCGTAGCGGTCCTTCAGACCCCGCAGGATGCCGACGGTGTCCTCCACCGACGGTTCGCCCACGAAGACCTGCTGGAAACGACGCTCCAGGGCGGCGTCCTTCTCGATGTACTTGCGGTACTCCTCGAGCGTGGTGGCGCCGACCATTCGAAGCTCGCCGCGGGCCAGCATCGGCTTGATCATGTTGCCGGCGTCCATCGCGCCCTCGCCGGTCGCACCCGCGCCGACGATGGTGTGCAGTTCGTCGATGAACGTGATGATCTGGCCGGCCGAGTTCTTGATGTCGTCGAGCACGGCCTTGAGGCGCTCCTCGAACTCCCCGCGATACTTCGCGCCCGCCACCATGGACCCCATGTCCAGGGAGACCACGGTCTTGTCCCGCAGGCTTTCCGGAACGTCACCGTCGATGATGCGCTGGGCGAGGCCCTCGACGATGGCGGTCTTGCCGACACCGGGCTCGCCGATGAGCACGGGGTTGTTCTTGGTGCGACGGCTCAGCACCTGAATGACGCGGCGAATCTCGTTGTCGCGCCCGATAACCGGATCGAGCTTGCCCTCCCGAGCCCGGGCGGTCAGGTCGGTGGAGTACTTCTCCAACGCCTGGTAGGTGGCCTCGGGGTCCGCGCTGGTGACCCGGCCGCTACCGCGCACCTTGGTGAATGCGTCGCGCAATGCCTGCGGCGATGCGCCCGCGCCGGTCAGAATTTTCGCGACATCGGAGTTGCCCGCGGGAGCCGAGCGACCCATCCCACCGGCCAGGCCCACCAACAGGTGTTCGGTGGAGACGTACTCGTCGTCCATCTCGGTGGCGAGTTGCTGGGCGGCGTTGATCGCCGCGAGGGATTCCCGCGACAGCTGCGGCTGCGAAGTCGCACCACTGCTGGACGGCAGCCGGTCGACAAGGCGTTGCGCCTCATTGCGGATGGTCGCGGGGTCGACGCCGACCGCCTCGAGCAGCGGTCCGGCGATACCGTCGGTCTGGGTGAGGAGCGCCATCAGCAGATGGGCGGGCCGGATCTCCGGGTTGCCGGCCGCGCTGGCGGCCTGCAGAGCGGCGGTCAGGGCCGCCTGGGTCTTCGTGGTCGGGTTGAACGAGTCCACGACACCTCCTTATCAGTGGGACAGCCCTATCAGTGGTAAAGCTCGTCCAGGATTACAACACCGTCATCCTTGAGTCTGTTCCGCTCAAGTTTACTGAACGAGGCGGTGGCGGCGATAGAGCCAAAGGACAGGTGTGCCGAGCAGACACAAACTCGCACCCCCAATGGCAGATTTGTGCGATTTCGCGTCCGCCCGCGAAGGGATGGTATCGAACATATGATCGACATATGGTGGAGGGGTGCCGCGTGATCTCGCTTCCATCGGTTACAACGGCCAGCCGGTCCGTCCGCCGCTGCGGCCGCTGCGGCCACCGGTGCCGGTCCTGGTCGACCTGGCCGCGCTGTTTCCCCGACCCCCGCACCGGGTCGGCCGCTATCAACCGCACGGCCTGCAGATGCACCGCATCGTCCTCGGCCGGCTCAGCTGCTGGGGCCTATGCGAGCAGGGCGACTGGTGGGGATTGGTCACCTACGAGATCAGCTTCGGCACCGATCAGAAAGCAGTGACGCACTGGGTCCCGGCCGGGACTCTGCGCCGGGCACCGGGTTGCTAGGTTTGCGCCGTGAGCGAAGTGGGATCAACCCTTGCCGAACTGATTCCGCTGGCGCTGATCATCGCGCTCTCGCCATTCTCGATCATCCCGGGAATCCTCGTCCTGCACACGTCGCGGCCGCGGCCGACGAGCGTGGCATTCCTGACGGGTTGGGTGCTGGGCATCGCCGCACTCACCGCCGTCTTCGTCGGCGCCTCGGGACTTTCCAACACATCCAATACGTCTCCCACCTGGACGCCGTACGTACGCATCGCCATCGGCGTGGGCCTTATCGGATGGGGCCTCTACCGTTGGCTGACCCGGCACCGCTCGGCCCGCCTCCCGCGCTGGATGACGTCGATGACATCGTTCGGGCCGGGCCGTGCCTTCGGCGCCGCGATCGCTCTGGCGGTCGCCAACGTCAAGGTCCTCTTCATGTGCGCGGCCGCGGGAGCGGTGATCGGCACCGCCGAATTGCCGGCCCCGCAGACCTGGGGAGCAGTGGCCCTGTTCACCGCCATCGCGGTGTCCTCGGTGGCCCTTCCGGTGCTGGGCGCACTGGTCGCCGGCGACCGCCTTGACGCACCGCTGAACAGAATCAAGACCTGGATGGAGGAAAACCATGCGGGCCTGATCGGCACGATCCTCGTCGTCATCGGTCTGGCCCTGCTGTATAAGGGAATTCACGCTCTGTAGCGAGGCCACTTCGGTGACTTTGGCCCCTCCCAGCGGCGGATGTGGTGCGATAGTCTTCACGGGGAAGATTTCGGGGGGGCGAGTGAAGACCAAAGCCGTTGCGGCTGAGGAGATCGACACCATCGCGTGGCAGTTCCTGTGTTCCGCCTACACCCGTCGTGACTACTGGGACTGGTCGCTGGAATGCCGCATCGACGCGTTCCTGCGGCATCTCAATCGCCAGGACATCCTTAACGACGGGGCCGCCTACAGCGCCATGATCGAGCGGGTGATGGCGAACTTCCCGCGCGCACGGCGCGACGGCATACTCAATTCGCCGATCCGCTAGATCGGCCGATCGTGGGCTTGGTCAACCACGGGGCATTCGTGGCACAATCCGACCATGGCTCAACTGCCCTCGGTCGTCCTCAAAGATCCGTCGTCCGCCCTCACCGCGACGTTCGTACCGTCCGCGGGCATGATCTGCACCTCGTTGTCCGACGGCGGTGTCGAGTTGCTCGGCCAACGCCGAGGCCTGCGCGCCTATCTGACGACCGGCAAGACGATGGGCATCCCGATCCTCTACCCGTGGGCCAACCGGCTCAGTGCCAACGGCTACGCGGTCGACGGCGGCGCGGTGACCCTGACGCCCGGCGTCGGCGGCGCGCGATCCGATGAGCACGGTCTCGTCATCCACGGTGTACTCGCCGCCTACCCCGGCTGGCTGGTCACCGAGCAGGAGGACAACCGGGTGATCGCCGACCTCGACTACGGCGGCCAGCCCCGACTGCTGGCCAGCTTCCCGTTCCCGCATGTGGTGACGCTCGACATCACGCTGGCCGACCGGGCGCTGTCCATCGAGACGACGGTGACCCCGACCACGTCGGCGTCGGTGCCGCTGTGCTTCGGCTTCCACCCCTACCTGACCATCCCGGATGTCCCGCGCTCGCAGTGGCGACTGGAGACTCCCCCGCTGCGGCACCTACCGGTGGACAACTGGGGCATCCCGACCGGAGCCTCCGAGGAATGGCCCGCGATGTCGGAAGAGTTGGGCGACAAGACCTTCGACGACGGATTCGACGAAGTTCCACAGGGCGCGACGTTCGCACTCTCCGGTGGGGGCCGCCGCATCGAGGTGACCATGGACAGCGGCTTCCCGGCGGTGCAGATCTTCGCTCCCAGCAACGACGACGTCGTCGGTATTGAGCCGATGGCCGCCCCCACCAACGCGCTGCGCAGGGGCGGTTACACCGTCGCGGTTCCGGGCCGGCCTGCCGTCGCGAAGTTCACCGTCCGGGTCAGCTAGGGCCGCGCCCAATCAGCTAGGGCCGCGCGCGGTCGAACCGCGTCCGCGGCTGCCAGACGACCACGGCCGTGTTCTTGGGTACCAGTGCAAGTTCCCGGCGCGGACCGGTACGCACCGACGCCAGTTGCTGCGACATTTCCTCGACCCGGGACTGCAGCGCTGAAACCTGATTACTCAATTCGATGATCCGTTTGATCCCGGCGAGGTTCACACCCTCGTCCTGGGATAGCCGCTGGATTGCGCGGAGCAACTCCACATCGCGTTCGGAATAGCGTCGTCCCCCGCCGGCGGTGCGCTCAGGGCTGACAAGCCCGAGTCGGTCATAGTTGCGCAGCGTCTGAGCGTGCATCCCGGCCAACTCTGCCGCCACCGAGATCAGGAACGTCCGGGCGCTATCGCGGGGGTCCGCGATCATGGCCGGTTACCCGCCCACCCGGAGCGCGGGTTGAACCCGCTTTCCTGCTCGGCAGCGGCATAGGCCTCCAACGCCTCGAGCGCCTCACCCTCGAGTTTGGGCGGCACCGATACCTTGACGGTGACCAATAGGTCTCCGCTGCCGCCGCTGCGTTTGGGAACACCGCGACCACGTACCCGAAGGATTCGTCCGTCGGCTGTGCCCTTGGGAACCTTCACGCCAACCTTGCCGTCCAGAGTTGGAACGGAAAGCGTTGTGCCCAGGGCCAATTCGGTGAAACTCACCGGTACCGACACGATCAGGTCGTCACCGTCGCGGCCGAATACCCGGTCGGGCCGCACATGAACGGTGACGTACAGGTCGCCCGACGGAGCACCCCGCAGGCCGGCCTCACCCTGACCGGCCAGCCGGATCCGCTGGCCGTCCTCCACCCCCGGCGGAATCCGCACGTTGATGGTTCGGTTGCGGGTCGTGACGCCGGTGCCGCCGCACTCATCGCACGGATTCTCGATCAGCGAACCGCTACCCCGGCAGTCGGTGCACGGTTCGGAGAAGCCGAACGCACCCTGGTTGCGGTTGATCACGCCTGAACCGTTGCAACCGGCACACACCTTAGGACTTGTGCCCGGCCGTGCCCCGCTGCCGTGGCAATTGGTGCACGGCGCCGGGCTGGTCAGCCGCAACGGCATCGCCACACCCTTGGTGGCCTCGAGGAAGTCGAGTTGGGTCTCGGTCTCCAAATCCTTCCCACGCCGCGGCCGACTGGGTCGGGGCGCGGCACCGCGGCCGAACAGGCCGCCGAACAGGTCGCCAATGTTCGCGCCGCCGTCCTGACCGGCCTGGCCGAACAGGTCGTTGAGGTTGAATCCCGCGGTGCCGTCATCGCCGGCACTGAAGCCACCGCCGCCACCACTGAAACGGCGGCCGAAGCCGCCGCCGGCGAACATCCGGCGGGTTTCGTCGTACTCCTTGCGCTTGGCCTGATCCAGCAGAACGTCCTTGGCCTCCCCGATGGCCTTGTACCGCTCCTCGGCAGCCGGGTCATTCGGGTTGCGATCGGGATGGTTCTCGGCGAGAAGTTTGCGAGCGACCCGCTTGATCTCGTCGTCTTTGGCATCCGAGGAGACGCCGAGCACTTTGTAGAAATCCTTTTCAACCCAATCCCGTTGAACCATGCCGCGTCACCTCCTCGTGTCGATTACTGATCTGATTCTGCGTCGTCGTCGGGTGCGATCGTGTCGACCACGCCGACGAGCGCGTGCCGCAGTACCTGATCGCCGATGCGATAGCCCTGCCGCATGACGTGGCCGATGACCAGCTGAGAAGACTCCGCGGAGCCATCACCCTCGTGTTGCACGGCCTCGTGCAGCGACGGGTCGAACTCCTCACCTTCGGCACCGAACGCCGCCAGACCCAACCCGGTGAGTACCGCCACCAGCTTGTCGGCCACCGACTTCAGCGGACTGGCCTCCAGGTCACCGTGGCTGCGGGCCCGTTCAAGATCATCGAGCACCGGGAGCAGTTGGCTGACGACCACGGCTTTGGCACGTTCGCCGACCGACTCCTGTTCGCGCAGAGCGCGTTTGCGGTAGTTGGCGAAGTCCGCCTGCACCCGCTGCAGATCACCGAGCAGTTCGGCGGCCTTGTCGGCCTCCTCCGCTGTCTCGCCCGCGAAGACCCCCGGCGCCGGCCCACTGGGGGCCGGGCCGGGTCCGTATCCCGAGTCGCTTCGCTCCTGCCCGCCGGGGTCCCGCACTTCGCCGGTCTCCGGGTCGATGCGACGTTTGTCGGTGACGGTCACCGGTTCGTCGCGTTCCCGATCCTGATCCGGGTGGGTCACCTGGGCTCCTGATCGTCCTCAACGACCTCGGCGTCCACCAGATCGTCAGCCGACGATCCGCCGCTGGCCGCCTGCTCGGCCTGCGCCGAGGCGTAGATGGCCTCGCCGAGGGACTGGCTCTCCTGGCCCAGTTTCTCCATGGCCGACTTGATCGCTCCGATATCCGAACCACCCAGGGCGGTCTTGGCTTCGGCGATGGCATCGTCGACCTTGGCCAGGGTGTCCTCGGGCACCTTCGAGCCGCCCTCGGCAACCCGCTGCTCGGTCACGAACTTCTCGGTTTGGTAGACCAGTGACTCCGCCTGATTGCGGACGTCGGCCTCCTCACGGCGCTTGCGGTCCTCGTCGGCGTGCGCCTCGGCGTCCTTGATCATCCGGTCGATCTCCTCCTTGGAGAGGCCGGAGCCCTCCTGGATCTTGATCGTGTTCTCCTTGCCGGTGCCCTTATCCTTGGCCGTGACATGCACGATGCCGTTGGCGTCGATGTCGAAGATGACCTCGATCTGGGGCACGCCGCGCGGCGCCGGTGGGATACCGGTCAGCTCGAAGCTGCCGAGAAGCTTGTTGTGCGAGGCGATCTCGCGCTCACCCTGGTACACCTGAATCTGCACCGACGGCTGGTTGTCGTCGGCGGTGGTGAAGGTCTCCGACCGCTTGGTCGGGATGGTGGTGTTGCGCTCGATCAGCTTCGTCATCACCCCGCCCTTGGTCTCGATACCCAGGCTCAGCGGCGTAACATCAAGCAGCAGTACGTCTTTCACCTCACCCTTGAGCACACCGGCCTGCAGTGCTGCACCGACTGCGACCACTTCGTCGGGGTTGACGCCCTTGTTGGGCTCCTTGCCGGCGAGTTCCTTGACCAGGTCGGTGACTGCGGGCATCCGGGTCGAGCCGCCCACCAAGACCACGTGGTCGATGTTGGCCACCGAGATGCCAGCATCTTTGACGACCTGCTGGAACGGCGCCCGGGTGCGGTCGAGCAGATCCTGGGTGATCTTCTGGAACTCCGACCGGGTCAACTGCTCGTCGAGGAACAGCGGGTTCTTGTCGGCGTCGACGGTGATGTAGGGCAGGTTGATCGACGTGCTCTGGCCGGAGCTCAGTTCGATCTTGGCCTTCTCGGCGGCCTCACGAAGCCGTTGCATGGCCATCTTGTCCTTGGTCAGGTCAATGCCGGCCGAGGCCTTGAACTTATCGACCAGCCATTCGACGATCCGGTCGTCCCAGTCATCGCCGCCGAGGTGGTTATCCCCGGAGGTGGCGCGGACTTCGACCACACCGTCGCCGATCTCGAGCAGGGAGACGTCGAAGGTGCCGCCGCCGAGGTCAAAGACCAGGATGGTCTGCTCGCTATTGCCCTTGTCCAGGCCGTAGGCCAGGGCCGCGGCGGTGGGTTCGTTGACGATGCGCAGCACGTTGAGGCCGGCGATCTGCCCGGCTTCCTTGGTGGCTTGGCGCTGGGCGTCATTGAAGTACGCGGGCACCGTGATAACCGCGTCGGTGATGTCCTCACCGAGGTAGCTTTCGGCGTCGCGCTTGAGCTTCTGCAGCGTTCGAGCGCTGATCTCCTGCGGGTTGTAGTCCTTACCGTCGATCTCGACGGACCAGTCGGTGCCCATGTGGCGCTTGACCGACCGGATCGTGCGGTCGACGTTGGTCACCGCCTGGTTCTTGGCGGGCTGACCGACCAGCACCTCACCGTTACGCGCAAATGCGACCACCGACGGTGTGGTGCGCGATCCCTCGGAGTTGGCGACGACGACGGGCTCGCCACCCTCGAGAACCGCGACGACAGAGTTGGTGGTCCCGAGGTCGATTCCGACCGCACGAGCCATGTTGTATTCCTCCTACTAGGTGTTTCTCTCTGATCTGAGCGAACCAGACTCAAGCTTGCTGGAGACGGCCAGTGCTGTCAACCAACAGTTGAGTCTATTCGGCTCAAGTGTCAGTAGGGGTAACCGCCGCCCTCTCGGATTCATTCCCCGTTAGCCTGTATCTCAGGGATAACAACCGCGGGAGTCCGGGCAACCGGTCTGAGAAGGTGGCATACGGCGTCGCCGACCGCACAACCGTCCGGGTAATGCCGGGTAGGGAGCGTCGGAACATGACTGTGGTTTTCAGGGTGTGGAACTACGACGTCACCGTCCTCGAATTCGCCTCGGTGATCACGGCTCTGCTCGCCGTCGGCCTCAGCATCCGCGGGACCCGCTGGACGTGGCCGTTCTACTTCGTGTCGAGCCTGTTGTACGGCTGGCTGTTCCTCGGGTTCGACCTGTTCGCCTCCGCCGCGATGCAGCTGATCTTCATCGTCGCGGCGATCTGGGGCTGGTTCTCCTGGGGCCGAGAGGGTGTCCGGGTGCCAGGCCGGCTCACCCGGGCCCACCGCCTGATCGGCGCCGCCGGCGTTGTCGTGCTGTGGGCACTGGCAGCGCCGCTGCTGCGCAGCATCGGCGGGGCGGCCAGTTGGGGTGACGCTTTTATGCTGGTGGGATCGCTGGCCGCGCAACTGCTGATGGTGCTGCAGAAGACCGAGACCTGGCCGATGTGGATCGTGGTGAACGTCGTCGGTGCGGCGCTCTACGCCAGCCAGGGGCTCTACTTCACCTCGCTGTTCTACGCGGTGCTCATCGCCATGGCCGTGACCGGCTGGCGAGCATGGTCGTTACGCACGGAAGGCCAGGCTCCGGTGGCACCGGTGGAAGCCCGTGCCTGAGCCCGTGCGCGTCGGCCTGGTCTCGGTCGTGGGCGGGGAATCGACCGGCAAGTCGACGTTGGCGGCCGCGCTCGGGGAGGATCTGCCGGCAGTCGTCGTCGGGGAATTCCTACGAACCTGGGTCCGCCAGCAGGGGCGGGTCCCCCATTCGGCCGAGCAGGCGACCGTGCTGGCCGCGCACCGCGCATCGGAGGTATCGGCACTGCTGGCTGCCGATCTGACCGGGCAGGCCTGGGTGGTCTCGGACAGTGGTCCGCTCATGACTGCCGTCTACAGCATCCAGTACTACGACGATGCATCGCTGTTGCCGCAGGCGCTGGAGTGGACGGCACAGAGCGCCTCGGTGGTGTGGTGCCAGGACGACTTTCCCTGGCAGCCCGACCCGCAGCGTGACGGCGTCCACGCCCGCACCGAATCCCAGCGAATCCTGGCAACGATCTTCGCCGATCACACCGAACTGCCGGTACTGCCGGTTGCGGGCTCACTAGACAAGCGCATCGAAGCCGTCCGCGGTGCGGTGGCTTCTCTCCGACCGAGATGAGACGGGCGCTACCTTCGCGGCATGTCGCGCCACGCGTCGTAGCCGACGAAAGCGCCCGCACCCAACAGCAGCAGCGCGCCGATCCGGCGTCCGTGCACCTTCATGATCCGCTCGTAGGCGTCTTTGATACCCACCGTCGCGCCGGGCTTGACCACGTCGATCACCGCGGGCAGTAGCGCGGGAATCGCCGCGATCACCGCGAAGAGCGCGATGCCCAGAGCGCGTTCACCTGGCCTGTCGATCTGGACGATCTGGTGCCCCGCGGCGATGGCGATCGGGAACACCTTGGGGTGCAGCCCGCACACGGCAAAACCGGCAAGGCCGGCACGGCCAACGCGTCGCGAGACGGGCAGATCGGCCTTCAGATCCAGTGCCGGGAAGCGCCGGGTCAGCGCGGCGCGGGCCCTGCCGGGCTTGCTTTCAGACTTGGCAAGATCTGGAATCGGCCTGCGCAGCAACGCATTCACCGCGCGCCGGGTGCCGAGCGTCACCAGCGCGGCGGCGATGACCACCCGGACGACGAAACTCGGCCAGCCATGGTGAGGGGTGTGAGTACCCGTACCGGATGCGTGCGCGATCCACAGACCGATTCCGGTGGCGAAAGCGATACCGAGAACCGCACCGATCGCAAACGCGATGGCAGCCAGTTGCGGCGCCTTCTTGTCGCCGGCGACCACGAGTCCCAGAACCAGAGTTTCGGGGCTCAGGAAAATCGCGAATGCAAGCGAGGCGAGGACAGCGAGGTGAGAGTTGATGGTCGCGTCCTTCCGATCGGCCTTCGGAGGGCTAAGCTAACAGAACACGTTTCTACAGGGCCCTGCCCGCGCATACGGCGGCTGGGCGGCTCTCGTTCGCATCCGAAAAGACGCCGCCGACCACTCCTGCGGCCGATCGCTGGAGGACCGCCACGATGGGCAACACGCCGCTATACGACGCGTACCGCAATTTTCTGGCCAATGCGGGCACACCATTCACAGTGCCCGGCCACAAACGCAATCCCGACCTGATCGACGACTTCTTGGCGTTCGACGTCCCGCACTACGGCGGTGTTGAGGATCGCCACGCCTCGACCAAGCGACTCGTCGCGGCGGAACGTCTGGCCGCGGGCCTGTGGGGTGCGGACTGGTGCGGCTTTTCGGTACAGGGTTCCTCGCATGGCAACGAGGCGATCTGCCTGACGGTAGGGAAGCCCGGCGACAAGGTGATCGTGGCCCGAACAATCCACAAATCACTGTTCTTCGGCATCGTTCTGGCCGGCCTGGTGCCGGTGTGGATTCGCCCCGATGTTGACGAGCAAACCGGCCTGACCGCCGGTATGCCGGTCAGCCGCGTCGCCGAGGCGCTGAAACAGCACCCCGACGCGAAGGCCGTGATGCTCGTCGAGCCGAGTTATGTGGGCGGCGTCTCGGACGTTGCCGCACACGCCGAACTCGCGCACGCGCACGGTGTCCCGCTGACGGTCGACGCCGCCTGGGGCGCCCATCTCGGATTCCACCCGGATCTGCCACCGCACGCGATCGCGGCCGGGGCCGACGTCCTGGTGACCAGCATCCACAAACACATCACCGGCTTCACCCAATCCTCCATGGTGCTGGCCCAGGGCGAGCGCATCGACCTCGAACGCCTCGACGCCGCATTCGAGGGATTGCACACCACGAGTCCGTCGGGCGCCATTCTGGCCAGCATCGACCTGGCCCGTGATCTGCTCGCCGAGCGCGGCACTGAATTGCTGGGCCAGGCAATCCGCCTCGCGAACGAGGCGCGGGTTCGCTTTCGCACCGTGCCGGGCCTGGGCGTCGTCGGATCCGAAATCGCTGACCGCTCACCGGATTTGCTAATGCATGATCCGACCAAGATCGTGCTGACGCTGACCGGTACCGGAG
>JAPLAO010000214.1 GCA_026393245.1 Mycobacterium sp. | reverse complement strand
TTTTTGCTGGCATCGCAGCGGCGGGTACTGCCCCGCTACCGGCAGGCCCTAGTGATCTCGGCGACCGTGACCGGCATCGCCGCCTACCACTACTTCCGCATCTTCAACTCGTTCAACGAGGCGTTCACGACTGACGCAGTCGGTGGCAAAGGGATGTACTCGCAGGCAGTGGGATACTCGTTCAACGAGGGCTACCGCTACGTTGACTGGCTCCTCACGGTGCCGCTGCTGCTGACCGAGTTGGTGGTTGTTCTGGCGCTGGCCAAGAAGCTGCAGGCTTCGCTGCTGGCTCGACTGATTCCCGCCTCGGCACTCATGATCGCACTCGGCTATCCCGGTGAGATCAGCGGCGACAACATGACCCGCAACGTCTGGGGCCTGCTGTCGACGATTCCCTTCCTCTACATCCTCTACGTGCTGTTCGTCGAGCTGACCAAGTCGCTGGACCGTCAGCCGGAATCGGTGAAGAGCACCGTCAGCAACCTACGCATCCTGCTCTTCGCGACCTGGGGTGTGTACCCGATCGCCTACCTCCTGCCCATCTACTTCGGTGGCACCGGAGCAGACGCATGGGTGGGCAAGCAGATCGGCTACTCGCTGGCAGACATCTTGGCCAAGTGCCTCTACGGCCTGCTGATCTACAAGATCGCACGCCTGAAGTCCTTCGCGGACGACCCCGAGTTCGAGGCCGTCGAGGGACACGTCGAGCACAGCCGCATCGCGGCCTAAGTTGGAGCCGGCCTAGCCGGTTACTGATGCCCCCCGGGAATTCCCGGGGGGCATCAGTGCGTCCGGGGTTGTTTCGCGGAACTTGTCATACCCCCCTGGGATGATGACTCCCATGTTCGAGACAACCCCGCCCCAGTCCGTGTCCGACACCATTGATGTGGCCGATATGGCCGCCCTCGCACATCCGATCGCCGGTGTGGTCGCCGTCGAATTATCGCGGCGAGTCGTTCAGCGCGGCATGAGTTGGGCTGAGCCGATGGTCTCCGACCTCGCTGCCCAAGAGACGGTGTTGCGCCAGGACGGCGGAATCGACCTGATGAAGCGAATCCTCGCGCAGCGGTTCTACCGCCGGGTCGACGCGGAGGTCTTCCGCCTGCTCCGCCGATGTGTGCCCCTGGCGCACGCCGAATTCGTGCTGTCCCGGGTGGAGGACGTGTTGCGCGCGCACTTCGCCGACATCGTCGAGACGGCGGCCAGTCATCTGCTCAGCCATGATCGCGATGTGGCGATCCAGATGACGGCGGTGGCGGCAACGATGGCCGGCCGCGAGGTGCACCGCGAGGTCTTGGAGATCATCGGGCAGATGCGTCTACTTGACGAGGCGGTATAGCCGCGAGACGTCAGCGCGGGGCCAGATAGCCCACCGGCCCGGAGGCCAGACATACCGTCAGGCTGGCCGTGGTGGAGGTTGCGGTGACCGCATCGCCGGCGCCGGAAAGCCGAACAAACACCCGGTTAAGGCCGGGGCGGACCGCCACCCGGGCTTCCGGCCCGGCGGGCAGCGCCAACGTCATGGTTCCCTCGGTGTTGGCCAGATAGTTGATCTCGGCGGTCCAGTCGGCCGGCAGCAGGGGGCCGTCCAGGGGCATCCGCACCGGCACGTCCGGTTGAACCAGATAGCCGCACTGTGGCGCAGGCCCCGGCACGATCCGGCGCACCCACGTCACGTTCGCATCGACCAGGTGACCCGAGGTGTCCAGCATCCGCAGCTGATCGGTGGAGTCGGCGAAGTTGGGACGGTTCTCAATCAGAGCGAACATGTGGCTGGCCAGATTCTCCGGTCCGACCACCCGCTGCAGAATCAGCGGGTCGACTTCCTGGTCGAGGAGCGGCGCTGATGATGCCGCCCTGGCAGCAGCCAATCCGCGAACCGCGTTCTGCAGGTAGGCCTTTGTCGGGTTGTCCTGCCAACTGGTTAGGAACGTCCTCGTCGACAGCAGGCTGCTGGCGACGAACACTATGGACAGACCCGCCACAATCGCGGTCCGTCTCGCGGATGCGTTCAGCCAGTGTGTATTTGGGCGGTTGGGGGCACAGAAACCGACCGCGGCCAGAATCGCCAGCACGACCACCAGATCGGGGAGGTAGCGCAATGTCTGGGCCAACTCGAGAGCGGTGAACTCAGAGGAGCGCATCAGATAGATCGGTACCTGGCAGGCGATCACGTATCCGACGGCAGCCAGCCATAGGACTCCGATGTTCCGCTTGCGCAGCATCGACACTGCCACCACCGTCATCAGGGCCAGCCAGCCGAGGACCATCGCCGCAACCGGCGGCACCGCCCACGGCGATGCCGGCGCCCAGCGTTGCCACACCCACGGTCCACCCACCAGACCGGGCACGATTCCGTGAGTTACCGAGCGCCGCAACAGATCCCACGTCATCACCAGATCCCAACTCCAGCGTCGCTGATCGACCACCACCACGTAGAGCACCACCCACACTGCAGTCAACGCCAGCATTGCCGCCCAGAGTCGCAGCCCCCGGCGCCAGACCACCCGCAACGCCCCGGAATCTCCGTGCACGTGGCACAGCAACACGGCCATACCGAAAGCCACGAAGGGGATCACGGCGGACTTCTCGAAGAACAGCAGTCCGACCAGATACGCCAGTGTGCCGGTGGCCGCGTAGCGCTGCTTGCCGGTGCGTACGAGCGTGATTGCGTCGCCACATGCCCAAGCAAGCGCAGCCAGCATTGGCAGACAGTTCAATGCCGCCGCCCACCAGGCGAACCCCGGCACACCCAGGGGGGTGAACAATGCGAAAATCAGCGGTACCAGCAATACGGGACGCCATCCCAGGATTACGTGCAATGTCCGCAGCAGCGCCAGTGATGCGATCAGTTGCAACACAATAAGACTCACCGCGGGCCCGGCCCACATGAGTGGCGCCAGCCGGGTGATCGCACCGCCGAGCAGGAAGGCCGCCGGCATGACATGCCCGTCGTGATCAGTGAACAGATTCGCACTCGACAGCAAAGGCTGGGTTCCGGCCCGGCCGACCAGGATCAGATCGTCCCAGTAGAAATATCCGCCGAACGCCAGGACCGCTCGCAGGATCAACTGCAACCCGATCAGCGCCGCGGCCACCGCGGCGACCGTTGACACACCCGCGGTCGGCCGAACAGACATCGTCTCGACTGTACGGGTGGGCCCTGCCGCGCCACCGGTATGGTGGCCGGATGCGCGCACTGGTCACCGGGGCGGCCGGTTTCATCGGCTCCACACTGGTCGACCGGTTGCTCACCGACGGACATACCGTCACCGGCATCGACGATCTCAGTTCCGGTCGGGTGGCCAATCTCGACGGCGCCCGCGCCCATGGTGCGTTCGAATTCGTCGAGGCCGATATCGTCGGCGCCGACCTGATCGGGTTGCTGGCCGAAGCCAAGCCCGAGGTTGTCTACCACCTGGCCGCCCAGATCGATGTCCGGCGTTCGGTATCGGATCCGCAATTCGACGCGACTGTCAATGTCGTGGGCACCGTTCGGGTGGCCGAAGCCGCCCGGCTGGCCGGTGTGCGCAAGGTGGTTCATACCTCGTCCGGGGGGTCGGTCTACGGCGTGCCGCGAAATTACCCGACCAGCGAGACCGAACCGACCGATCCGGCATCGCCGTATGCGGCGAGCAAGGTTGCCGGGGAGATCTATCTCAATACGTTTCGGAATCTGCACGGAATGGACTGTTCGCATATCGCGCCGTCGAATGTCTATGGGCCACGCCAGGATCCGCACGGCGAGGCGGGGGTGGTGGCGATCTTTGTCAAGGCCCTGTTGGCCGGTGAGCCCACCGTGGTGTTCGGCGACGGCTCCAACACCCGGGACTACGTCTTCGTCGACGATGTCGTCGACGCCTTCGTACGTCTTCGTCGACGATGTCGTCGACGCCTTCGTGCGCGCGTCGGGCAACCCCGGCTCAGGGCAGCGGTTCAACATCGGCACCGGCGTGGAGACCAGCGACCGGAAGTTGCACTCCGTGGTGGCGGGCGTGATCGGCGCCCCCGACGAACCGCAGTCCGCTCCGGCCCGGTTGGGTGACCTGAAGCGGTCCAGCCTGGATGCCCGCAAAGCCGAGATGGTGCTGAGTTGGCGGGCCGCCGTCCACCTCGAGGACGGTGTGCGCCGCACCGTCGAGTATTTCCGGGCGTCTTAGCTCTCCGGCGTCCGGACGCTTTAGTCCTTCGGCGTCCGGGCTCCGTCCAGTGCGATCGCCCGGGCCAGTCGGGCGTAGCGCAATTCGAGTTCCTTGAACCGCAGATAGGTGCTCAACGTGGTGAATA
>JAPLAO010000208.1 GCA_026393245.1 Mycobacterium sp. | reverse complement strand
TCCCAGTCCTCGCCGGCATGCTGCGCCCACTCGTCATAGTCCGCCGGGAAGCCGGGCACCCACATCATCGCGTTCATCGACGACGACCCGCCGAGCATTTTGCCTCGCGGCCAATAGATTTCGCGTCCCGCCACGTCCTTCTGCGGCTCGGTGAGGTAATCCCAGTCCACCGGGCTGCGGAACAGTTTGGAGAAGGCCGCCGGGATGTGAATGAATTTATCCTTGTCCATCGGTCCGGCTTCTAGGACGACGACGTTTGTTCGCGAATCCGCGCTCAGCCGGTTGGCGAGCACCGCTCCGGCCGATCCGGTACCCACTATGACGAAATCGCACTCCATCGGCGCAGTATAGGCAGGACAGGGATCCAACCGACAGGGATCCAACGGACAGGGAGAAGTGCCATGCGCGCAGTGCGGGCCATCGGCGGTGAGCCCACCGTGGTCGAGGTCGACGAACCGGACGGCGACTGGCCGCTCCTTGAGGTCGGCGCGGTCGGTATCTGCGGCAGCGATCTGACGCTGCTGAGGTGGAACCTGCCGACCACCCTGGGACACGAGATCGCCGGAACCCTCGACGGCCGGGCCTACTGTGTGGAGCCGACGGTGCGGTGCGGGGACTGCGACCAGTGTCGCATCGGCCATCCGCAGCGCTGCCGGGGATCGGCTCGGCACGGGATCATCGGCGCGGCATTCAACGGCGGGCTGGCCGAGCGGGTTGCGGTGCCGCAGGACTGTCTGGTGCCGCTGCCGGACGGACTTGGGGTCTCTGATGCCTCGCTTGTCGAGCCGTTAGCGGTGAGTTGGCATGCGCTGCAGAAGGTTTCGGCTGCGCCGGGGGAGCGGGTGCTAGTGGTCGGCGGTGGCAGCATCGGCCTGATGGCGGTGGCGGCGGCGCGCGCCCTTGGCCTGGATGTCGACCTACAGGCGCGCCACGATCACCAGCGCGAGGCCGGGGAGCGTCTCGGCGCCGGCACTGCGCACGGGGAGTATGAGGTGGTGGTCGAAGCAGCCGGCACCGACTCCGCACTGGCGGAGTCGGTGCGGCACGCTGCGCCGGGCGCACGGATCGCGATGGCCGGATTCGCCCAGGGTGATCGCAAAGTGCCGGGCATGGCGTTCCTGATGAACGAACTGACCATGGTCGGCTGCAGTTGCTACGACAACGGCGCCGGCGGCCACGAGTTCGCCCTGGCCGCCGCGGCGCTGGCCGCCAATCCTGAGATCGCGGCCACCGTCATCACCCACCGCTTCCCACTGGCCGATGCCGCGGAGGCGTTCCGGGTGGCCGCCGACCGCGCCAGTGGCGCGATCAAGGTGGTGGTGGAGCCCTAGCTGGCTGTGGTGTGACCGGCCGGGTCGGGAGCGCGGCCGATGTTAGAGTTCGCCCCGTCAGACGAGCCCGCCGCACGCCGTGGTGAGGGAACAGCCAACAGGAGTAACGAGCGATGTCCGACATCGAAATCGCGCAGGCAGCGCTCAAGCGGCCCATCCTCGACCTAGCTGAGCAGTACGGCATCCCCGCCGAACACCTGGAACCCTACGGCCACTTCAAGGCCAAGCTGTCTCTTGAGTACATCGAGAGCCTGCAGGACCGCGCCGACGGCGAGCTCATTCTGGTGACGGCCATCAGCCCGACGCCGGCCGGTGAGGGTAAAACCACCACCACCGTCGGCCTTGGCGATGCGCTGAATCGGTTGGGTAGGCGCACCATCATCTGTCTGCGGGAGCCCTCGCTCGGGCCCTGCTTCGGTGTCAAGGGCGGCGCAGCCGGCGGCGGCTATGCCCAGGTAGTCCCGATGGAAGACATCAACCTGCATTTCACCGGCGACTTCCACGCCATCAGCGCAGCCCACAACCTACTCGCGGCAATGGTCGACAATCACATCAAGCACGGCAATTCCTTGGACATCGACCCGCGTCGCGTCACCTGGAAGCGCGTGCTGGATATGAACGACCGCGCGCTCCGCGAGATCATCGTCGGGCTGGGCGGCACCGCGAACGGCTACCCGCGGGAAAGCGGTTTTGACATCACCGTGGCATCGGAGGTGATGGCGATATTCTGTCTTGCCACGTCAATCACCGACCTCAAGAAGCGTATCGGCGAGATCGTGATCGGCTTCAACAGCAAACGCGAACCGGTACGGGCACGCGATCTGAAGGCCGACGGCGCGATGGCAGCCCTGTTGAAAGACGCCATCAAGCCCAACATCGTCCAGACGCTGGAGAACAATCTGGCCTTCGTTCACGGTGGGCCGTTCGCGAATATCGCGCACGGCTGCAATAGCGTATCAGCGACACGCGCGGCGCTGAAACTCGCTGATTACGTGATCACCGAGGCGGGATTCGGCGCCGATCTCGGTGCCGAGAAATTCATCGATATCAAGTGCCGCAAAGCGGGCCTGAAGCCCCGCGCCGCTGTCCTGGTCGCCACTGCCCGGGGCCTGAAGTATCACGGCGGCGCGGCATTGGATGCCCTGAATCAGGAAGACCTCGGTGCCATCGAACGCGGTCTGGTCAATCTTGAGCGGCACTATCAGAACATCACCACGCAGTACGGCCTGCCCGCCGTGGTGTGCATCAATCACTTCACTGCCGATACCCCGGCGGAACTGGAACTGATTGAAGCCAAAGTGGCCAGCCTTGGCGGTCGGGCGGTGGTGGCCCGACACTGGGCGCAGGGCGGCGCTGGCGCGGAGGCACTGGCCGAAGCCGTGGTTGCTGCGGTAGAAAACAATCATGGTGAACATCGCTACGTCTACCCCGACGACATGGCGCTGTGGGACAAAATCAAGGCGGTCGCCACCGGTATCTACGGCGCGGCAGACATCACCGCAAGCGCAGGAGTCCGTGCCCAGATCGATGACCTCAATGCCGGGTGGGGACGTCTACCGGTGTGCATTGCGAAAACTCAGATGTCGTTCTCCACCGACCCGCGGGCGTTGGGTGCGCCCAGCGGCCACACGGTCGAACTTGACGAAGTCCGACTCGCGGCAGGAGCAGGTTTCGTCGTCGTCGTTGCCGGTGGCCTGATGACCATGCCGGGGCTGCCGAAGGTACCGGCCGCGGAGCACATCAACGTCGACGCCCGCGGCAATATCAGCGGCCTCTTCTGACGCCGCGCCCCGGTGCGCAATTAACCCGCCAGCGTCAGCTGATCCTCGGTGTGGAACTGCTCCTCGAGGGCCTCGGGGGAGGCGTCGCGGTCGATCAGGAACAGATCGGCGCCGCGGGCGGACTCGATGGCGCCAAGGCGGCGGGTGAGCTTGTCTGCGGCGTAGGCAGCCAGTTCGTCGGCGTCGATGCCGAACGGTGGGTCGTCCCCGAACCTCTCGGTACCGGACGACACGCTGCCTACCGCCAGTCCCATCAACTCGCCCATCCGGTCGGTGACCGCCTGCCAGTTGGCGTCATCGGCGGCGACGTGACGGCGGCAGGTGAAGGTGCCCCAGGCCATATGGCGGCGCTCGTCGTCGCCGATGTGCTTGATGACCTTCTGCATGCCGGGCAGGATGCCCCGGCTGTTGCACACCTTGTTCCAGCCGTAGTAGCCGGTCAGTGCCAGGCACCCCTCGACCACATGGTTGTAGGTGACGGAGGCGCGGATCTGGTTGACCGGTCCGGGGTCGAACTGCAGTGCATAGAGACTCTCCGGGAGTTCGCGGGTGAAGATCTCCGACAGCGGCTCATTGGACTCGACAAACTCGTGCAGGTCCGACGTCACGCCCACCGCGTCGAACCACAGCCGGAAAGCCAGCGCGTGCTTGGCCTCCTCGTAGACGAACTGGGTCAGGTACATCTCGTCGGCGAAGCGGCCCTCGGCGGCCATCGCCGCCACGAACGGCTGCAGATCCTGCGTCACCGACTCCTCGCCGGCCAGGAATTGCGCAGCCAGCATGGTGGTGTACTCGCGCTCGCGGTCGGTCATCGCCGCGAAGTCCGCCGCGTCCTGACTGAAGTCGATGTCGGCCGGGTTCCAGTGCTTGCCGGCACCCTTGAGAAACAGCCGCATCGGGAAGGATTCCTGGCTCAGTCCGCCGGCACCGAGGGAGGCGTAGCCGGTCCGCTTGCCGTGTTCGATAGTGCGTGTCATGAATGGCTCCTTTACCTGACAGATCTCGTCAGCATAGATGCGGTTTTCAGGACAGAACCGGTGGATGCGAACTAGAGTCCGAGAACTATGACAGCTCGGCCGAGTCCCGTGCGGTTGACCACCGAACCGGTCAGCCTTCGCCGTCTCAGCCGACGGTTCAGCACGGTCGGCGTCGAGATTCCGGCGTCGCGGCTTCGCGAAATCGCCGACGGCCAAGCGGCCACCGATGACGAGCTCGTCGACGTGAGTTTCGCACTCGTCGCGACTGCCACCGTTGATGCGGACCGTCGCGCCACACGGGGCCGCATGCGTCGACGCCTGCTGCACTGGCTCATGGTGGCAGGCGCGATCTTGGTGGCACTGAACCTGCTGGCCTGCCTCGGGTTCGTATTGTTCCTGCTGGCCCAGCATCCGACCGGGTATTGATCCCCCTAATCAGGCGGTCACGTGCTCGTCGGCCACATCCAGGGCTGCATCCAGAATTGCCAGACCCTCGGCGATCTCGTCATCGCTGACATTGCACGGCGGGCACGCGTGGATACGGTTGAAGTTGGCGAATGGCAGCAACCCGCCTGATTTGCAGGCCGCCAGAACGGCATTCATCGCCGGACTGGAACCGCCGTAGGGCGCCAACGGTTCGCGGGTCTGCTGGTTGGCGACCAACTCGATAGCCCAGAACACCCCGAGGCCGCGCACCTCGCCGACGGATGGGTGGCGTTTGGCCAACTCCCGCAGACCGGGGCCGAGCACCTTCTCACCGATCCGGGCGGCATTGGCCACCATGGCCTCGTCCTCCATCGTGTTGATGGTCGCCACCGCGGCGGCCGTCGCCAGTGGATGCCCGGAGTAGGTCAGTCCGCCGGGGTAGGAGCGGTCGGCGAAGGTCGAGTAGATGGCGTCGTTGATTGCCACTCCGCCCAGTGGGACGTAGCCGGAGGTAACACCTTTGGCGAAGGTCATCAGATCCGGCACGACGTCGAAGTTGTCGATACCGAACCATTTTCCGGTCCGCCCGAATCCGGCCATCACCTCATCGGCGATGAAGACGATGCCGTAGCGGTCGCAGATCTCCCGGACCCCGGCCATGTACCCGGGAGGAGGAACCATGATGCCTGCGGTGCCCGGCACCGACTCCAGGATCAACGCCGCGAACGACGCCGGGCCCTCGTGCGCGATGAGGCGATCGAGGTATTCCAGAGCGCGCTGCGACTCCTGCTCATGGGTTTCGGCGTAGAACGAGGAGCGATACAGGAACGGGCCATTGAAATGCACGACGCCACTGCTGGCGTAGTCGTTGGGGTAGCGGCGGGGGTCGCCGGTCAGGTTGACCGCGGTGTCGGTGCCGCCGTGATACGAGCGATACCGAGACAGCACCTTGTAGCGGCCGGTGTGCAGGCGTGCCATCCGCACCGCATGCTCGACGGCATCGGCTCCGGCGTTGGTGAAGAACACCCGGTTGAGATCACCGGGTGCGCGTTCGGCGATAAGCCGAGCCGCCTCGGAACGGGCCGCGTTGGCGTGCTGCGGTGCGACCGTGCAGAGTTTCGCGGCCTGTTCGGCAATGGCCGCAACAACTTTCGGATGCTGGTGACCAATATTGGTGAACACCAATTGCGAGGAGAAGTCCAGCATTCTGTTGCCTTCGCCGTCCCAGACATAGGAGCCCTCCGCAGCCAGCACCGTCATCGGCTTGATCTGGGCCTGTGCCGACCACGAGTGGAAAACGTGCCGGCGGTCGAGTTCGTAGGCGCGTTGCCCCTCGGCGATCGCAGCGTCGATGTGCTGTCCGTTGGGTAGGGCGGTCTCAGTGGTCGTCATGGGAGCGAAGTTTACCGCCGGGCACAAGCGCTTGGTCGTGGCCGGCGATGGCCACCGTTTGGCCACGTTTGACACCGCTTACAACACCGTTGGATCACGGTTCGACAAAGCGCCCTGCATGGATCCAACGGCCGGTGGTAACGCGCCGTTGGATGTTGTACAAGTGGTAGTAGTGACTGGTGTGAAGATACGCGGGAAAGTATCCGCGACGATTGCATCGGCGTTCAACAGGGGGCACACGGCCGGCCAGGAAGGCCAGTCGCACCCCGGAGAGAGGATCGGAGAATATGAAACGCATCCGTGTCGCACTAATCGGCATCTTGTTGCTGATCCTTGCGCCCGCCCTGGTATCGGTCGAGGCCGCCGCGGCCCCGGTGTCGCGGGACCAGGCGGTCAATTACGTGATCGCACGCGGACTCGCCCAACGCGGCGTGCCGTACTCCTGGGGAGGCGGCACCATCGATGGCCCGAGCCTGGGCAATGGGCCCGGCGCCGCCATCGTCGGCTTCGATTCTTCGGGTCTGATTCAGTACGTCTACGCCGGCGTCGGCGCCAAGCTGCCGCGGTCCTCGGGTGCGATGTACAACGTCGGCCAGAAAGTCACTCCGGAACAGGCGCTGCCCGCCGATCTGATCTTCTACGGCCCCGAAGGCACCCAGAGCGTCACGCTGTTCCTCGGTAACAACGAGATGCTGGAGGTCACCGACGCCGGTGTCGTGGTGTCCCCGGTGCGCACCACCGACATGGCGCCATATCTGATCCGGGTCATCGCCTCATAGCGAAGGGCTCGGCTGGGCCAATTCAACCCAGGCCAATTCAACCCAGGCCAATTCAACACCGCCACAGCGACTCCTGGGCAACGCTGGCCACCAGCGTGCCTAGGTTGTCGTGGATTGATCCGAATGCCAGGCCGCGCGCATCGCTGTGGCTAATCGCCAGGGCGTCGTAGCAGTGCCACTGGTTCGGGTCGACCGGGCGGTGCAGCCACAGCGCGTGGTCGAGGCTGGCCGCCCCACCCGGGCCGGGCTCGTGTTGACCCGGTGGTCGCGCGGTGGAGACCATGCCGAGATCCGAGACGAAGGTCAACGCGCACGCCCGCAGAATCGGATCGTCCTCGATCGGCTCACGGGATCGGAACCAGAACGGCTGCTGGGGCCAATCGGTATTCGCGTCGGCCGCGACCCGGGCCTCGAAGTAATCAGCCCAGCGCTCCGGGGGAGTCACGACAGTGCTGGCGTGTTCCAGGAGCAGTCGCGGTGTCGCGGGCCGCTGCCAGTCGACCGTCTGCTCCGGGCAGTGGAACGAGGCCAGCATCTCGAAGATAGGAACGCCGTCCTGGCTTGCCGTGACCCGGCGGGTGTTGAACGAGCGTCCGTCACGGGTGGCCTCCACGACGTACTCGACATCTACCCCAACCTGGCCGCCCTTGATGAAATAGGCATGCAGCGACTGCGGTAACCGGTCTGCGTCGACGGTCGCCCCGGCTGCGGCCAGCGCCTGCGCGGCGATCAATCCGCCGAACAGTCGCGGGCCCGCGCCCAGCGCCATCGACGTCCGAAATGTGTCACCGTCGCCGTCGAGGCGAACCAGGTCGGCAATCCAGCTCGGCATGCTCCTCCAGCGATCGTCGAGACCGGCTCACGATAGCCGCCCCGCACGCCGTGCCGAGCCGAGTACCTTCGGTGCCCGGTCGCACGCGTTCGGCGATGAGCGATTGGATATGTTGGACAGATGCTGAACCGCCTGACCGATCTTTACCGCCGGACCGGTGCTGACGTCCCATACGGAAACCCCCTGCCGTCGCATGGCACCGAGATGGAGGGGTGGTTCTGGCGGGTCACCGATGAGGCCGCGGGCCGGGCGCTCATCGCGTTGTGCAGCGTCAACCGGCAGCCAGCGGGGGACTGGTCCACCGCGGCGGTCGGGGTACATCCGGGCCTGGTGGTGCGGTCCGGGGCGCTGGAGGGTGCGCGGGCTATACAGTCGCCGTTCTCGGTGAGTGCCGGTGACGACTCGGGCAACTTCACGGTCAGCACCGACCGGGTTCGGTTTGAACTCGGCGACCTGCGACTCAACATGGAGATCACCGATCGGTTTGCCTGGCCCAAGGCCTTCGGCGGCGGCGGGGTGTTCTCGGCGATCCCGTTTCTCAACCAGTACTGGCATCCCTACTGCCTTGGCGGAAGGGCAAGCGGCACAGTCGAATACGGTAGCGAGAGTTGGTCGTTCGACGGCGCCAAAGTCTACGCCGAACGCAACTGGGGCAAGGGTTTCCCACTGCGGTGGTGGTGGGGACAGGCGCACGACTTCGGTGCCGATGACGTCTGTGTGGCGTTTTCCGGGGGATTGCTGTCGCTGGGTCCGATCGCCCGAGATGTCAACGGGATTGTGGTCCGGGTGGGCAAGAAGGTCATCCGGATGACCCCGCCGGTGCTGGTGCGCTCCGAGGTGGGCGACAACCAGTGGCTCATCCGCGGAAAGTCGCGGCGCTACGAGATCGAACTGGTGGGGGACGGCCGTCATCTGCCGCCGCACGTGCTGCCGGTTCCGTTGCCCGCGCAGCGACGCAATATCGACACCGACTTCGAACACCTCGGCGGCAGACTGCACTGCACGGTGCGCGAGTCCGGGCGCCTGCTGTTCGAGGGAACCTCCGAACTGGCCGCCCTGGAGGTCGGGACCCGGCCGAAGTGACAGAGTCCTATCAGCGGCAGGGCCCGATTAGCGGCAGAGCCCGATCAGCACCAACCCGGAGGCATCAGATGACGTTCAACACTCCCAGTGGTAGCCGCGGCGTTTCCCAACCGGGCATTGCCAAGCAGTTCCTGAAACTGTTCAACAAATTCTCCGCCGGCCGGATTCGCAAGACCGGAAAATTCGGCGAACTGCCATCGTTGGTGCTGACGACGGTAGGAAGCAAGAGCGGCCAGGAACGCAAGACCCCACTGGCCTACTTCCCGGCCGACGGCGGTGGTTGGTTGATCGTGGCCTCGTTCGCCGGGGCGGCGAAGAACCCCAGCTGGTACTACAACCTCGGCGCGCATCCCGATCAGGTGTCCATCGAATTCAGCGGACGAGCGGAATCCGTTGTTGCCGAACAACTTCACGGATCCGAACGGGAATCCGGGTGGCACCAGATCACCGAGTCATCCCAGCGCTTCGCCGAGTACCAGGAGAAAACTGACCGCGAACTCCCGATCATCCGGTTGCGGACGCGCTAGGCAGACCCTCAGCGGGCACGCCAGTGCGGTTTGCGCTTGTCCCGCCGCGCCGCCATGCCCTCGGCGACATCATCGGTCGCGCAAGCGACCTTGCGCATGACCTCACCGAAACGGACCGACTCGATCCAGCCCATATCGACGGTGCGCCACGCCACCTCCTTGGTCGCCCGCTGAGCCAGCGGAGCGGCCTCGGTGAGAACACGCGCCCATGTCTGAGCCTGCTCCTGCAGTTGATCCGGCTCGACCAACTTCCACACCAGCCCGGTCTCTTTGGCGCGCATCGCGTCGACGGGTTTTCCGGTGAGCAGTAGTTCCATCGCGTTGGCCCAGCCGATCCGCTGGGGGAGTCGGATGGCGCCGACGATGGTGGGGATCCCGATCGACACCTCGGGGAAACAGAACGTGGCCTCGGTGCTGGCGATCACGAAGTCGCAGAACAGCACTCCGGTAAGGCCGTAGCCGATGCACGGTCCATGCACGGCGGCGATGGTCGGCTTGAACAACTCCATCCCGCTTTCGAAGGAGTTGATGGTGGGCTTCTCCCAGAACGTGCCGGCGAACGTACCGACCGAACCTGCGCCGTCCTTCAGGTCGGCGCCGGCGCAGTAGACGTCGCCGTTGGCGGTCAGGACACCGACCCAGGCGTCCTCGTCATCACGAAACCGGTTCCAGGCCGCATTCAACTCCTCGCGGAGTGCGCCATTGATCGCGTTGCGCGATTCAGGCCGGTTGAGCGTGATGGTGGCGATGTGATCGCGCAGTTCATAGGTGACAAGGCTCATTGTGCAACACTAATTTCATCCGGCTGATGACCGCCATGAAGTGACAGTTGTCTTACAAATTGTAGTACAGTGTCCGTATGGCTGACACAATCACTTTTAGGCCCGATGAGGACACCACGCGCGCATTGGCCGTTCTTACCCGGGACGGGACGCCAGTCTCGGCCGCCGTCAGGGCAGCGCTCATTGACGCCGCGCGCCAGAAGGCGGTCGCGGCCGTCCGAGCCGAAGCGGAGGAGATTGCCGCGGACGAGTCCGACCGAGTCGAGGCGATGCAGGTGCTGCGCGATATGGAGACATTGCGTGCGTGGTGAGATCTACCAGCTCAACGCTCCACGGCGCAGCAGTGGCCACGAACAATCCGGTTCGCGCTATGCGGTAGTGGTCCAGTCCGACCAATTGCCGTTGTCGACATGGCTCGTGGCACCGACCTCAACATCTGCACGCCCAGCCAGTTTCCGACCTGAAATTGACATAGCCGGTCAGGCCACCCGAGTCCTTGCCGAACAGACAGCGGCGGTGGATCCCGAACGCCTCGGGGCGAGTGTGGGATACCTCAGCCTCGAAGAACTGCGTCGCGTCGATGCCGCGCTGCGTCTGGTCCTCAATCTCTGACGGGGCTCGGCTCAGCCGGTGACCCCGAGGATCTTGATCGCGAAGATGAGCGAGTCGCCGGGTTCGATTCCGGCCGCGGGCTGACCGTCGGGGTAGCCGTCGGCGGAGACCATCGCGACGGCAACCGTCGATCCGACCTTCTGGCCCGCAATGGCCTTCTGGAAGCCCGGCACAACGCCGGTGAGCGGGAATTCGACCGGGGCGCCCCGTTCGTAGCTGCTGTCGAAGACTGAGCCGTCGCGTCCGTTGACGCCCATGTAGCAGACCGACACCGCTGCCGTGGGTGCTACAACGGGGCCGGAGCCGGCCTGCAGCGTGTGCACCTGGGTCTGGGTCACGCTGAACGGTGCCTCGACCTTCACCATCGGGGCGGCGGTCGCGGTCGACCCGGTGACCGCGACACTCCCGGTTGCGCCGGCCAGGGTCCACTCGGGTGTGCCACCGCTCGTCGGAAGCGCAACGGGGCAGGGACTGGCCGGGGCTGCTGCTGTGCTGATCGTCGATGACACTTTGTCGACGGCGCTCGCCGATGACGAGTCGGTCTTCGAGCCGCAGCCGACCATCAGCATGGTGAGCGACGCGACACAGGCGGCCAGGGCGACGGACGAGGACACGCGAGATGAGTTCACGGTCTGTCACGCTACAAGCTGACCCCGGGCAGCACGCGCGGTGGCGGTCTTAACACGCGGGGTGGCTTGTCTACATTTCGTCTACACTGAGCGCATGGCAGCAGAAACAACAACCGTCCGAGTTCGCCGTCCCGATTCCGAACGGCTGCAATCTCTGGCGAAGGCTCGTCAGATCGCCGTCGTCGACGTCGTCCATGCGGCGATCGATGCCTTGGAGCGGCAGGAGTTCCTGCGGGGCCTCAATGGGGATTATCAGCGTCTTCGAAGCGACCCAGCGCTGTGGGAGAAGTACTTGGCCGAACGTCGTGAATGGGACGCGCTGGCTTGATCTGGCGAGGGGAGGTCTATTACGTCGATCTCGGCCAGCCAGTTGGACGCGAGCCGGCTTTCCGCCGCCCGGCGGTCGTGGTGTCGGTCGACATCCTCAACAACGGACCGGGCGGACTGGTGGTCGTCGTGCCGATCACAACCGCCGGTTATGGTCTGCGTAGCCATGTCGAGCTTGAGCCAGACAGCAGTGGATTGGATCGCATTTCTTTTGCCCGTTGCGATCAACTTCGAGTGGTCGCCATCGAGCGACTGTCATCCCGCCAGGGGTTGATTGGCCCAGACCGCATCCAAGCCATCGATCAGGCGCTGCGGTTTGTGCTCGATCTATGACATGTTGAGGGGGGCCGGCAGTTCCGATTCACTCCATGACCAGTGTTTCTATTACTTGACATAATGTGGCTTATCGGCAAAACATTGAGCTGGGCGAATCAGGAATTAGCGCCACGTTCGGATCCCTGCCGGCCTGACCACCGCGCCGCGGCCGCCCCCTCGGTGCGGCACCCAGGGGCGCCGCAGCCAGTCCCCCAGTTGTCCGGCTTCCGCCGCTCGCCACACGCCGGCAATCGGCGGTCGCCGCGGATTCGATGCTGGGGCTCGAAGCCAGCCGGGGCCCGAAGTCAGCCCCTCTCACCCAATCTGGTTCCACGATCACATTTCGTCACTGTGACGATTCTACCGGTTGACAGTCTTCGGTAACCCGGCGGCGATCCACCAATGCCGATCTCGCAATGCCAGGTTCAATCGTCACAGTGACGAATGAACCTGATGAGGGCGTTAGCCACGTCGCGCGAATACAGCAGCGACAGGTGCCCATGACCATCGACCGCCAGGTCCTGTCCGCCCCGCGACGCGAGTTCACTGGTTGACGGCGGATGCACGATGTTGTCGTGAGTCGAGTAGACGCTGAGTGTGGGTGCCGGTACCGGACGCGATTGCCGTTCGCGGACGAACGGCGCTTCCTCACGTAATTCACGGCCCACCCGTCCCGGGATCGGACCGCGCCACTTGACCCCGCCGTGCGGTGTACCCACGGTGATGCACTCCGCAACGCGGCCAGTGCCGACCGGCGAATGCGCGTATTCCAACGCGATCAGCCCGCCAAGGGAATGCGCGACCAGAATCACTTTGGTCTCCCCCGTCTCGATGCAGACGGATTCGACAAACTTGCTTAACCGTTGGCTGCTGTCATCAATGGATGCGCTCCACGGATAGTTGAACCCGAAAAGCGGCCCCAGCGAGGCCTTTTCAAATTGACGCGCGAGCCACCAGAAATTGGATCGGTTCTGAGAATATCCGTGGATGAAGACCACCGGAATTCCATCGCCGGGACCCATCTTTCGCCCCGCGACGTAGTAGATCGGTACGAGCGGCTGGGTGATAATCACGTAGAGGAACTCCCGCACCATCGCGGCCGCATGGCGTACAGCAGGGCGAGGGCTGACATGGCGCGACATCACGTAGTACGAGCCGAATAGATAGACGCTCGCACCCAACACAAGGAGTACGACCACCACAACAATGGTGAGCTCGGCAAGCTTCGGCGTCACGGCCGAATCGTAGCCCGATACGGCGCGGCAGTAAGCGGCCGGCGATATCACGGAGCGGAGATGACGCCCGTGCTCGTGTCGACAGTGATTCCGACCGGTGTAGAAGGATCCGGCTGCACTATGTCGCCGCCGTCAGTGAAGTTGAACCGGATGAAACCGGCGATTGCGACGGCTGCGATCACGCCGAATAGAACTGTCCCGACGACGAGCACTGCTCTCTTCATAGCCAGTCGGCGGCCGCTCAGGTCACAGCGGCGTGAGCGGTGCTACGCGCTGAGCACGGGCGGCAAGAACGATTCCCTCGGCGGTCTTGAACGCATCGGAATCCAGATGGAACGGTTCGATGCGCAGTCGGGCGGCCTGACGCAGGATCATCACCGCTAGTGCGGCACTGGTGGTGCAGGGAACGACGAGCAGGCTGATTTGCGCAACGGATCCGGTAAGCGTCATCACCGGTTGGCGTTTGCACTCACCGCCGTAAAAGGTCATCCGCGGCGGGCCGTCCAGCGACCAGTTAACGTTGATGTCGACGATCTCACCCAGTCGGCCTTTGAGTGTCGCAATCAGCTCTGGCAATTCCCTTGCCGTTCGCGCCGTCCGCAACCACCACGCACCGTCTATGTCACGACCGAGTTCCGGTGCCAGCGTTAAGCGCAGTCGGGTCGCAGAACGACGGTCATCAAGGTCTTTGATCATCAGATCCTTAAGGCGAAAATTCAACCGACAACCTGACTCGGTCGTTGGGGGCTTTGTGCTCTACGTTACACCGTCGCAATAGTTGCACCGGTCATGAGTTACACTTGCATCGCGCCGCCATCACATCTGTGTGATCTCGGCCTACGTCGTGAAATGAATGTTCATCTCACTTGCGCCAGTTCTGATCTCACACTTCGTGATTTCACTACTGAGTGTCGGCTCGGATGTCCCGTGCAGCCAAGCACATACTTCTCGCGGCGATCGATTTTGCCCTCCGGCAATCTCGCCACAAACGTGCTCATCCGCGCGGCCCCATGGTCGCCGATCCCGCACACCTCATGCCCGAAAGGCATCACTAATGACTACCACTGCATCTTTCGCCGAACTCGGCGTCCCGAACGCCCTAGTCGACGAATTGACCAAGCTCGGCATCACAGCACCCTTTCCCATCCAGGTTGAGACACTTCCGGACACACTGGCTGGCCACGATGTTCTGGGTCGCGGTAAGACCGGCAGCGGCAAGACCCTTGCCTTCGCGATCCCCATGGTGAGTCGGCTCAACAGCGGTCAGCGCCGACCCAGCCAGCCTTCGGGATTGATCCTGGCGCCCACCCGAGAACTGGCGACCCAGATCGCTGCCGCATTACAACCGCTGGCGCAGTGCTACGGCCTGAAAGTCACCACCATCTTCGGTGGTGTGCCACAGGGTCGTCAGGTCACCGCACTCAAGGGCGGCGTCGACATCGTGGTGGCCTGCCCGGGCCGGCTTGAAGACCTGATGAAGCAGCGACTGGTCAACCTCGATCGCGTCGAGATCACCGTGCTTGACGAGGCTGATCATATGGCCGACCTCGGGTTCCTGCCCGGGGTCACCCGGATCCTGGCTGCCACACCTGCCGGCGGCCAGCGGATGCTGTTCTCGGCGACCCTGGACAACGGTGTCGACAAACTGGTCATCCGGTTCCTGCGCAATCCGGTCATGCACTCGGTCGACGAGGTGAACTCCCCGGTGTCCACCATGACCCACCACGTGTTCCACGTCGACGGGGCGGATGCGAAGAAGGCCCTCGTTCATCGACTCGCCTCGGGCAACGGCCGCCGAATTTTATTTATGCGCACCAAACATCAGGCGCGCAAGCTTGCCAAGCAGCTGACCGAGGCGGGAGTGCCGTCAGTTGATCTGCACGGCAATCTCTCCCAGCCCGCCCGCGACCGCAACCTCGCCAAGTTCGCCTCCGGCGATGTCCTGGTTCTGGTCGCTACCGATATCGCGGCACGCGGCGTTCACGTCGACGACGTCGAACTCGTCGTGCATATCGATCCCCCGGCCGAGCACAAGGCCTATCTGCATCGTTCCGGACGTACGGCGCGAGCCGGCGGCGCCGGTGACGTCGTCACCGTCGTTCTGCCCGAACAACGCAAAGAGACTCAGTTGCTGATGCGCAAAGCGGGAATTACCGTCACCCCACAACGGGTGGCAGCCGACTCCGAAGCCGTGCACGTTCTCGTGGGTGAGGTGGCTCCGCACCGGATCGTCGCGCCTGAAGCTGTTCCGGCACAGAACAACTCGCAAAACAACCGGCCTCGTCGTCCGGATAACGGCGGTTTCCGGCGTGGTCGTAGCAATGCCCCGGCGGCAAATCAGCAGGGCCGCAGCCGATCAGGTGCGTCGCGCGGTCGGAGCAGTGGCGCCCGCACACGCTGAGTACGAGCAGTCTGGCAGTGACTCAGGGTGCGCGGTAACGCCACCCGCCGACAGCTAAGGAGGACCCGTGGGAGCGTTCACCGACCCGGAATTGAACTACCTCAACAACCAGCCACTCATGCGGTTTGCGTCCGCCTCGGCAGAGGGACGGCCCGATATCGCCGCTGTGGCGTTCGTGGTGGAGGGTGATGACATCGTCACGTCGGGTTTCGATATCCGCAAGACGGTTCGCTACCGGAACATCGACAAGAATCCGCGCGCATCCGTTGTCGTCGATGATCTGGCTTCCACCGATCCCTGGGCCCCACGCGGTATCAAGGTTTACGGCTCGGTCGTGATCGAGGACGATACCGCCGGACAGCGATTCCGGATCACTCCTGAGGTGATCTGGAGTTGGGGCATCAATGACGCCGTTGCCGGCATTCCCTCGATCCAACGACGGAACGTGGGGCCAAATCATGACTGAGCGGGCGTTCGACTTCGAGGCAATGACTCAGCAGGGCAACAGCACTGACCTAGCCGAGCTTTACGTGATGGTGACTCTTCGTTGCGCCAAGTCGTTGCCGCGAGGATGAATGACGGGCGTCTGCGGACGGCGCGGTCTTCGATTACGCCATTAGTATGATGGGCTAATGATCACGCTAAGGGCTGCCCTCGCCACAGCAATGATTCCGGCTCTCGCGATAGTGGGCGGCTGTACCTCGACCGCTGGAAACGAAGTGCCCGGTGATGCCCGGGATGTCCAGGGCGAGGCTCTCGCCGCGTGTCTTACCGGCCAGGTCATTCCATCTGGCTCGACGCTGAACATTTCCACCACCGTCTCGCCGATAACGTCCATGGTCGCCAATGTTGCCGGGGGACTCGCAAAGATCACCGGATTGGTGCCTGAGGGCACCAACTCCCACACATTCGAGCCCTCACCCAGCATGGCGACAACGCTGGCCCAAACCAACGTGTTGTTCGCAAACGGGCTCTCGCTGGAGGAAAACACTATCGAACTAGCCAGGACCAACCTCGCCCCGTCGGCTGGCGTCTGCGAACTGGGCACAGCGGTGTTGCCGGTCAGCGACTACGTCTACGACTTCTCCTTCCCCAAGGAGGGCGGCAAGCCGAATCCCCACCTCTGGACCAACCCGAAGCTTGCGATCAAATACGTGACGCTCATCCGCGACGTACTCGTGACGATGGATCCGTCGAACGCCAAGGCGTACACCTCAAATGCGGCCGCCTACACGACGAAACTCGAGGCGCTCAGCGCAGCCGTGACAACTGCCACGGCGACCCTACCGGCCAGCGACCGCAAGCTCCTCACCTACCACGACGCCTATGCCTACTTCGCCGAAGACTACGGATGGCAGGTTCTCGGCGCCATTCAGCCTTCCGATTTTAATGAACCCACGCCGCGCGAAGTCAGCGACCTCATCAATCAGGTCAAAAACAGCAAGGTGAAGGCGATCTTCGGCTCTGAGGTATTCCCGAGTCCAGTACTTGAACAGATCGGCCGTGAAACCGGGGCCACCTATGTGGACGTACTTCGTGATGACGACCTCCCCGGCGAACCCGGCGATGCCGATCATTCCTTCCTTGGCCTGATGAAGTTCGACTACGTGACCATGGTCGAGGCACTCGGCGGCGATGCCTCGGCGCTAAAGAACTTGGACGTCACCGATGTCTCGCCAGATAAAGCCGATTACTCCCGGTGACCGCCCTCGTCGAACTCGACGGAGTCTCACACTCCTACGGCGGCCCGTTCGTACTCGACCACGTCCATCTGATCATCGAAGAGCCGTCGTTCCTCGGGATCATCGGCCCATCCGGGTCGGGGAAGACGACGCTTCTACGTATGGTGCTCGGCAATCTTCGGCCAACCAAGGGCGCGGTACGCCGCCGGAGTGATCTTCGGATCGCCTACGTTCCCCAGGTCGAAACCGTCAACTGGAATTTTCCGATCACAGCCAGTGAAGTGGTCCTGATGGCCGGGGCGTCGAAGTGGTTTCGGCCGCGCGCCACCGAGTCGGAACGCAGCCGAATGTCTGAACTTCTTGAGCAACTCGGCCTCGGTGGTTTCGAAAATCGCCACATCCGCGAACTCTCCGGTGGCCAACAGCAGCGGGTGTTTTTGGCTCGCGCTCTTTACAGCAATCCCGAACTTCTCGTTCTCGACGAACCGACCTCCGGTGTCGACGTGCGAACCCGACACGAAGTGGTCCACCTCCTGACCGATCTTCATCGCAACGGCACCTCGGTCGTGCTGTCCACCCACGACATCAACGGTCTCGCTGCCCATCTCCCGATGATCGCCTGCGTCAACCGCGAACTAATCGCCGTTGGAACCCCAATCGAGGTGCTCACTCCGGCGGTGCTTGAGCGTACTTACGGAGCTCCGATGGAGGTCCTCGAACACGGCGGAATGCTTCTCGTCACCGACATCCCGATGGGACTTGCATGACGCTGTTCGAACCGTTTCAGTTCGAGTTCTTCCGCAACGGCTGGATGGTGTCCACCCTCGCCGGAGCTATCTGCGGGCTCGTGGGTGTCTATGTCGTCCTGCGCAGCATGAGCTACATCGGACATGGACTTTCCCACTCCATCTTCGGCGGCGCTGCTGCCAGCGCAGTCCTCAGCGTGAATTTCTACCTCGGTGCCGGGCTATGGGGCCTCCTCTCGGCGCTCATGATTGGTCGGGTTGCACGCCGCGGGAAGGTTGGCGCCGATGCCGCGATCGGCGTCATCGCCACAGCGTCATTTGCGTTCGGCCTCGCATTGACGAACGTTTTTGGAACTGCCAAGCGCTCGATTGAGGCCGTTCTTTTCGGATCTATTCTCGGAGTCACGACTCTCGAGGTGGTCGCCGTCGCGTGCGTCGGAGTGCTTGCGATCGGGATCATTGCGGGGTTTTATCGGAAGCTTCTTTTCGCCACGTTCGATCCAGAAGTCGCCGATGTCAGCGGGGTCAATGTTGGACGCATGGAAGCTTTGCTCATGCTGATGCTCGCTGCCACCATCCTCTTCACAATGAAGATCGTCGGAGTGCTGCTCATCAGTGCGTTGCTTGTGACCCCCGCCGTCATCGCCCGCATGGTCACGAACTCGTTTTCCCGCATGCTCGTGATCGCTCCCCTCGTGGGAGCAATCTGCGGTGCTGTCGGGATGGTCATTAGCTACCACGTCAATGTTTCGCCGGGCGCCATGATTATCCTGCTCGCATCCCTGATTTTTGTTGTGGTGTATGCCGTCACCGGCGCACGCGGCCGCGGCGGGCCTGATCAGGCGGGCCTGATCAGTCGGGCCTGATCAGCTCCCACATTTGGCCATCGGCCGTATCGCGGACCTCGACACCGGCGAGTGCGAGTTCGTCGCGGATCTGGTCGGAGAGGTTGTAGAGTTTGGCCAACCGAACCTCTGATCGGGCCGAAAGCGCAATTTCCACAAGAGGTCCGAGGACATCGCGCGGATCGGCCAACCCGCTGCGCGAGGCATTGCCAAGTCGGATGATCATGGAACGCAGCAGTGCCCGTGCCTTGTCCATTGCGGCGCTTTGAAGCGTGTCGGCGGACCAGTCGCGGATCGCATCATCAAGATCGAGGATTGCCGCAACCGCACCGGCGGCATCGCGCTGTTCGATGGAATGATCGAACTCGGCGCTGCAGCGCTCCACATCTGACGCCAACGAAGCCTCCACCTTTGCCGAAACAGTTCTGGCAACCGGACTGCCGTCGACCACGGGCTTCGACTGCGCATTTCGACCGGTTGATGTTCCGGACAGGGTCGGCGGGCCCTCCCGCAACATATCGATGGGTACGGTTTCCCCGTTCGGAATCTCCATTGAGATGCCATTTCGACGGACGGTGACGACACCGAGACCGACGACTTTCGCCGTGTCGGTATCGAGATCCAGAATCACACCGGTGTGTTCGTCGACGCCGAGTACGAATGCACCTGCCGGGAGGAGCTTCTCCAAAATCTGCAGCCGCCTTTCACCCAGGTAGCAAAAGCGGGTGTCGTGGTGGCCACCCTCGGTGTTGTTGTAGTGCGGGATGACCGCAACAGGAAGGCCGAACGGCGTCAACAGGTCGAGCCCATCCAGCCAGTGCGGGTCCGCTCCGGACTTGTAGATCTCGTAAACGGGGACTGTGCCGATCCCGAGTGTGAGTGCGGCCGCGCTTGAGAATGTCACGGCGCCACCGGTCTGCAATTTTTCTGCCAGCAGTTCTGGAAGTGGAGTCCCGGCCCATTGCCGCAATGCATAGGTCGGACTGCCGGGTCCTGCGAAGACGAACCGGGCCTGCCGGATCGTGTTGAAAGCCACCTCGCGCTCAAGAGTGGTCGCAGTCTTGATGTCGCAGAGGCCAGCGACGTCGACAATGCGATTGAGTGAGACCTTGAAGTACTGAACCGTCTTCGCCGAAAGTTCGTCGGCATTTTCCTGGAAGCCGAAAGGCGTATCGAGAAAGACTGACGGAAAGTCGGCGGTGAGCGCCGATGCCGAGAGATGCTCGAACACCTCGCGGTGTGGCTTCACCATGGTCGGCGACGTCTCGCCGCTTCCCATGATTGAAAGAAGACGGGTCATGCGCGCACAGCCTCCTCGGCAAATTCCGCAAGCACCGCGGCCAATCGGACCGGGTGCTGCGCTTGGATATCGTGTTCGGCTGGCGCGAACCAATGCGCTCGACCGTCCGGGAGAAGGTCCAGCGCGGTGGCCACTGCGGCGCGCTTGTCCCCTGTCCAGGCGACGTCGCCGGTGTCGGCCGGCACCAGCAGTGCGGGCACGTCGACCAATGCGTATCGCGTGGACGGGCGATGGCTGTAGAGCGACTCGAGAATCGCGAGGTGCCGATCCAGGGTCAACCAGGGAGCGATAGTGCCGTCCGGTCGGATCTCGAAATTGGCCATTGCACCGGCGATGCCCGTTTCAGTCCAGTCGGTGTGGCCCTCGCGCATCCAGCGTTTCATCGACGCTGCGGGCGTACCGACGAGATGCGGCGGGGTCAGCGTTTCCCTGCACGCATTCCAGTCGTCGAAACGGCTGGCTAATTCGATGAACCCACCATCGACGGCGACCACCGCACCTGGGATGCCCGGGTGGGTGGCCGCCAGTTCGATGACGACATTTCCACCCCACGACTGACCGACGACCACCGGTCGGCTGAACCCGATCGCGTTGATCAAGGTGACGAGGTCGGTGACGATTGTCTCGAAGTCATAGCCGTCATCGGGTTTGCTCGACTGACCGTGCCCACGCTGATCGATCGATACAACCGGATGACCCGACGCTGTCAGTTCTGCCGCAACACCGTCCCAGGTGCGAGCATTCGAGGCAAGGCCATGGACCAGCACGAAGGGCGTCCCCGCATGGTCGAGGCCGCCCGCTAGCGCTCGCAGTTCCACGCCCGGCGCAACCGTTATCCGTAGTTCGTCGGTCGTCATGTCAGCTCCCGGCCGGCGTCGGCGATCAATTCGCACAACTCGATGGTCGAGAGCACCTCGGCGGCGGACCGTGGCCAGGGCTTCGACCCGCGGACGGACTCGACGAAGGCGTCAATCATCAGCGCGTAGCAATTCGCTCCTTCGATCCGGTACTCATCGCAACTTCCATCCGGTCGGGCAATCTGGAAGATCGACCCGTCGGTTCCCGGTGTGAATGGACGATCGACCCGAAGCGATCCGGCCGTTCCATCGATCACAAGGGACTGATTTTCCGGGATTTCAAATGACATCAGCACCGAGGCCGACGCTCCAGCGGAATTGCGAAGCCACGCGGAGGTGGTGAGATCGATACCCGTGTCGGCCGAGACGGCCTGCGCTTCGATTCGGAGTCCGTGGGAACCAAGAATCTTTTGGACCGGGTCGAGGCAGTAGATACCGACATCGAGAAGAGCTCCACCACCTTGCTCGGGCAGCCAGCGGTAGTTGATCTCCGTGCCAGCCTCAGGGCGCGCGAGGGGGAAGGTGAAGTGCGAGGTGACGTGCCGGATCTCGCCCAACTCACCCGCAGTGATCAGCGTCGCGAGCGCAATCGAGAGGGGATGAAATGGCGTCATGTATGCCTCGGCGAGCATGACACCGGCCGCATCACAGGCTGCGAACATCCGGCTGGCCTCGCGTGCGGAGACAGCGAGTGGTTTCTCGCAGAGAATGTGCTTGCCGGCCTCTGCCGCCCGTTCCACCCACTCGAGGTGTTCACCGTTGGCCAGGGCGATGTATACGGCGTCGACTTCAGGGTCGCGCAGCACATCGGCGTAGCTCAGGGGTCCTGATCGGGCTCCGCTGGCGGCGAGCGTTGCGGCCGGGCACTCATTGATCGCGGGTATGACCGCAGCGTTTGCGATCCACGAGTTGGCCCCGAGTATGCCGATGCCCAGGGGTTCAGCCACAGTCGAGCTCCACACCACCGTCGGCACCTGAGGTATGGGCAGCTTCGAGGACGGCGACAACATCGCGGGATTCCTCTGGCGGGACCGGGATGGGTTCACCGAGGATTAGGTGATCGGCCAGTGCTCGATGAAAGGGCCAGGCCAGCCGCGGCAACGGTGGCAGCACCATCTCTACCGTGCCGTATCCCGGCTCATATCGACTCAATCGGAGATCAGCAGCGACCTCGGCGTGATGCCACTGGTGAGCGATATGCCCGCGACCATCTTCAAGCCGGTCGATTGTCACCGGGTCATAATCGGCCGCGGCGGTACCCGAGGTGCCCTGCACGTAGAACTTCGGCTTGCGGATTCCCGCCACGTCGCTCTGGATGAACCGGGCTTCGCGTCCATCGTCCCAGCGCATGTGGACGTCGATCTGATCGGCGTTCGTGACGTCGCGCCAGACACGTTTGTGCGAGATGGCGCGGACCCGTTGCGGTCGGCTCTGGAAAATGCGGAGGATCCAGTCGATGTGATGGGAACCCCAGTCGTAAACCGCGCCGCCTGAGAATGCTTCGTCGCTGTGCCACCAGCGACAGGGGTGTTCGAAGGAGCCGACGAATGTTTCCATGTTGAAGACGTCGCCGAGAAGGCCTGTGTCGACGGCGCGACGAAGGGCAAGGAAGTCGCCGTCCCAGCGCCGGTTTTGGTGGACCGTGATCGTTCTGCCCACTTCGGCGGACACGGCCAGCAGTTCGTCGGCATCCGCGACGGTGAGGCACATCGGCTTTTCGACAACCACGTGTTTGCCCGCCCGGAGGAGTTGGAAGGCGATCGGCGCGTGCAACACAGGCGGCGTGGCGACGATGACGACGTCGACATCATCGGCCCCGCACAGTGCGGCGAGGTCCGCATGACCCTGCACCGTCGGGAAGTCGGCAACCGCCGCCAGGCGACGTTCCTCGTTTGAATCACAGACTCCCACGAATGCGAGTCCGTCGGTTTCCGTCGCGGCGAGCCCATGGGCGTAACCCATACCGCCGAACGGCCCGTAGCCGACGATCCCGACACCGATCGTCTTGGGCGCGACGGAAGTGGTGCTGTCGCCTGATCTCGACCCAGAAGCCGTCAGCCGGTGAAGGTAGCGCCCGATTTCAGGTGCCGTCGCCAAACGTTCGGGGGCGATCGCGCAGACCAGAATTCGCCCGTTAGGCGTCGGGCACTCAACTATCGACGGTACGTCGTTGAAATGGATGCTGGTGGTGGCCACAACCGTGTTGAGGGTCGGATCCCTCACCACAAAGGTTTCGAAAGCCCCGGTTACCGGGGTCTCGCGTTGCAGACGCGCCGCCTCGGGTCTCGTGGCGTCTGGCCGCACGAACCATTCGCCCGACGGAAGGATCCGACCGGCTTCGAGGCCCAGGTCGGCCAGCACGTCAGCACTCAAATCTGAAACAAGCACAGCACGCACTGTTGAGGACACACGTGAAGGCTAGTGCTTTGGTTTTCAATCCCCGCGGGGGGCTGAGATGTCGCGCTGTTTTGAAAAAATGCCTTGCGTGCCCCCGGCAGGAGTCGAACCTGCGACACCGGCTTCAGGAGAGCAGGAGTCTGTCCCCTGAGCGAGACCGATGCAGAATGCGAAACGCCCGCGCACCGGCTAATGAGGTTGCAATCTCTGCGCTGGAGACCGGCGGATCGCCGACCATCTGACGTGCCTTCAGTTCAGATTGATGAAATACGAGACCGTCCGAGGCGCAACCTCATTGCCGCCGAACCATCCGCTGACCCGCGCGGCGGTCCACACATTAGGGGTCAAGCCCTCGGGGTATGCCTTGTACACGTGCTGACCGCCGTAATCCAGGGCGATACCGGTGTAGTTGACGTCGAAGGTGAACGTCTCACCTGCCGGCACCGAGATGACCTCGGTGAGTTCATTCGGCAGGATTCGTACTTTGTCGACGTTGTAGAACGGCGCGATCTCGAACTCCTGGGTCCTCAAGTTGTACCGCCAGCCGACCATGGCCGAGTTGCGGTCGGGTTCCAGGGGTGTGAAGGCGATTCCGGTGAACTTGTTCCAGTCGTACTGGTCGACGTCGGTGAGGTCGTAGACAGTATTAGTGGTGAAGGTACCGGTGCCGACCGTTTCCTTGATGAAGTAGCCGAAACTGTTCGGGATGGCGAAGTGCGTCCCCTTGTAGATGGTGATCTGCCGGCCACGGGGGTCGCACCAGGGCAATGTGATTCCCGCGCCCCGAACTGCCCGCGTTCTGGCAACCGCAGTCCGGCGACTCGCCTGCCACGGCACAGCGGCCGGCGCGGCCTGAACCGCCGCGTCAGTCGACGGTGTTACCGCAGGGTTGGATGCCACTGCAGTCGCGGGTACGGCGACAGCCTTCGGTGCGGCGACCGGACGGATGGCCGTGGCGGCGACTCTCGATGCGGCTACCGGACGCGGCGCGTTGCCCGCCACCGCGTGATCACGGTTGGCCACCGACGGCCGACGCGCGGGCGTCGATGTGTGATCCGTCGCACGACGCGCGGGTGCCGACGTGTGATCGGCATCGGCTCGAGCGGATGGATCAGAACTCGCCGGTGCGGCAGTGGCCGACCCGCAGGTCGAGAATCCGATCACTGCTCCGACTCCGAGTGCGGCCGCCAGAGCGCCCACACGCCCCACCCACGCGGCCGCCGTTCTCGTCATAGCTCTCCTCGACCGTTCCCCGTCAATCCCTGCATTGCAGCATAGCGATGGTCCGCGGCTTTGCTGCTACTCCGGCCCCAGTGCCACTGGACGCTCGGGTTCCGAACTCCATTGCGACCAGGATCCAGGGAACAGTGCCGCATCGATGCCGACGGCACTCAGAGCAGCCAGCAGCACCGACGCGGTGATGCCGGAACCGCAGTAGACACCGACCGCGGCGGATCCGACGATTCCGGCCGCCCGGAACAACTCGGTAAGCCCGGCGTCGGGCAGGAACGTGCCATCGGCGGCCAGCACCGTTGTGCTCGGTAGGTTGCGGGCGCCGGGAATGTGGCCGGCAACCGGATCCACCGGCTCGACGTCACCGCGGAATCGTTCGGGCGCACGCGCGTCGAGCAGAGTGCTCACCTGCCCCCCGGATACCTGTTGGGCAGTCAGCGTCGCGCGCATCCCGGCATAGAGGTTGCCGCGGCCGACGGTCACATCACCCGGTGCCGGCATTACCTCGCCGTTGCGCACCTCTCCCCCGGCCGCCGTCCACGCGGCCAGGCCGCCATCAAGGATGCGCACATCGGTAATTCCGGCCGCGGTCAGCATCCACCAGGCGCGCGAGGATCCGGCCCGGTTCCAATCGTCGTAAACGACGACGGACTGGCTGTTGCGCACACCCCATCGCCGCGCGGCAGCCTGAAGATCAGCGCCGGACGGCAACGGGTGGCGGCCAGCGCCGGTGCGGCCATGATCGCTGAGTTCGTCGTCCAGCGAGACGTACACCGCATCGGGAATGTGGCCCGTCAGATAATCGGCCCGACCGTCGGGCCGGTCGAGCCGCCAGCGCACGTCGAGAATGATGGGCTGATCACCGTCAGCTACCGACCGAATCAATTCTTCGGCGCTGATCAGCACCTCGCCGCGCGAACTCATGTCCTGCCGAAGTCGATCTGCGCCGCCGGATTGGCGATCGCGGTGACCATGCCGGTGCCGAACGGGCCCGAATCGTCGTGCGATTCCCTCGGCGCACCAGTGCGAATCAGCCTGTACACCAACGTAATCCCCGATCGGCAGCCGAGACAGTGCGACCGTCAGATCGCCGTTGATGTAGCCGATTCCCCGGGTGCCGAGGTTGGTCACCAGACTGGTCGCTTCGGCCGCGACGACGGTGCGCACAAATGCACTCGGCACCTGACCGGAGATCACGTCGATGGTCCGGTGGTAAACGCGTTTGCGCGAGGTGTTCTGATGAAGCGCTCCGGACGCGTCCCACCCGACGTCGTCGCTGCCGACGAAGTAGACCGCACCGTCGACACCGGTCGGTGGTGTGAAATCGGCCCGGCCCACCCACTCCTCACCGGGCGGCGGGCCAGACTGGCGGTACTGCACCAAGGTGGCCCGGGCGACAAGGACTTCGCCCTGCACGATGTCGCATTCGGTGTTGCGGATGCGCCGGCCGTCCCGAACGAGTCGGGTGCGCACGACGGTCGGGGCCCGCCGGGCCGCCCTGAAGAGATCTGTGGTCAACCGGGTAGGCAGAAAGCCCGCCTCGCCGTATTCGCGTTCAAGAACCGATGCCGCCAGTCCCACGACGGCCGGGCCATTGAGGGTGTTCTCGCCCCACCGACTGAGCGCGAATTGCGTCGGCTCGAAGGCGCCGTTGCCGTCAGCCACGAAATGCGCCGGAGCCATCACCACCTGGGAATCCTCGCACAGGCGGCACCGGGACCCGGCAGCCGATCACAATTCTTAGCCCGCATAATTAACGCCGTGTCGGGTAGCGAGGTAACCACCGCCAATCCCCGATTGATCGCGACGATGAGCGCGGTGGTGCTGACAGTCGCCGTCCTGCAGACCGGCGTCGTCCCGATCCTGGGCGTGATGTCCCACCAACTCGATGTCTCTCTGGCCAACATCAGTTGGACGGTCACGGCCAACCTGCTCGCGGCGGCGTCCACCACCCCACTGCTGGGTCGGCTCGCGGATCTGCACACTAAGAAACGCGTACTGCTGGGGGTACTCGCCGTCGTATTGGCCGGTTCGCTACTCGCGGCAACTACATCCTCCTTCGCGCTTCTCATCCTCGCGCGGGTGCTGCAGGGCGCATCGTTCTCGCTGTATCCGATCGGGGTGTCGATACTGCGCGAGGAATTGTCGCCTGAGCGGCTGATGGCCGCACTTGCCGTGTTGTCCGCGGTACTCGGATTCGGTGGCGGCATGGGCCTGGTAGTCGTTGGTTTACTCATGCGCGGTGACGCTGATTACCACCGCGCATTCTGGTTTGTCACGGCCTTCGTCGCGCTGGTAACCCTGGCCGCAGTGAGGTTCATCCCCGAACGCCCGCACACTGCGACCGGATCGTTGGACTGGGTGGGCGCCGCGGGTCTGGCAGCGGGGTTATCCCTACTGCTGTTGACCATCACCGAGGGCAATCCGTGGGGATGGACTTCCCTTCGGACCCTCGGTGCCGCATTGTCAGCTGCCGCCGCACTGACGATCTGGTGGTGGTGGGAACGTCGCTGTGCCGACCCATTGGTGTCGACAACCATGCTCCTGCGGCGGCCAATCCTGCTCACCAATATCGCCACCGTTGCGGTTGGCATGGGTTTGTACTTTGGATTTCTCGGCCTGACCGGATTCGTCCAGGCACCGGCCGGCAGCGGCTATGGATTCGCCGCCACCGTTCTCGCGGCTAGCGTGGTGTTCCTCCTGCCCGGCGCCCTCGCCGGGTTCCTCACCGCCCTGGTCAGCGGCCGCTATATCGATCGATTTGGCGCCCGAGTGGTACTCGTGGTCGGGATCGCGGTCGGGATCGTCGGTTTCGCACTGCTGGCCCTAGCGCATTCCGCGCCCTGGCAGGTCATCGCCGCCGGTGTCCTCGTCAATGTCTATATCAGCCTGGCCTACGGCGCACTGCCCGCACTGGTGGTCCGCGAGGTCGATATCGGCGAAACCGGCGTGGCGACATCCATGAACGCGATTGCCCGCACCGTCGGCGCCTCGGCCGCCGCGGCGATCGTCGCTGTGTTGTTGAGCCGCAACGGAACCAGCTACCCGCCAGAGAGCAGCTACACCATCATCTTTGGTCTGGGTGCGGTGACGGGACTCATCGCACTAATCCTGATCGCCGCCAGCCGGCCGCGCCTGCGACCGATCGAGACGGTGGAGGAGCTCACCGATTCCAAGGCAATGAACCACGAATGGGGTTAGTCAGGCACCCTCAGGATGAGCCTCGACTCCGATGCTGACTCGGTTGAACGGCAGCCTGCAAAGCCCGGGCACTCTGCGTGCGATGATCTGTCCGTGGAAAATCCGATGAACGACTACGACGAGACTGTCGACGTCATCGTCGCCGGGTCCGGCGGCGGAATCACAGGCGCCTATACGGCTGCTCGCGAAGGCCTGTCGGTTGCGCTGCTGGAGGCCGGAGAAAAGTTCGGCGGAACGACCGCCTACTCCGGCGGCGGTGGAATGTGGTTCCCCTGCAACGCCGTTCTGCGCCGAGCCGGCAGCGACGACACGATCGAGGCGGCGCTGACCTACTTCCATGCGGTCGTCGGCGAGCGCACCCCCCGCGAACTCCAGGACACCTATGTCCGCGGCGGCGCGGGCCTGGTCGACTACCTGGAAGCCGATGACAACTTCGCATTCAGCGTGCTGCCCTGGCCGGATTACTACGGCGCGGCGCCGCAGGCTCGACTCGACGGCATGCGCCATATCGTCGCGACGCCCGTGTCGGCTGCAGCACTCGGGCTCGACCCCGCCCTGATTCGCGGACCGCTGGATAACGAACGATTCGGTACGCCCGCACCCGATCATCTGACGGGTGGCCGCGCCCTGATTGGCCGGTTCCTCACCGCCCTGCGTCGATTCCCGGACGTCGCACTGCACCGCAACGCTGAACTTGTCGACCTCATCGTCACCGGTGGTGCGGTGGTCGGAGCGGTGGCCCGGCGCGGCGGTGAAACGGTCCGCATCCGCGCCCGCCGAGGCGTATTGCTCGCGGCCGGCGGTTTCGAACGCAACCCGGCGATGCGAGCCGCGTTCGGGGTGCCGGGTCGCATCGAGGACAGCCTGGGCGCTCCGGATAACGCCGGCGCCGCGCACGAGGCGGCGATGCGGGCCGGCGCAGCCACTGATCTGATGGATCAGGCGTGGTGGTCGCCCGGATTGATCCATCCGGACGGCGGAGCCGTGTTCGCGCTGTGGTTCGCCGGCGGCATCTTCGTCGACAATGCAGGCCGGCGCTTCGTCAACGAATCAGCGCCGTATGACCGCGTCGGCCGAGAGATCATCGCCGAGATGTCGGCCGGACGTGTGAGCCAACCGTTCTGGATGATCTACGACGACCGTCGCGGCGAGGTACCCCCGATCAAAGCGACCAACCTGACGCTGGTCGACTCCGATTGCTATCGAGCGGCCGGCTTGTGGCGCACCGCCGATACGGTGGCTGAACTAGCCGAGAGCATCGGGGTGCCCGCAGCCGCGCTGGCCGACACCATCTCCCGCTACAACGACATGGTGACTGCGGATGTGGATACCGATTTCGGTCGCGGCGACGAGGCCTACGACCGCGCCTTCTCCCGGGGTAAGTCGCCGCTGGTGCCCATCGACACAGCACCGTTTCACGCGGCCGCTTTCGGACTGTCTGACCTCGGAACCAAGGGCGGACTGCGCACCGACACCCGGGCACGCGTCCTCGACGAGGCTGGCGAGCCGATCCCCGGCCTCTACGCCGCCGGAAATACCATGGCCGCGGTCAGCGGGGCGACGTACCCCGGCGGTGGAAGCCCGATCGGAGCCTCAATGTTGTTCAGCCATATTGCGGCGCTGGACATGGTGAACCAGCGATAATAACCGCAACTGAACTGTCGGGATGAGGAGTCGTTGATGCGTGGGACCGTGACCGCCGCAGTATCCGCGGCCGCGTTGATCGCCACCGTCGCCGTGGCACCGGCAGCCCACGCCGCCGACCGGTGGTCACTCAACGGGCCGTACACCGCGACCTCGAACGGCGAATGGGCCCGCACCAACGATGTATTCCGCAATGAAGTCAGCATTCGCAGCATCTGGAACATCGCGTCGCAGTGCAGCTATCCCGGCGAATGCACCGGAACGGTGACTAGCGACCTGGGCTGGACCGCACCGATCTATGCCACCGGCGGGACCTGGTTCGTCAAACGCATCACGCCGAACTGGATTACCTGCCCGGACGGCACTACAACCGTCTCCGGATTTCAAGTCTTCCGGTTCATTGCGGCGACGCCCGACGGCGCCTCAGCCGACCCTGATTCCAACACACTGGTCGGTGAGGACATCACGACCGGCGCCAGTGGATCCTGCGGACGCAGTCCATCGCTTTACATCACCATGCCGTTCAAGTTGATCAAACAGGGCTGAGCAGAAACCGTCTGACTCACCCGGACCATCTGACTCAGGCGGTCGGGAGCAGGTCCTCCCAGGAACGTTCTCCGGATGGCGCAACCAGACTGGTCTGCCGGTACACACCGCCGTCCGGCGTGGCGAACTGCCCCGTCTTCGGGTCGTAGGTCGCGATGGCGACCGACGGTCCGCCGGTGTTGCCGGGACTGAATGCACTGGGTGCGACAACCGGTCCGGGGGGTGCGACCTGAACCGCCGAAGCAGCCGGGGCCGGCGGAACAGCATCGGCGGGTGCCGGAGCCGGGGCGCCCGGCGCGGGCGCCGGACCCTGCGGCAGCGGGGTGCCCTCCAGTGGCCCATAGATGTTCTCCTGGAACGTGACTCGATCATCGGGCGGGATGCCCTGAGCCAGCAGGTTCGGGTCGAACGGATACGGGCCGAGGACATGCTGACGCATGGCCAGCGGCTCAAAATTCCTGTCGCTCTCGCAGATCTCCACGGTGGGAGCGCGCTTACCCGGCTGGCCCATGCAGGGATAGTTTCGGGCGCCGCGCACCGCGACTGGTGAATCCTGCGGCAGCTTGCAGTACAACCCGTCGGGTGTTTCGATATCGGAGAGATCCGACGGCGAGCGCCACGACGACGGCGGCAGGAAGCCGACAGTGCAGGCGGGCGGGTCGTTGAGAGTCAGCGTGAAATCGCCCTGGGTGAACCCGGTCGGGTTGTTACGCGGCAGGCCAACGGTATGCAGGGACGCAATGAAGGGCGGAAGCAGCACCAGCAGTTGTTCGACCGAGGCGTGGTAGGTGACGCCGATCTGGCCGACCGTCGTCAGATTGGCCAGCAGCACCGGCAATGTTGGCTTGACCTGGTTGAGCAGTTGCGCCGCCTCGTCGAGTGCGCCCGGGCCGTTCTGCAACAGCCCACGAACCTGCGGGTCATTGGTGGCGAGTTGGCCGGTGAAACCTGCCAGACCGCGCGCCCAGGTGCGCAGGGCGTCGCCGGACACCGCACCCGCGTCCAACAGTGGCTTGCTGTCGTCGAGCAACACCCGGGCCTTGTCGGCGACGCCATCGAGGTCGCGGGCCACCGTCGATGTCGATTCGAACAACATGCTCAGATCGTCGCCGGCTCCGTTGAGGCCCTTAAACGATTCGTCGAGCAGCTTGCCCAGTTTCTCCTTCGGGATGGTGTCCAGCAGGGCACTCACCTGATCGAGCATCGGACCCACCGCCTGCGGAACCCCGGTGTTCTCGGCCGCGATGACCGAGCCGTCCCGCAGATAGGGACCGGAGTCCGTCTTGGGCTGCAAGTCCACGTACTGTTCACCCACCGCGGAGACGCTCAGCACGTTCGCCAGCAGGTCGGCGGGAATCTTCGGCGAGGTGGCCAATGACAGCGTCGCCTCGGCACCGGCGCGAGTCGCGTGCACATCGGTGACCTTCCCGATCTGCACGCCGCGATAGGTGACGTTCGAGAACCGGTACAGCCCACCGGTTCTCGGCAGTTCCAGCTTCACCGTCATCCGGCCGATACCCAGCAGGGTAGGCGCCTGCATATAGACCAGCACCATCGCCAGAATCCCGACGATCGACGCGATCGTAAAGATGACCAACTGGGTACGAACGAAGCGTGTCAGCATTAGTTACCTCCCCCATCCTGTGCAGCCGACTGCGGATCCGGTGCCGGCAACGGGAACGGGACGAGGGCATTGCCGGGCCCCGGCAGCGCCGGTGCCTCAGCGTGCGGAACCGCGGGCGACAACTGGGTGACCGCACCCGTCTGGGTGGCCATCGATATGGTGCCCGGGTCGATCAACGGCGGAATGCTCGCAACAGCGGTCGGCGGGGGGCTGAACGGCGCGTTCAGCGGATCATAGGTATAGCTGGTGTACCACGGATCACCTGGCGCAGGAACGAGTTTCGCGCCTTCCTGTCCCCACGAGGTGCCCAGCATCAACGTCTTCTTGAGCCGTGGGACGGTCAGGTCGAAGATGATGTACTGGTTCAGGTAGTCACCCCGGATGCCCCGGTCGATAAAGCCCTGGCCGTACGGGAACGCGGTGAAGTAGGCAAGAGCAGTATCCAGTTTGGGCCCGACGTCAGCCAGTGACCGCAGGGTCGGTTCCAGGTTGCGCAGGTTGCGCACCAGATCGGCCTGGGTGTCGGTGACCAAACCGGAGGCCACCGTGCTGAAATCGCCCAGCTTCACCAACGCGGCCGTCAACTGCGGACGCTCGCGAACCAGCACTTCCAGCGCGGGCGGGATCCGGTTCAATGCCCGGGTCAACACATCGCGCTGACCGGCGAAGGTTCCGGCCAGCCGATTCAGAGAGGTCACCGTCGCGTTAATGCTGTCGCGCTGGGTGGCCAGCACTCCGACGAAGTCATTGAGGCGGACCAGCAGATCACGGACCTGGCCTTCGCGACCATTGAGGGCCGCGTTGAGTTCTGTGACGATATCGCCGAGTTGTCCCACGCCCCCGCCGTTGATCACCACCGACAGTGCCGACAGGGTCTGCTCAGTGGATGGGTAGGTCGAGGACTTATTGAGGCCCAAAGTCGCACCGGGTTGAAGTCGACCGGCCGGAACCTGCCCGAGCGGCGGGTTGAGCGCCAGGTGCATGGAGCCCAGCAGGCTCGTCTGGCCCACGGTGGCCACCGCGTTGGCCGGTATCACGATGCCCGGTTTCACCGTGACCTCAACATCGGCGTGCCAGTCACGCACCGTCAACGCGTTCACGCTGCCCACCACCACATCACCGACAAACACCGGTGAATTCGGTTCCAGCGTGCTCACATTGGCGACTTCGACGTGATACTGGGTCGACCCGGACTCGTGGCCGACGGTGCCGGGAAGCGGCAGTGTATTCAGGCCACCGAACGAGCATCCGGTCGCGCTGATCGACACACACGCGGCCGTGACCGCCAGGCGGCGCACCCGAGACCTCATGACGGCGGCATCCCTTCGGCGGGCAGCAACAGATCCTGCAGCGTCGACGGTGCCTGACCGGCCTGCCCACCGGGACCACCGGGTCCCGGGGGGGCACCGAGTCCATTGGGCACGCCGGTCGGATTCGGGACACCCGGAATCGGGGCATTGGGGTACAGCGCGGGCTGCGGATAGGCGGGCAGTCCGGTCGGGGTGTAGCTACCGGGAGTCGTGTTCGGCGGGTCACCCCATCCCGCAGGCGGTGGCACATCGCCGTTGAGGCCGGTGTAGGCGGAGATTGCCGGAGGGTTCAGCGGCGGCGGCGGACTTGCTCCCGCGCCTCCCGGGGCCAGCGCCGGATCGGAGTAGATCAGGTTCTCGGGGCTCGGCGACTTGGCCAGGTAGGCGTTAAACGGGACCGGCAGGTAGTTGAAGTTCAGCAGTCGCAGTGCCGGGCCCAGGTACTGCGAGCACAGCTTGCCAGTCTCCGATGCGGTCGCGTTCTGGATCGCACCGATCGCCGCACAGATCACCTGCAGCGGATTGGCGAAGTTCCCCAATGCGAAACCGCCGAGGCCGCTGCCGGTATCGGGGTCGTAGATGTTGTAGCTGTTGCCGATCGCGTTGGGTGCCACATGCAGAAGATTCTTCAACGCCATCTGGTTGTCGCTGAGGTTCCGCACCACGTCACCGAGTCGTTCGATCTGCTCGGCTGTCTGATTACGACTGCCCGCGACGAACCGCTTCACGTCCACCACGGCACTGGACAGATTCGTCAGCGCGCCGTCCAGATCCGATCTGCTGTCGTTGAGCACGCTGCTGACGGTGGCGAGGCGGTTCTGGAACTGGACGATCTGGACGTTGCTATCCCGCAGTGCGGTGACGAACGTTTGCAGGTTCGCGATGACGTCGACGACGTTTCCGCTGCCGTCGGCGAGGATGCGGCTCAGACCGGACAGTTGCCTAATGGTCTCGCGCAACCTGTCTCCGTTACCGTCCAACGCGCTGGCGGTACTGTCGATGAACCGGCCCACCGACGAAGTCGACACGCCACTGCTCGGACCGAGATCGGTTGCCAGGCGGGTCAGTTGAGCTTTGACCTCATCCCACTCGATGGGCACCGCGGTCCGGTCCAGGTCGATCACCGCGCCATCGCGCATCGTCGGACCACTGGTCTCATAAGCCGGCGCCAATTGGACATATCGCGCACCCACCAGGTTCTGCGCGACGATCACGGCTTTGGCATCGGCCGGAATGGGCACATCCCGATTGACGGCCAACGTCATTTTCGCTTTGGTGCCCTGCGGTTCGATCGCCGTGACGCTGCCGACCTTCACACCGGAGACCCGAACCTCATCACCGGGATAAATCGCTGTGGCACTGGAAAAATAGGCCGTGATGGTGGTCGGCTTCAGCACGGTGTTGCGGACTAGAAGCGTGACGCCTGCGGCGATGAGCACGGCGAGTACTGCGGCAATGGCAGCGTTGAGTCGTTTACGGGTCATCCGGGCACCTGCCCTACTCGACGCCACGGTTCCGGATCGCTGTTATTCGGGAACGGGAACTCCGCCCGCGGGCCGGCATTGTCCGGCGGCTGGCCGGCGTTGACGCCCCGGCGGAATCCGAAGATGTAGTCGATGAAGGGTTGAATCGTCTGCGCCGGGCTCAGGTTGGCGACGAACGCGTTGTAGAAGAACCCGTTGTTGACCGCTTCGGACTGGGTCACCTGGAACTTCGCCAGGCCTGCCAGCGCCTTGCCGATGTTGTCGTTGTTGCGCTGCAACATCGCAGTCACCGAGTTCAGTTGCTCCAGGGCGGGCGCAAGTTCCTGCTCGTTGTCGTTGACCAGACCGGTCAACTGCTGCGAGAGCGCCGAGGTATTGGCCAGCAGGCTGACGATCGCGTAGCGGCGTTGCTCGAGAACTCCCAGCAACTCGTTGGCGTTAAGGATCAGGGTATTGACCTGTTGGCTGCGCTGGCCGAGCACCGCGGTCACCTCCGAGGCGCTCTTGAGCAGACCGCTCAGCGACTCGTTGCGCTCATTGAGAGCCCGCGAAATCCGGCTCAAACCATCGAAGGTCGGCGCCAGTTGCGGCGCAAGCCGGTCGATCGTGACCGACAGGGTGTCCAGGGACTTGTTCAGCGCGGAGGTATCGGTGTCCCGGGTGTTGGCAGTGAACTCGCTGACAGCGTCGGTCAGCGAATACGGCGCGCCGGTGCGCGACACCGGGATGACGTCGGCGGATCGGAGCGTGCCCCTACCGTCCGATTCCAGCGTCAGCAACCGCTGCCCCAGCAGCGTCCCGGTGCGGATGTGGGCGGTGGTGTCCGAACCCAGTCGCACCTTCCCGTTCACCATGAACGTCACCAGCGCCTTGCCCTCTCGCAAAGCGACATCGGAGACGGTCCCGACCTTGACTCCGGAGACCTTGACGTCGTTGCCGGACGCAATGCCGCCGGCCTCGGTGAACAGCGCCTGGTGACGGACTGAGGTCGCCAGCGATAACAGCCGCTCCGGCTGCAACCCGATGATGATGACAAGCAGGATCAGCGTCAGGCCGATGAAGCCGGAGCGGATGAGGTTGGAACCGCGGTATCTCATGATCACGGCTCGGAACACCTTGCCGTGTGCTGCACAATCCAGGGGAAGTACGCCGTGCGCCCCTGCAGATCGGTGACCCGCGCCGACATCCCGCACAGGTACTGATTGATCCAGCTGCCATAGGAGCCGAGGCGAACCAACTTGCGGTAGTTCGCCGGCGCCTTCTGCAGGGCGATGTCGACGGTTTCCTTGTCCTGGTCCAGCAGCGGCGCCAGTCGGGCAAGCTGGTCCACGGTGCCGGCCAGCGGTGCGCGTGCCTCGTTGAGCAGATCGGTCAGGGATGCTGTTCCGCTGTCCAGTGCGGTGATGGCAGCACCGATCGGGTTGCGGTCCTGGGCCAGCCCGGTGATGAGTTTCTCGAGGCCGTCAACGGTGCCGGAGAACTTCTCGCCGTCCTTGCTGATCGTCGCCAGCACAACGTTGAGGTTATCGACCAACTGCTGCACGGTCTGACTGTTATCGGCCAGTGCGTTGGAGAACGACGATGTCTTGGCGAACAACGACTCCAGGTTGCCGTCCTGGCCCTGCAGCACTTGGATCAGGGAATTCGTCAGCGCGTTGACCGCCTGCGGATTAAGTCCTTGCACAAGGGGTTTCAGCCCGCCCAGCAGCAGGTCGAGATCCAGCGCAGCCTCAGTGCGGTCGGCGGGGATCACCGATCCGGGCGGCTGAATTTTCGTCGACCCCGGGCTGTCGAGGAGTTCCAGATAGCGATCACCGACGAGGTTGAGATAGCGCACCGCCGCCTTGGTGCCGGAAGTCAACACGATGTTGTGGTCGGCGCCGAAACCGACGATTACCGAGTTATCGGGTTGCAGATCAACGGCTTTCACCGTTCCCACCCGAATGCCTGCGACGCGTACCGAATCACCCGACTTTAGGCTCGACGCATCGGTGAACACCGCTGAGTATTTATTGTCCGTCCCGGCGCGGTACTGACTGAAGATCGCGAACAGCACACCGGTCAGCATCAGCATCACGATGCCGAAGATGCCGACCTTAATCGAGGTGTTACGCAGGCTGCTCATCCGCCGGGCTGCCCGATCTGCGCGGTGTTGCGCGGCGGTCCGTCGAGGGGCCCGAAGAGCGCCTGCTTGAGACCGTCGGAGTTGAGCAGAATTCCTTGGTTGCCGTACTGCGCCTGGTTGGCTCCGATATCGGCGACCACGAACGGCGTCCGCTTCTCATACGGCACGTTCGGCAGGTCGGTGCACTGCGGACCACCCTTGGCCGCCACCTTGGGCAGGTTGCCCGGGTACCGGTACCGCTCGCGACCCAGGAAGAAGGACTGCAGCAGCACAGCGCCGGGGACGGGCGCACCCGGGCCGGTTGCCAGCGGGATCAACCCGCCGATGCCACAGGTCAGCGCGGCGTTGTACTGGTTGGTCAGATCAGTGGTCGGCACCAGTAGGCGAAGTACGTCGGTCAGCGGCTGCCGGTTGGTCGAGACCACGTCGGTACCGATATCCGCCAACCCGATGGCGCTGACCAGCAGGGCGTCAAGATTGCCCTGCTGGTCCACTAGGGTTTCGCCGACGCGAGACGTATTGTCGAGGACGGCCAACAGATCCGGCGATGCGTCGGCAAAGGCATCGAAAACCGTTGGTGCTACAGCGAATACGTGATTGAGACTTTCCAACGCAGGGTTGATCTTGATCAGTGCGCTATCGAGGTCCACCAGACCCTGCCCGAACTTGTCACCCCGGCCGCGCAGCGATTGGGACAGCGCTCCGAGGGACTGATTGAGCTTGGCGGGCTCGACCTTGGACAGAATTGACACCAGTTGCTGGAAGACGGTGTTGACCTCGACGGTGACGTTGCTGCCCTGGATCACCTTGCCGGCACTGAGCGAACTGGCCGACGGGTCGGCGGGCGGCACCAGTTCGACGAACTTGGAACCGAACACCGTCGACGACGCGATTTCGGCACCCACGTTAGCCGGAATGGCTTCCAGCGATGCCGGGTCGATGGCCAGATGCAGGGCGGCGCTACCGTCGGGTAGCGCTTCAATTGAGGCGACCTTGCCGACCTGCGCGCCGTGCAGTTTGACCTTCGCCTCGGGGTACATCACCAGGCCGGCCCGGTCCGAAATGACAGTCACCGGAACCGTCTTCTTGAAGCTGTCCCGGAAAAGTCCGACGGCGACGGCGAAAATGACCACCAGGGTCAGCACTGTCAACAGTCCGGCGATTGGGCGGGCGCTACCGCGGGCGCCGAAACTGCGTCCGGCACTGGCGGCCACGGGAACCGCCGCCGTTTCGGTTTCGGAGCGATCAGACGGACCGGGTCCGAGATTTGCAGTCATCGCGCTCCCCTAACCGGCCAGGTTGAAGTTGCCGTTGGAACCGTAGATCGCCAGCGACACAAACAAGGTCACCGACACGACCACGATCAGGGAGGTCCGCACCGCATTGCCCACCGCAACACCGACGCCGGCGGGCCCACCGGTGGCGAAGTAGCCGAAGTAGGTATGTATCAGCAGGATCGTGATCGCCATCAACACCGCCTGCAGGAACGACCACAATAGGTCGATCGGGTTCAGGAAGGTGTTGAAGTAGTGGTCGTAGAGGCCTTTGGACTGCCCGAACAACACCACCGTCACGAACTGGCTGGCCAGAAACGACAGGATCACCGCAATTGAGTACAGCGGGGTGATCGCGATCATCCCCGCTACCAGGCGAGTCGACACCAGGTACTCGATGGGACGGATGCCCATCGATTCCAGTGCGTCGATCTCCTCGTTGATCCGCATGGCCCCGAGTTGCGCAGTCACGCCGGCACCAAAGGTCGCCGCCAAGCCGATACCGGCGACCACCGGCGCCGAAATCCGGACGTTGATGAAAGCGGCCAGGAATCCGGTCAGCGCCTCGATGCCGATATTGCCCAGCGACGAATAACCCTGCACCGCCAGCGTTCCACCGGCGGCCAGGGTGAGGAAGCCGACGATAGCCACGGTGCCACCGATCATCGCCAGAGTGCCTGCGCCCATGGAGATCTCGGCGATGAGTCGAATGATCTCCTTGGGGTAGCGCCTGATCGCCGCCGGGATACCGGCGATCGCTTTTCCGTAGAACAGGGTGTGATCGCCGATCCGGCTGAAGAAGCCGGACGGACGGCGAAACTGGCGGAACAGCCGCGGGTAGTTGCTACGCAGAACAGTCATCGATCCCATGGCATCAACCCGTCGTCAATCGGATGCCGATCGCCGTGACGACCACATTGACCACAAACAGTGCCATGAACGCGTACACCACAGTCTCGTTAACCGCGTTTCCGACGGCTTTGGCGCCGCCACCGGTGATCATCAGGCCGCGATAGCAGGCGACGAATCCGGCGATCAGACCGAACAGGGCCGCCTTCACACACGAAATGATCACCTCGGGAACTCCGGTCAGCAGGGTGATGCCGGCGGCGAACGCACCCGGGTTCACATCTTGGACGAACACCGAGAAGACGTAACCGCCGAGGATGCCAATGATCACCACCAGCGAGTTGAGCAGCAGCGCAACCAGACCCGACGCCAGTACCCGCGGCGTCACCAGTCGCTGTACCGGGTTGATGCCCAGCACCTCCATGGCGTCGATCTCTTCGCGAATGGTGCGCGAACCCAGATCGGCGCACATCGCGGTCGCGCCCGCGCCGGCCACGATCAGCACCGTCACCAGTGGTCCGACCTGGGTGACCGCTCCGAAGGCCGCACCGGCACCGGACAGGTCGGCGGCGCCCAACTCGCGCAGCAGGATGTTCAGGGTGAAACTGACCAGCACGGTGAACGGGATCGCGACCAGCAGTGTGGGCGCCAGCGACACCCGCGCCACGAACCAGGCCTGCTCAAGGAACTCGCGCCACTGGAACGGCCGCACAAAGATGAACCGAACGGCGTCGGCAGACATGGCGAACAGACCCCCGATGGCCTCCATCGGACCGGACACGCCCTTGCTGAGTGCAATACCCGGAGACCAGCGATCTGCGCCTCTGTTCGCCATACGCCTGCGGGTTCTCCCTTGTGTGAAACATGTTCCAACTGTGCCCACGTAACTTAGGCTACGAATCTCATCAAGGTGCCGGAAACGGCCGGACTGACTCCGCGTCGTCCCGCGAACCGCACCCCAGACCAACCCGACAGGGGCAAACCCGTGCTGCGATACACCGACCGTCGCGTCCTGGTCACCGGCGGCGGATCGGGCATCGGCCAGGCCTGCGTCCTGCGGATTCTCGCCGAAGGCGGCCGCGTGGTGGCGGCCGATATCAGCGCGGACGGACTGGCCGACACGGCCGCCAAGGCCGGCGCATCCGGCTCGATGCTGAGCACCGTCGTCATGGATGTGGGCAGCGAGGATTCGGTGACGGCCGGGGTGCGAACGGCAATCGCCACCCTCGGTGGCCTCGACACGCTGGTGAATGTGGCCGGAATCCTGCGCTCGGCGCACTTCGCCGAGACCACCCTGGCCGACTTCGAGCAGGTGTTGCGGGTGAATCTGGTCGGAACGTTCCTGGTCACCCGAGAGGCGCTTGCGGCGCTGCGCCAGGGCAAGGCCCCCGCGGTGGTCAACTTCAGTTCGACCTCGGCAGACTTCGCACACCCGTACATGTCGGCGTATGCCGCCTCCAAGGGCGGCATCAAGGCGATGACGCATGCACTGGCCGCGGAGTTCGGTAAGGAGGGCATCCGGTTCAACTCCGTTCAGCCCGGATCGATCTCCTCGGGTATGACCGACGGCAGCGGTGAGTCCAAGCAGAGCGTGGGCCCCGGTTTCCCCGACGGCGTCGACTACCGGCTGTTTCAACGGGTCGCGCCGGGTCTCAAACTTCCCGAAGGGGCGATCTTTGCCAACCCCGATGCGGTAGCCGCCGTGGTGGCGATGCTGGGTAGCGAGGAGGCGTTTTTCGTCACCGGTACCGAGGTGCGCATCGACGGCGGCGCGCACATGTAGGTCCGCAGCTGTTGCGGATACCGGGTAAATCCGTAAAGGTTTACTGCACGACCATTGCGAACACCGAGGACGGAGGACGGCTCCTGACCACGACTGGTACCGCCAACCCGCAGATCACGACGATGGGTCGCCCCGACCGGAGTAGCAGCACACCGGTCATTGAAATCGACCACGTCACAAAGCGGTTCGATGACTACGTCGCGGTAGCGGACGCCGACTTCTCGATCGGCGCCGGTGAGTTCTTCTCGATGCTCGGGCCATCCGGATGCGGGAAGACGACGACCCTGCGAATGATCGCGGGTTTCGAGAATCCGACCGAGGGCGCCATCCGGCTCGAGGGTGTCGACGTATCGCGGGTCGCGCCACACAAACGTCACGTCAACACCGTGTTCCAGCATTACGCGCTGTTCCCGCATATGACGGTGTGGGACAACGTGGCCTACGGTCCCCGCAGCCAGAAGAAGGACGGGGCGGCTGTACGCAAGAGTGTCGACGAGATGCTCGAGGTGGTACGGCTGACCGAATTCGCCACGCGCAAACCCGCCCAGCTTTCCGGGGGCCAGCAACAGCGCGTCGCACTAGCCCGGGCCCTGGTCAACTACCCCAGCGCCCTGCTGCTCGACGAGCCGCTGGGCGCACTGGATCTCAAACTGCGCCACGTCATGCAGTTCGAACTCAAACGCATCCAGCGCGAGCTCGGCATCACGTTCGTCTACGTGACCCACGATCAGGAGGAGGCGCTGACGATGAGTGACCGAATCGCGGTCATGAACGCCGGCCACGTGGAGCAGATTGGCACCCCGACCGAGATCTACGACCGGCCCGCCTCAGTGTTCGTGGCCGGCTTCATCGGCCAGGCGAATCTATGGACTGGCCGCCACACCGGCCGCGCTAACCGCGACTACGTCGAGGTCGACGTTCTGGGCACCACATTGAAGGCACCGCCCGGCGACACCATGATCGAGTCGGGCGGACAGGCGACCGTCATGGTGCGTCCGGAACGGGTGCGCGTCACGATGGAGCCACCGACCGGCGATATGGCCGGGGTGTTGGCCCGGGTTGTCGACCTGACCTTCCAGGGCCCGGTGTTGCGGCTGTCGCTCGTTGCCGCCGATGGCTCCCCGATCCTCGCCCACGTCGGGACCGAACAGGAACTACCCCTGCTAGGTCCCGGCGACGAGGTCTACGTCAGTTGGTCACCGGATGCCTCTCTGGTGCTGCCAGCCGGCGACGCTGCAAACACCACTGCCGTCGACGAGACGCTCGACAAAACCTGACCTCCCCCATTTTCCAACCCATTCCCAACGCATCACCAGATGAAAGGCATACCCAATGGCACAGGAGACTGATCCCCGAGTTCTCGCTCAGATGGCCTCCCGTCGCCGGTTCATCGGCGGCGGTGCCGCCGCCGCGGCGGCGATGATCCTCGGACCGTCGTTCCTGGCAGCATGCGGTTCGGATACCAAGTCCGCCTCCGACGGGTCCACCGGTGGGGCGTCCGCGCCGGCCGATGACGGCAGCAAGGCCACCGGTAAGTTGCGCATCTCGAACTGGCCGCTGTACATGGCCGACGGTTTCATCGCGGCGTTCCAAACGGCGACGGGCCTGTCGGTCGACTACAAAGAGGACTTCAACGACAACGAAGAATGGTTCGCCAAGAACAAGGAACCGCTGTCGCGCAAACAGGACATCGGTGCCGACCTGGTGGTGCCGACCGAGTTCATAGCCGCCCGTCTGATGGGCCTGGGCTGGGCCAATGAGATCAGCGAATCGCGGTGGTCCAATAAGAAGAACATGCGACCCGACCTGCTGGACGCCAAGGCTGACCCGGGCCGTAAATACACCGCGCCGTACATGTCGGGCATGGTGGGACTGGCCTACAACCGGGCTGCCACCGGCCGCGACATCAAGACCGTCGACGACCTGTGGGATCCCGCCTTCAAGGGCAAGGTCAGTCTGTTTAGCGAGATGCGCGATGGTCTCGGCATGGTCCTGAAATCACAGGGCGGATCTCCCGCGGACCCCACCATGGAGAGCATCCAGAAGGCGGTGGATCTGATCAAGGAGCACAAGGACAAGGGTCAGATCCGCCGGTTCACCGGCAACGACTACGCCGATGACCTCGCTGCCGGCAATATCATTGTGGCGCAAGCATATTCCGGCGATGTCGTGCAACTGCAGAAGGACAATCCAGACCTGCAGTTCGTGGTGCCGGAAGCAGGAAGCAACACCTTCGTTGACACCATGATGATCCCCTACACCACCCAGAATCAGAAGGCTGCCGAGGAATGGATCAACTACGTCTACGACCGGACCAATTACGCCAAGCTGATCGACTTCGTCAACTACGTTCCGGTTCTCAGCGATATGACCGATGAGCTGAACAAAATCAACCCGGATGCTGCTAAGAACCCCCTGATCAATCCGCCGCAGTCCACGTTGGACAAGCTGACGGCGTGGGCCCCGCTGACCGATGAGCAGACCGTCGCGTTCGTCAAGGCCTACGCGACGGTCACCGGAGCCTGAGCTTGATGGCTCTCGTCTAATGGCAGGTGTCGCCAGCAGTAACCGTCAGCGCAGCAGGATCGCCCCATATCTGATGGTCCTGCCTGCATTGGCCTACCTCGGGGTGTTCTATGTGGTGCCGTTCGTGTCGCTGTTGCGCACTTCACTGTCCACAATGGGCGGATCGGTGTATCTGCCGACGCTCACCTTCGCGTGGCATTTTGAGAATTACACCCAGGCGCTGACCCAATATCGTGATCAGATCCTGCGGTCGTTCGGTTACGCATTCGCCGCCACAGTGCTGTGCGCGCTACTGGCCTTTCCGCTGGCCTATGTCATCGCGTTCAAAGCCGGGCGATACAAGAATCTGCTTCTCGGATTGGTGATCCTACCGTTCTTCGTGACATTCCTAATCCGGACCATCGCCTGGAAAACGATTCTCGCCGACGGCGGCTGGGTGGTGAATGCCCTCGGCACAGTGGGGCTGTTGCCCAGCGAAGGTCGCCTGCTGTCCACCAGTTGGGCGGTCATCGGAGGCCTGACCTATAACTGGATCATCTTCATGATCCTGCCGCTCTATGTCAGCCTGGAGAAGATCGACGCCCGACTGCTGGAGGCGTCCAAGGATCTCTACGCGTCCAACCGCCGGATGTTCGCCAAGGTGATCCTGCCGCTAGCACTGCCCGGCGTGCTGGCCGGCAGCCTGTTGGTGTTCATCCCCTCGGTGGGTGATTTCATCAACGCCGACTATCTGGGCAGCACCAAGACCACCATGATCGGCAACGTCATTCAGAGGCAGTTTCTGGTGGTCAAGGACTACCCGGTGGCCGCGGCGATGAGCTTCGTACTGATGGCGTTCATTCTGGTCGGCGTGCTGCTCTACACCCGGGCTCTGGGTACCGAGGATCTGGTGTGATGCGCCCGAGTCATCAACCCCCGAGCCATCACCCCCCGAGCCATCACCCCGGAGACTCAGTGTGAGCACGCAGGCCGTCGTCACGCTGACCAAGCCGGGTCGCAATGTGCGGGGCACTTTCAAACTCGGCGATCTGGCGCTGCGGATGATGGCCGGACTGGTGCTGCTGTTCCTATTCGTGCCGATCCTGGTGATCATCGTGTTCTCGTTCAACTCTCCGGCCGGCAAGTTCAACTACACCTGGCAGGGCTTCACCCTGGATAACTGGGCGCACCCGTTCAAATATCCCGCCCTGACCAGTGCACTCAAACTGAGCCTCAACGTAGCCGCGGTGTCGACCTTGATCGCCCTGGTCCTGGGCACCCTGGTGGCGATTGCCCTGGTGCGCCAACGCTTTCGGGGAAGTAAAGCGATCGACACCTTCCTGGTGTTGCCGCTGACCTCGCCCGAGGTGGTGATGGGCGCCTCACTGCTCACGCTGTTTCTCAGCATGGGCTGGCCGACCGGCTACGTCACGATCCTGATCGCACACGTGGCCTTCGAGATCAGTTTCATCGCGATGACGGTGCGTGCCCGCATCCGCGGTTTCGACTGGACACTGGAAGACGCCTCGATGGATCTGGGCGCCAGTCCGGTGCGCACGTTCTTCCGCGTGACGCTGCCGTTGATCGTGCCCGGCATCATCGCGGCAGCGATGTTGTCGTTCGCGCTCTCGCTGGACGACTTCATCATCACCTACTTCGTCAGCGGGTCGACGGTCACCTATCCGCTGTACGTCAACGCGGCCACCAAGGCGGCGGTGCCGCCCCAGATCAACGTGCTGGCCACCGCGATCCTGCTGATCAGCCTGATCCTGCTCGCTTTCGGCACGCTCTACCGGCGCAAGCGGGTGGCGATATCCGCCTGAGCAGACCGGAATCCGTTGCATGCGACAGCCGTTTCATGCAACATTGAGTGATGGGTACGTCGACTCAGCGGTCCAGCGAATACCGCCAGCGGATGCGCCAACGCGGGTATCGCCCAGTCCAGGTCTGGGTACCTGACGTCCGCTCGGAGGCGTTCGCAGCGGAGGCCCACCGCGAGGCGCTCGCGCTCGCTGAAGCCGACCAGGGCAGCGACGATATGGACTTCGTGGAGGCGATTTCGGAACAGGTCGGTCAGGAGTGAACCGCGGCGAGCTATGGACCGTCTCCGGCGGCGTCTACGCGGCAAAACCTCGTCCGGCGCTCATCATCCAGGACGATTTGTTCTCCGCGACCGACTCTGTCGTCGTCATTCCGCTGACCACAACCGTTGTCGACGCCTCGATATCGCGCGTCGCCATACCTGCCGCGACCGGCATCAGCCAGCCGAGTTTCGCGATGCTCGACAAGATCACCACGGTCCGACGGGCGAATCTCGGAGCCCGTATCGGCCGCGTGCCCACGACACTGATGGCGGACCTCGAGCGGTCGCTCATCGTGTTTCTTGGACTGGCCACCTGAAGGTTGGCCTACGACAGCTGGCGTGGATTGCGAAGCCGCCTCCCCGATAAGGCATCCTGGAGAGGTGACGATCGAGCCGTTCCTGGAATCCATCCCGGCACTGGCGGTGTATCTGACCGTGGGACTGGTCATCGGGCTGGAGAGCCTCGGCATCCCCCTGCCCGGCGAGATCGCCCTGGTCAGCGCCGCACTGCTGTCCTCGCGGGAGAACCTCGACATCAGCCCGGTCTGGGTCGGCGTCGCCGCCATCACCGGAGCGATCATCGGCGACTCCATCGGGTACAGCATCGGCCGGCGATACGGGATGTCACTGTTCGAACGCCTCGGTAACCGCTTCCCGAAACATTTCGGAACCGGCCATGTCGCCCTGGCCAAGCAACTGTTCTCCCGATGGGGCGTGTGGGCGGTGTTCTTCGGCCGGTTCATCGCGCTGCTGCGGATCCTGGCCGGGCCGCTGGCCGGTGCACTGCATATGCGCTACCGGCATTTCCTGGCGGCCAACGCAGCCGGCGCGATCTGCTGGGCCGGCGGTACCACCGCCGTGGTGTACTTCCTGGGTTTGGCCGCCGAGAAGTGGCTGTCCCGGTTCTCCTGGGTGGCACTGGTTCTGGGAATCGTTGTGGGCCTTGGGTTTACCCTGTTGCTCAAGGACCGCACCGGGCGGTTGATCGCCCAGTTGGAAGCCGAACACGACTGGGAATCCCTGCGCCAGCGACGCTGAGTGCCACCAGCGGCAGGCGCCTCAGATCAGTTCAACGCCGGCGCCGCGCATATCGGCCAGTGCCGTCGCCGTACTGCCGCCGGCCACCCCGGCCGTCAGATCGACCAGAACGCGCGTCGTGAAGCCGCACGCAACTGCATCCATCGCGGTGGCACGCACGCAGTAATCGGTGGCGATACCGACCACGTCCACCTCGTCTACCCCGCGGGAGCGTAACCAGTCGGCCAGACCCACCCCGTCGGCCGTTCCCTCGAATCCGCTGTAGGCCGCCGCGTAGGCACCCTTGGGGAACACCGCCTCGATCGACGCGCTATCGAGGTCCGGGTGAAGTTCGGCGCCGGGCGTGCGCGCGACGCAGTGTCTCGGCCAGGACGAGACGTAATCCGGATTGTCGGAGAAATGTGTCCCCGGGTCGATGTGGAAATCCTTCGTCGCGACCACGAAGTCATAACCATGGTCACCGGCGAGCAGTGCGGCGATCGCTCGCGCCACCGATGCGCCACCGTCGACCGCAAGCGACCCGCCCTCGCAGAAGTCGTTCTGCACATCGACGATCACCAGCGCCCGCATCCACTCACCGTATCGGCCGACCGGATTACACGGCGAGCGACGGCAGTACAGTGAAGCCGCCGAATCACGAGGGAACTGATGACACCGTTCGACTTCTTCGCATCCGTTGAATTGCCGGTACCGGCGATCACCGCGGAGCAGGCCGGGGATATCGCTGCGAACCACTTCGGGGTGCAAACCCAAATCTCTGCCCTTGGCAGCCAGCAGGACGCCAACTTCCTGCTGCACGACGCCTCCGGAAACCCGGTTGGGGTGCTCAAGATCGCCAATCCCGCCTTCACCCTCATCGAATTGCAGGCTCAGGACGCCGCCGCAGCCTTCATCGTGGCCGGCGAGGGAATCCGTACCGCGACGAACATTGAGCCCGTAGGTGTGCCGTCGATCGCGCAGATCGATGATGACGGACCGTTGTTCGCGCGAGTCATCACCTATCTGTCCGGTGGAACACTCGATGAAGGCATGCATCTGAGCCCAGCCCGGGCGGCGGCCCTCGGGGACTTGGCAGGCCGAACCTGCCGCGCGCTTGCGGCGTTCGACCACCCCGGCGTCGACCGGGTATTGCAGTGGGATCTGCGCCACGGTATCCGCACCGTCGAAGTGCTTGCTCCGCATGTCAAGATCGCAACTCAGCGCGAGGCGGTGGAATCAGCCGCGGTGGCTGCGTGGCAGGTGGTGGCCGACCTCGCGGATGATCTTCCTGTGCAGGTGATTCACGGCGACGTCACCGGCGATAACGTGGTGTGCGATCCCGTCGGAATGCCCGATGGTCTTATCGACTTCGGTGATCTCACCCGCTCGTGGACGGTATCCGAGTTGGCGGTCGCCGCCACCTCGGTGCTGCGCCACAACGGCGCCGAAGCCACCACCGCCCTCCCGGCGATCGCCGCCTTTCACGCCGTGCGCCCATTGGGGCCGGCGGAGATTGAGGCGCTGTGGCCCCTCATCGTTCTGCGATCGGCTGTGCTGGTCGTCAGCGGCCTGCAACAGTCATCGATCGACGCGGATAACGCCTATACGACCAATGCGCTGGGAATCGAATGGCGGGCCTTCGAACGCGCCACACGGCTACCCCTTGACGTTATGACCGCGCATATTCGACATGTGCTGGGTGTGGCCCGCCCGGCGGAGCCCGTCACCGGGGATGCACCGCTCATCGCCGGACTCGATTTGCACGACATCGTGCGTCTCGACCTGTCGACGGAATCCGACGCGATGGACGCCGGGGCGTGGCTGGAGGCCGACTGCGAAGACCGCCTCGCCCGCAACGCCATCGCGGGTGGAGCTTCAGCCGTGCTCACCACGTTCGGTCAAGCCTGCCTCACCCGATCGGCCACACGCAGCGATTCCTCGCCTGCCACGGTGGCTACCGGCATCCGGCTGTGGCCGGCGACGCCCCTGCCGCTGACCGCGCCGTGGTCCGGGGTCCTGGATCTCGACGACGACGGTCGGGCCCTGTCGGTGACCGGAGCTGCAGGGACCGTGAAAATTCGGGGCGGACTACGACTAGACGACGCCACGGTCCCCGGGCGGAGCGTGACCGCGGGCACAGCCCTGGGCACCATTGCGGAGCCGGTTTGGATCCAATGCCTGCGCCACCCTCCCAACGGAGCACCAGATGACGCCCCGGTGCCCGATTTCATTCGGCCCGAATACGCGGCAGGTTGGCTGCACCGTGTCAGTGACCCCGCCGTGCTGCTGGGGTTGGCGCCGACGGTGCAACCGGTCGAGGACGCCGCCACCTTGCGGCACCGGCGAGCACTGGCATTTGCCGAGGTGCAGGAGCACTACTACGACCATCCGCCCCGCATCGAGCGCGGCTGGCGCGAACACCTGATCGGGACCGACGGCCGCAGTTATCTGGACATGGTCAACAACGTCGCGGTCCTCGGCCACGGACACCCGGCGGTGGCCGACGCCGTCGCCCGGCAGTGGCGGCGGCTCAACACGAATTCACGGTTCAACTACGCCGCCGTGGCGGAATTTTCGGCGCGCCTCGCCGCCACCCTGCCCGATCCACTGGACACCGTGTTCCTGGTCAACTCCGGGTCTGAATCCGACGATCTCGCGTTGCGGCTGGCGATGGCAACCACCGGCCGCAACGACATCGTCGCCGTCGCCGAGGCCTACCACGGCTGGACCTACGCCACCGACGCGATCTCGACCTCGATCGCCGACAACCCCAACGCGCTTTCCACCCGACCATCGTGGGTACACACCGTGCCCTCCCCCAACGCTTTTCGGGGCGAACACCGCGGCACAGAGGCGTCGAAATACGCACCGGAAGCGGTGGCGATCATCGAAGGCCTTGCCGCCCAGGGATATCCACCGGCGGCGTTCATCGCCGAAGCGTTCTATGGCAATGCCGGCGGCATGGCCCTTCCCGACGGTTACCTGCGGGCGGTGTACGCGGCGGTGCGCGCCGCGGGTGGTCTGGCGATCGCTGACGAGGTCCAGGTCGGCTACGGCCGGACCGGGCGCTGGTTCTGGGCATTCCAGCAGCAGGACGTGATACCCGATATCGTCTGCGTCGCCAAAGCGATGGGGAACGGCCAACCGTTGGGAGCGGTGATCACCACCCGGGAGATCGCCGAGTCCTTCCGAACCCAGGGCTACTTCTTCTCCTCCGCCGGCGGCAGTCCGGTGTCGTGTGTGGTGGGCCTCACCGTCCTGGAGGTGATCGAAACCGAACGGCTCCAGGAGAACGCGCTCACCGTCGGCGATCATCTCAAGGCCCGGATCCTCGACCTGGGCACCCGTCACCCGTTGATCGGCACGGTCCACGGCAGCGGCCTCTACATGGGTGTCGAGTTGGTGCGGGACCGCTCCACGCTGGAACCGGCTGTGGAAGAGACCACCGCGATCTGCGAGCGGATGCTGCAACTCGGGGTGATCGTGCAGCCCACCGGCGATCGTCAGAACGTGCTGAAGATGAAGCCACCGATGTGCCTCACCCGGGAGTCCGCTGACTTCTTCGTCGCCATGCTTGACCGGGTGCTGTCCACGGGCTGGTGACGGCTCACGTGACGGGTCACGCCCGGTCCGCGGCGCCCCTCGGCGGTAGTCGGGCCGCGCGACCCGCTTTGCATAGTTAGCTGGTCGAAATATAGGGTGGACACATGTCCAGTTCGCTCGGCGCACCGCTCTCGGCCCTCGGCGGAGTGTGAGCATGCGCATCGCGCTGCTGTCCTACCGCAGTAAGACGCACTGCGGTGGCCAGGGCGTTTACGTTCGCCACCTGAGTCGGGGTCTGGTCGAACTCGGCCACCAGGTCGAGGTGTTCTCCGGCCAGCCCTACCCCGAGATTCTCGATCCCCGGGTCCGCCTCACCGAGGTTCCCAGCCTTGATCTGTACCGCGAACCGGATCCGTTCCGGGTTCCGCATATCCGCGAAATCCGCGACCGCGTCGACGCACTCGAGCTGGGCACCATGTGGACCGGTGGTTTCGGCGAACCCCGAACCTTCAGTCTTCGGGTGGCGCGACTGCTCGCCGAACGCAGTGCGGAGTTCGATGTGGTGCACGACAATCAGTGCCTCGGCACCGGCCTACTTGATATCGCGGCGCACCTGCCGGTCGTGGCCACCGTCCACCACCCCATTACCCGGGACCGCGTACTCGACCTCGACGCGGCGACGTGGTGGCGCAAGCCCTCGGTACACCGCTGGTACGGGTTCACCAGCATGCAGAAGAAGGTGGCGCGCCGCATCCCGGACCTGCTGACGGTGTCGTCGTCATCGGCGGCTGATATCGCCGACGACTTCGGCGTACGCCCCGATCAACTGCATGTCGTCCCGTTGGGGGTGGACACCGAGCAGTTCAAACCGGCTGATGCGCCGCGGGTTCCGGGCCGCATCATCGCTATTTCTTCGGCCGACCGCCCGCTGAAGGGCATCGGACACCTGCTGCAGGCGGTAGCCCGATTGCGCGCCGGTCACGACGTGGAGTTGCAACTGGTGGCCAAGCTCGAACCCAACGGACCCACCGAGAAGCTGATCGCCGAATTGGGGATCTCCGATATCGTGCGTGTCGTCAGCGGCCTGTCCGACTCCGATCTGGCCGCGCTGTTCGCCTCCGCCGAGATTGCCTGCATCCCTTCGCTATACGAGGGTTTCTCGCTGCCGGCTGTCGAGGCGATGGCCAGCGGAACACCGATCGTCGCCAGCCGCGCGGGCGCCCTGCCGGAGGTTCTCGGCTCGGGTGGTGAATGCGCAGACCTCGTCGCCCCCGGCAATGTTGACGAACTCACGGGCGCACTGAGTCGTCTGCTCGACTCCCCGGGACGCCGACAGTGGCTGGGGACCGCGGGACGCAGGCGTGCGCTGGACGTGTTCAGTTGGGAATCGGTGGCCGCGCAGACGGTGCGCGTCTATTCCCGGGCCATCGAGCGCACCGGTTCGCACCGTCGCGAGATCGAGGCGGTCGACGAACCGTGCTGACGGTGGATTACGACCGCCTCGGTGTCGGACCGGGTACCAAGGTCATCGACGTCGGGGCTGGCGCCGGCCGACACAGCTACGAGGCCTACCGCCGCGGCGCCGATGTGATCGCCTTCGACCAGGACGCTGAGGAACTCGCCGAGGTCGACACCATGCTGCAGGCAATGGGCCAGGCCGGTGAGGCACCCGCGTCAGCCAAGGCCCAGGTGGTCGTGGGCGACGCCCTGGCGCTGCCCTATTCGGACGGCGCCTTCGACGTGGTGATCGCCTCAGAAATCCTCGAGCATGTACCCGACGACCACGGTGCGATCGCTGAACTGGTCCGGGTCCTGCGACCGGGCGGTTCGCTGGCGATCACGGTGCCGCGGTGGCTGCCGGAGAAGATCTGCTGGATGCTGTCCGATACCTACCACGCCAATGAGGGCGGCCATATCCGGATCTACCAGGCCGACGAACTTCGGGCGAAGGTGCAGGCCCGGGGTGTCCGGTTCACCGGCTCGCATCACGCGCACGCATTGCACTCGCCGTACTGGTGGCTGAAATGCGCTGTGGGCGTGAATAATAACGATCATCCGGCGGTCAAGGCCTATCACAAGCTGCTGGTGTGGGACATGATGAGCAAGCCGGCCTTGACCCGGGTTGCCGAGGCTGTACTCAATCCGGTGGCGGGCAAGAGTGTCGCGCTGTACTTCGAGAAACCTCTCGAGAAGTCCCATGCGCGGAACTGATCTCGCCGGCGTCCCGGGCCTCGCCGGGATCCTCACGCCCGCACAGTGTCGGCAGACGGCGGAGTCGATTGCCGCCATTCAGCTTTCCTCCGGTGAGATCGGATGGTCACTGGCCGGCCACACCGATCCGTGGGATCACGTCGAGTGCGCGATGGCGCTGACGGTGGCCGGGTTGTTCGACGAGGCGCGCGCAGCCTATGAGTGGAGTCGCACCCAGCAGCGCAGCGACGGATCCTGGGCGATTCAGTACCGCCGGGGCGTTGTCGAGGATGCCAACACCGACAGCAATTTCTGCGCCTATATCGCCACCGGAGTGTGGCATCACGTGCTGATCACCGGCGACCGCGACTTCGCCGAACGGATGTGGCCCACCGTGCGCGACGCGATCGACCTGGTGCTGAATCTGCAGGCCGGGACCGGCGAGATCTATTGGGCGCAAGGGCCGAACGGCGCGTTCGCCGAAGCCTTGCTGACCGGGTGCGCCAGTATCTACCACAGCATCCGGTGTGCACTGGCCCTCGCCGATTACCTCGGGCAGCAGCAACCGGAATGGGAAGTCGCGGTCGGCCGACTCGGCCATGCCATCACCGATCACCCGGACGCCTTCACCGAAAAGCCGCGATATTCGATGGACTGGTACTACCCGATTCTGTCGGGGGCAGTTCGCGGTGCGGCCGCCCACGACCGGATCGCCGAACGCTGGAGTGATTTCGTCGTCGACGGCCTCGGCATCCGCTGCGTGGACGACCGCCCCTGGGTGACCGGAGCCGAAACCTGCGAATTGGTGATCGCCTTGGACGCCATGGGTGATCGCAGCCGGGCCCGACAGCAGTTCGCGGCCATGCAGCACCTACGCGAAGTCGACGGCTCCTACTGGACGGGGTTGGTGTTCTCCGACGGCAAGCGGTGGCCGGTGGAACGCACCACCTGGACCGGCGCAGTCATGATCCTCGCGGCCGATTCGCTGTCGGGAACTACTGCCGGAAGCGGAATTTTCCGCGACGACGCGCTCCCCCGTGGACTGGAAGGCGACTACGACTGCGAGTGTGTCCGGAGCTGATCGCCGGGCACGCCCCCGGTCCGTTTTAGCACCCGTAGTGACCCGGTGGCACTGACTTCGGTGAAATCTCCGGAATCGATTGCACGGCAATAGATGTGGTACGGCGGGCGGCCGCCATCGCGGGGATCGGGGAAGACGTCATGGATGACCAGTGCCCCACCGACCGCGACCCACTTCGCCCAGCCGTCGAAATCCGCCTGCGCAGCTTCTTCGCTGTGTCCGCCGTCGATAAAGAGCAACTCCAGCGGTGTCCGCCATCCGCGGGCGACCACCGGTGACTTACCGACCACGGCCACGATGGTGTCATCGAGACCGGCGGCATCGAGGGTGCGGCGAAACGTCGGGAGCGTGTCGAATCGTCCGCTGACCGGGTCCACCATCGTGGTGTCGTGGAACTCCCACCCGGGCTGGTGCTCCTCGGAACCGTGGTGATGGTCGACGGTGTAGAGCACGCTGCCGGTGTGGGCGGCGGCCGCACCCAGCAGAACGGTCGAGCGGCCGCAGTAGGTACCGATCTCGAGGGCTACCCCACCGGATAGGTATTGCACCGCAGCATCAAACAGGGCCCGGCCCTCATCGGCCGGCATGAATCCGATGACTGTTTCCGCCAAAGCGAATAGTCGTGCGGTATCAGCGGCAGCGTCATTTCTGGTTCCGGCCATGTCATGAACCTAACGTGTCGACTCAGAAGCAGTCCGATGCACCGTCGACGACGAACAGAGCCCCACTGGTGTAGGAACTGTTTTCGGTACACAGGAATGCGATCGTCGGAGCGAGTTCCTCGACGCGACCGAATCGGCCGAGCGGAATATGCGCCACCTCGGAGTCGATCAGGGCCGGAATGCCCTGCATCGGTGCCGTCATCGGGGTGTCGATCGTCCCGGGCGCGACGGCGTTGACCCGGATGCCGTCCTTGGCCCACTTCACCGCGAGTGTTCTTGTCAGAGCAATGATTCCGGCCTTGGCGGCGCTGTACCCGGGCACCATCGTCACCGCCCGCAATGCCGACATCGACGAGAGGTTGACCACAGCGGCTCCACCCGGGGCGGTGGAGGCTTTCAGGGCACGGCGCAATGCGACCGTCAACCGGTAGGTGCCGTTGAGGTTGAGCGCCACCGATGCGTCGAACCCGTCGGGCGCCGATTCATCAAGTCCACCAGGGAAGTTCGCACCGGCATTGTTGATCAGCACATCAAGGACATCGAAGCGTGCCTTCACTGTATCGATGGACACCGGGTCGGTCAGCACCAGTTGCGCGTAGGCCATACCGGACAGATCGGTCTCGTAATCCCCTGCGCTGGAGCGCGTACCGGTGATGGTGACATCAGCACCCGCGTCGCGAAACAACACGGCGGTCGCATGACCGATACCGCTGGTGCCACCGGTGATCAGCGCACGGGTACCGGTGAAATCAAATACGGCCCGGGCACTCATGCGTAACTCGCGATCTGTTTGCGCAGCCATGCTGTCTCCCAGAAATTATTGCTATCGGTCAAAAGTCGTTCGTGCGCCGCCTTGAGGACACCGCGTGCACCTGAGTGTTCGGAATCGGCGTCGGTCACCTTCTCGGCCAGCGCAATGGCCTGCACCGGCCGGCCGGCATCGAGATGGATGCGCGCTCGGGCGACGAGTGCGTCGGCGCCGGCCAACTCCACCAGGTCGGCGCTGATCTCGGTGAGATCGACCGGATACAACTCGGTGGTGGACCGGTGGTGGAACCACCCCGAGTAGTTCTCCCAGATCGCCCGCACATCCCAGGCCACCGTGCCGTAACCCTGCCCCAGTTCCAGATGCGGCGGCAGGCGGATATCACGCATCAGGGTGCGGACGTCCTTGCCGGCGTTCATACCCTCGACGGTCGCATCGTGGACGTACTGGACCCCATCACGCAGCCGGGTGAGCTCGAACTGGATCCGATCTCTGCCGGTGATCGGCCCGAAGTGACCGGTGAGAAGTACCTCGGGCTCCAGTGCACGGATGCGTTCGATGGTGTCGATCACGGTGAGCGCATCGCGATAGCGGTCGCCACGCATGGTGACCAGATTCGGGATGTGACCGAACAGTGCGCCGAACACGTTGCCGCACAGACAGATCCTCTCATCGGGCAACCAGACCACCAGCGAATCGGTGGTCTCGCCGCCCGGCGTGGCGATCAGTTCGAAAGTGCGTTCGCCAGCGGTCAACGTGAGGGTGTCCTCGACGACGATGTCCGCGGACGGGGTGCTCTGGCCGGGCAGCCTGCGGCCGAACCGCTCCTGAATCTTGGCGATGCCGACGGCCAGGGTATTGGAGAAGGCGAATGCGCTGCGCGACGATCGGTAGCGGACCAGACGCTCATTGTCGTCGCGCCACTGCTCCCAGTTGGCCTGCGCCACGATCTTCGTGTCGGGATCGCGCACACTGTCCAGTCCCCCGACGTGGTCATAGTGACCCTGGGTCACGATGAGGTAGCGCACCGGCGAGGAGTCGACGGAATCCATATTTGCCCGGTGCACGGGACCTTCGAATCCCATGCCCGCATTGATGATCACTCTGCCCTGCGATGTCGGAATCATGAAGACATTGGACAGTCCCGGCGAGCACCAGATGCCGGGACTGACTTCCTCGACAACATCGGGTGTCGCGGGCAGCATCGCCTCGGCACCGGGACGGGTCAGGTAGGCGGGTTCAAAATCTGTCATGGAGGTCTCCTGTCAGCTCTCGCCGGGCCGGGCGCCGACTTCGGGCCGGACATCGAAGCGGTTGAAGTAGAAGTCGAATCGGGACCGCACCTGTTCTGGAGAGACTCCGAAATGGCGTTGCAGTTCATAGCGGATGCTGCCGTGCTTGCCGCGCGGATTGCTTCCGAGATATCGGTCAAAACTCTTTCGCACCCCCGGTGTCAACTCGACGCCGGCGCAGTCGTACAGCGATTCGAGGACGCTCATCTCGTTGCCGCCCAGCTGATGGAAGCTGATGTCGATACTGCGCTCGGCCGGCACCAAATCCCGATCCCGCACACCCGCACTGAGTAGCCGGTGTATCCGATCGGTCCAGTAGTCGATCAGCCAGTCCGAGTCGATGCTGGTGCGACGCAGACGATCTGCGTAGGCCATCATCGTGACCGTTGACTGGATGACGGCGACCGGGTCGCGGTGGGTGAACGCGACGGTGGCGTCGGGGAACGTCGCCATCAGGGCGGGCAATTGCTCGGAATGCTGCGGGGACTTCAGCACCCAGGTCTGCGGGCCGCGGAAGAAGGTCAGCGCCTGCAGCACCTTCTTCATATAGGCGTAATGCTTCCTCTGGTCGAGCGCCAGATAGGTGTCGCGCCAACTCGGGACGCGGGCCAGCCATTCCAGGACGTAGCTGGCGAAATCCAGATCGAGGAGTTCGACCTCCTCCTCGATCGCCTCGGGGAATTGGTCATGCATGGCTGCCACCAGGGGCATGTTGGCCAGCATCGCATCGTGTTCGGCTCGGGCGCGCCCGTGACGCGGATCGACCCCGAACACGTCGGGTCCGCGGCCGCGGGCCGGGATGGGTTCCTGGCTCTCCCAGTAGGGCAGAGCCCGGCGACGCCGATCGGCCGCCAGCAGATTCACCAGGTGCGTGGTGCCCGATCGCGGCATACCCACCACGATGATCGGCTTCTCGATCTCAATCGACTCGATCTCCGGATAGCGCCGGATCACGTCGGCCAGCGAGATCCGATTGCGCAGCAACCGGACTACCCGGGAGCGCAGGGTGCCGCGAGCCAACTGGGTCAGACCGGTGTCGGCCTCGATCGCTGCCACATGGGCACCAAGACGCGCGGCGAAATCGCCCGCGTAGCCCAGATTGTCGGAACCCGCGCCGGCGATGGCCTCGTCGATCATGTGGTCGATATCGAAGGTGACCGCGCGCGATTCGGTGTAGTCAAGAACCTGTCGCTGCATATCGGTCAACCGGGGCGAGGTGAGATCGTCGATATCAATGGCCTTCATCGAGGAACTCACTGTTACATCTCCGTCCTCGTCGATATGTTTGGTGCGCCACACCGCACACAGCATCGCCTAACCTATCGCCCATCGTGGCCTCCGCGCCGCGATCCGAGGAGAGACCAATGACCACTATCGAACAGGTCCGAATCACCGGCGCGGGACAGGTCAGCCTCGATCGAGTCGAGTTGCCCCCGTGCGGACCGCGCGACGCGATCGTCGAGGTGCACGCCTGCGGCATCTGCGGCAGTGACCTGAGCTACATCCGACTCGGTGGCCTCGCCGGGCCCAGCGGCGAACCGATGCCACTGGGACACGAGCTGGCCGGGGTCGTGACGGCTGTCGGCGCGGAGGTCACCGACATCGTCCCGGGACAACGGGTGGTGGTGCATCCCGGCGACGACGGCATCGGCCGCATCGGCAACGGAACGGCGGAAGGTGGACTTGCTGAGGCGGTACTGGTGCGAGAGGCGGCCAGGGGCGGGCGGCTGTTTCCCGTTCCCGACGACATGCCGATCGATATCGCCGCGCTGGCTGAGCCGGTCGCGGTAGGCATGCATGCCGCCGAGCAGTTGCACGCCGGCGTCGACGACAAGGTCGCGGTCTTCGGCTGCGGACCCATCGGCCTCGCCGCGATCGCAAGCCTGGCCGATCGTGGTCTGACCGATATCGTCGCCGTCGACTTATCAGCGACCCGGCGTGCGCTGGCCGAGACGCTCGGTGCGTCGGCCAGTGTCGATCCCGCCGACCAGAACGTTTGGGCCGAACTCGGCCGCCTGCACGGCTCTGCGGGAACGCAATTCGGGAAGGCGCCGGCCACCACCGGCTATATCGAAGCCAGCGGTTCGCCAAAGGTGCTGACCAAGATGGTCGATCGGGCCGGACGAGGCGCCACGATATGCGTCGTCGCGCTGCACTACGAGCCGGTTCCGATCAACTTCCTCGGCGTGCTGATGCAGGAACTGACAATCCGGGGCTCGATCGAGTACCCCGCACACTTCGGTGACGCGATCGACCTTCTGAGCCGCCGCGACCTGTCCGCCCTGATCACCCACCGGTTCGGGTTGCACGACATCGACGCCGCGCTGGAGGTTCTCAGCGGCAGCAAAGAATGCGGCAAAGTCATGATTGCGATGCGCTGACCGCGAACGCGGTGCCCTGCGTCCGACTGCCCGGTAGATTGTGGTGAGCGACGTCCTTGAGGAGCGAACTGATGACAACTGGTGGCCACGACCCTGACCCCTACGGACCGCCTGCTGGCTTCTCCCCTCCCGGCGGTTATCCACCGCCACCACCGGCCGGATATCCGCCGCCGCCGAGTCAGTACGACACCGGTTATCCCCCGCCGCCGCCGGCCGGTTACCTGCCGCCCGATCCCTACGGCGTTCCCGGCGGTTACTCGTCGACGCCGCCCGCCGCGTGGGGTGGACACCCCGGCACCCTGGGCGTCCGGTGGGGGGCGCGGATCATCGACGGACTGTTGGTAGGTCTCGTTGCGGGTCTGCTGGCATCGCTGTTCAACTCGGGCACCAGCATCCTGGTCACCGGGATCTTCACCGGCGTACTGATGTTTGTCTACTTCGTCGCTTTCGAAGTGACCCAGGGCCGGACCCTCGGCAAACGCCTGCTGGGACTGAGCGTCCGCGGCCCGGGCGGTGCACCCAAGCCCACCCTGCAGCAGTCCGCGATCCGCAATGCCTTCACGCTGCTGCCGGTGCTGCCGTTCCTCGGCGGCTTCCTGGGTGCCATCGCAATGATTGTCATCGCGGTGACCATCAACAGCAGTCCGACCAAGCAGGGCAAGCACGACGAGATGGCAGGCGGCACCCAGGTCGTCAAGGCCTAGATGCTCAAGGTCTAGCTACTCGTCGGTCGGCCCTGGTTGCGGTTCCACTCCAGCCAGCCGACCCCGCTGCGGCCGTCGGCGGTGTGCACCGTCGCCCACGCTCGGGCGAAGTTGCTGACCCGGCCGTCGGGTGCGATCAACCGGACCGGGCCGTGGCCCTGCACGTCGATCGTCGCGGTGACCGGGCCGGGCTCGAACGTCAGCGTCGTCGTCAGGGGTAATCCGTTGTCCGCCAACGTCGCTTCGGCGGTCACCGAACTGGTTTCGGTCACCTCACCTGCGCATTGCACATAGCCGACGCTGACCGGCCCCATCTCCGGGATGCGTAGATCCACCCCGTGCAGATGGGTGCCATCCTCGAGGTGCAGTGCACTCCATACCCAGTCCATGCTCCACCAGTCCCGCACGCCGTGCGAGTGGTCGCGCTGTCCGGGGACCGCCCGGATCTCGTGACTGCGCCCGTCGATCGTGATGGTTCCGGTTACCGCACAGGGGATTTCGTAGCGAGTGGTGATTCGGTAGGCGTACGGCACCCCTGTCGTGGTCCAGGTGAGGTCCATGCTCAGCTGAACCGGCCGGCCTGGTTCATCGCGAAGCAGCCCCGAAGGATCGTCGTAGGCCTGCGCGTCACCGCCGACCTCGACCCGGTAGGTCTGCAACGGATCGCTTGTCCCGTGGCGCAATTGGACGCAGTTACCGGTTACCACAGCGGGATCCTTCGGCAGTGGGGTATCGAAATCCAGCAGTGCCACCGTCGGCATCCCGGGTCCGCACACCAGCGCATTGATCCAGGCAAGGTTCTGGTTGGGAACCAGCCCCAGCCGGATCCATCCGCCGATGCCCTGTTCGGCGTCGGCGAAATCCCAGTACCAGCTTTCGTTCCAGAGCGGCTCGGCACCGGCCGGGTGTGCCGCTTCATCAGCCCTATCCGGTTGCAGCGCAGGGGTTGTCGCAGCGCCGAACAGCACGTCGAGCGCCCCGGTGTCCAGCACGTGGCTGCTGTTGCGCTCCAGCATGGTCAAGAACATCTGATCACCGCGGTCGGTGCGCGCCACCAGCATCGACGACACGATCGACATCATCACCCCGAAGAAACTCTGTCGCCGTACACCCTCGCGCACCTCGTCGAGGGTCAGTGCTGGGCTCGCGCCCAGGCCATCGTGATAGGCCAGAAGCAGTTCGTCGTAGTGGGCCCGGCGCTGCTCGGTGGTCAGCGCACACCCCAGGAAGTAGGCCACGTCGGTCAGGGCCGAACCCCAGGTGACGGTTTGCCAGTCCACCACCGTCAGGTCGCGCAACGAACCGGGCCGGCCGAAGAGCATGTTGTCCAGCCGGTAGTCGCCGTGCACCAGGCCCTTAACCCGTGCGGACTCCGCGGCGACGTAGTCGTCGAAACCATCCACCAGGCGCTCGCACACGATGCGCTGATCGGCGGTGATCACCTCGCCGTAGCGGTCGGCGAAACCGGCGTATAACGCGGTGATCAACTCCTGGTTCACCGGAGTCTCCCGGTTGAGCCATTCCGCATCCGCCAGCGCCTCGCTGCCGATCAGCGGTGCATGGAGGCGGCCCAACTTAGTCAGCGCGAGTGTCGCATCCGCGATCGAGGCGCCGCGGATCTCATCACCCACCTCCGCCGGTGCGGCGTCGTCGAGCAGCAGCGTGAAAAAGCCGCTCTCGGGTTGGTAGGCGGCGTGATAACAGTGTGCGAGTGGGTCGCCGGACTGCCCCGCGAGCCCCGGCGCGACCTCTAAGTAGAACCGCACCTCGCGTTCGTAGAGACCGAGCGCATGCCCGGTCCCCCGGCTCACCGGGTCGGTGGCGGCGACTTTGAGCACCACCGACGCCGGACCCTGAGGCCCGTCGGCGTAGCTCAGCGCGACCCGGTAGCACTCGCTCATCTGCCCGGTGCCGATTCGATCCACCATGAAGGCGCTGACCTCGCCGACGCCGATGGCCTGGGTCAGCCAGTCGGCGGTGAGATCGGCGGGGCGTTCGATCACGGCGTCACCCGGCCTAACGATCGGCCAGCGAGAAACCCACCCAGGCCTGACGGCGGTGCGGATGCGGGTCGTACTCCACGTGGGTATGCCGATCGAACACCAGGACCGGGCGCTCCTCGTGGTTGTACACCGGCCAGTCGTCGCCGGGCACCCCGGTGCGCGCGAACTCATGCCACCGGGTCTGAACCTGATGGCTGACCTTCACCGCAATCTTCTGGTCCACACCCCCGGTCAGTACCGCGCCCACCCGGGAGCGGTAGATGCCGAACACCGCCAGCAACTCCGTCGCGTGGGTGGCACCGAAGCCGGTCCAGTGCAACGTCCGCGGCGCGAAGTCGTAGCGGTAGACGTAGGTGGGCGCCAACTTCGCGTGCGCCTCGGCGATCTGCCAGGCCGCGGTGTTGAAGATCATGTCGCCGCCGAATTGCACGCAGGTGTCCGGATGCGGGTAGTTCGGATAGGCGGACAGCACGCGTTCGCGAACCTCCGGTGATGTCCGCGACAGCATCCGCTCGATCGCATGCTCGGTTGTCGGCAGCAGTTTCATGAACCGGGTGAACAGTCGGCCCTCGTCGGCGTTGGTCCCGACGATCAGTGGAATCCGATGCGCCGTGCCCTGTTTCATCGCTTCGAACGGATCCAACGGGAGGAAATCATTACCGGATGTCGGCCCGACCGGGGCGGCACCCATCATGGAGTCGAGGCTTGTGGTCATCACAGTGTCCATGGCGCGCACCAGATCGGCAGGCCGGGCCCGCAGCACTGCGGCAGCGGCGTTATCGCGATCGGCCCCGAGCACGTCGACGAATCGGCCGGCGAATTCGGCGGCGACATCCGGATCCCCCACCATGCCCGAGGCGGGGCTTTCCGCAATCGCTTGAGCGAAAAGATTGTTCGCATCGGGGACGGCCAGCAGGGTGGCAACGGCATGGGCTCCGGCGCTCTCCCCGAAGATCGTGACGCTGTCCGGATCGCCGCCGAATGTCCCGATGTTCTCCCGCACCCAGCGCAATGCCGCCACCAGATCGCGAAGGAACAGGTTGTTTTCGATGGTGATGTCCCGGGATGAAAGCGACGACAGATCAAGGCAACCCAGCGCACCGAGGCGGTAGTTCACCGATACATACACGCAGCCGCGCCGGGCCAATGTCGCACCGTCGTACAGCGGCGTTGCCGAACTGCCCAGGATGTAGCCGCCGCCGTGGATGAAGAACATCACCGGCAGCGGTTCATGATCGGGCGCCGAACCACGCCAGCGCGGGGTGACGACATTGAGGGTCAGGCAGTCCTCGCTCATCGGCTGGTACTTGCCGACACCGGTCATGGTGTAGCGACGAGCCTGATGGGAACAGTTACCGAAGCTGTGGCAGGGCAGCACGCCGGTCCAGGGCTGCACCGGCTCCGGCGCCCGGAACCGCAGTGGGCCCACCGGCGGTCGGGCGTAGGGAATCGAGCGCCATCGATTCACCCCATCCTGGGTGAAGCCTTCAACCACGCCGCCGGCGGTGGTCACTCGAATCGGGTGCTCATGCATTCCAGTGACGTTAGCGAACGCGCCCCGCCGGTCGCGCCTGACGTGCCGCGACGGCACCGGCGGCTAGCCTGGAGGAATGCGGATCGCCGTGCTGTTCGCCGCGTCACTGCTGGTAGCGGGGTGCTCGCAGCTATCCGGCACACCCCCGCGAGCCACCCAACTGACCCCGATCACACCGTCACGAACCACCGGGTCGGTGCCCGCGACGAGCACCGGGCAATCGGGGACGTCGGCGTCACCGGCGCCGGCACCCGGAGCATCGGTCGCGGAGGCCATCGACTGGGTCGAGGCGGCCGGTCCGGTGGACGGCGCGGATTTTCGCGTTGCGATTCGGGGCGGCACCACCACCCCGCTAGGTGACGATGTCGCGTTCACCACCCCGTACGGCATCAGCTGCATGACCGACGCCAAACACGGCGCGCCGGGACTGGCCTGCCTGGTCAACCTCATCGACCCCCCACCCCGACCGGCCGACGTCTACGGCACGTGGAAGGGCGGCTGGGTGGATTTCGACGGCGGCTCCGTTCAGGTGGGGTCCGCCCACGGCGACCCGGGCCGTTTCGCGGCCGGTCAGGGTGCACCCCTGCCGGTCGACCGATCACTGTCCTTCGGCGATTTCCGTTGCCGCACAGACACTTCGGCACTCGTGTGCGTCAACTTCGCCCGCCAGACCGCGGTCTACTACAGCGACGCCGGAATCGACACCTTCGGCTGCGCGCGTCAGTCGAGCCCGCCGGCCGGTATCGGCGTGCAGTACACCTGCTGACTCAGCGCTGTCTGCTCGGCGCTAACCGCTCAGCGCCATCCA
>JAPLAO010000099.1 GCA_026393245.1 Mycobacterium sp. | reverse complement strand
GGGGAACGTCCGAATCCTTGCGCCAGGCCGAGGAGTTATCGATCACCGTGACGCCGGCGGCCGCGAACCGGGGCGCCTGCACCCGCGACATGGTGGCGCCTGCGGAGAACAGCGCGATATCCAACCCGGTGGGATCGGCGGTCTCGGCATCCTCAACCTCGATCTCCTGCCCGCGGAAGGCCAACTTGCGGCCCTGTGATCGCGCGGAGGCGAAGAATCGCACGCTGGTGGCCGGAAAGTTGCGCTCCGCCAACAGGGTTCGCATCACCTGACCGACCTGACCGGTCGCACCAACCACACCGATGCTGATTCCCCGGTCGCTTCGCTCCTGCCCGCCGATGCTGATCCCCCGGTCGCTTCGCTCCTGCCCGCCGATACTGATCCCCCGGTCGCTTCGCTCCTGCCCGCCGATGCTGATTCCGTCGCCGGCCATCAGCGTCCTGTCCCGCCGTACACGACGGCCGCTTCATCGCCACCGAGACCGAAAGCCTCATGTAGCGCGCGCACTGCCTTATCTAACTCGCTGTCCTTGACCAGCACCGAGATTCGGATCTCGGAGGTCGACATGAGGTCAATGTTCACGCCCACCTGGGCCAGTGCCTCGCAGAATGTCGCGGTGACTCCCGGGTGGCTGCGCATCCCGGCTCCGACCAGGGACACCTTGCCGATGTGGTCGTCGTAGAGCACCTCGGTGAAACCAATCTCGGCCTGCAAAGCTCTGAGCTTCGCCACCGCGTTCGGACCGGAGTCACGCGAACAGGTGAAGGTGATGTCGGTCTTGCCGTCCTCCACCTTGGAGATGTTCTGCAGCACCATGTCGATGTTGACATCAGCATCGGCGACCGCGCGAAAGACCTTGGCTGCGTAGCCCGGAATGTCGGGCAGGGCAACTACGGTGACCTTGGCCTCGCTTCGGTCGTGAGCGACTCCGGTCAGGATGGCATCTTCCATGGCAATGTCCTCGATTGATCCAGTGACGATCGTGCCGGGCTTGTCCGAGTACGACGATCGGACGTGGATCGGAACGTTGTAGCGGCGGGCGTATTCCACGCAACGCAGCATCAGCACCTTCGCCCCGCAGGCCGCCATCTCGAGCATCTCCTCGAAGCTGACGGTGTCGAGGCGTCGGGCGTTGGGCACGATGCGCGGGTCGGCGGTGAAGACGCCGTCGACATCGGTGTAGATCTCACAGACATCGGCGTGCAATGCGGCGGCCAGTGCGACGGCAGTGGTGTCAGACCCGCCGCGGCCCAGGGTGGTGACATCCTTGCTGTCCTGGCTGACGCCCTGGAAACCGGCGACCAGAACTATCTGATCCTCATCGAGAGCTGAGCGCAGGCGTCCCGGTGTGACGTCGATGATCTTCGCGTTGCCGTGGGTGCCGGTGGTGATCACGCCGGCTTGAGAACCGGTGAACGACCGCGCCTGGGCGCCAAAGGACTCGATGGCCATCGCTACCAGAGCATTCGAGATCCGTTCGCCCGCGGTCAGCAGCATGTCGAGTTCGCGCGGCGGTGGCGCAGGACACACCTGTCGGGCGAGGTCGAGCAGGTCGTCGGTGGTGTCCCCCATCGCCGAGACCACCACCACGACATCGTTGCCCTGACGCTTGGTCTCCACGATGCGTTCAGCGACACGACGGATCCGTTCGGCGTCGGCCACCGAGGATCCGCCGTACTTCTGCACGACGAGAGCCACTGTCCGCCCTTTCCAGGCATGGGGGTGTCACTGTGGATGGGTCGGGCATAAGGATAAACCGTGGGCGCAGCCGGTTTTGCCTGCCCGGACCGGCGGGTAACCTGCCTGCGATGCCCGACCAACCCGCAGACCGTCGTGCCGAGACCCGATGTGCCATCCACCCGCCGATCGCCGACCGGTGGAGTCCGAGGGCCTTCGATCCCGACGCGGTGCTCACCGATGATGCGGTGACCGCCCTGCTTGAGGCTGCGCGGTGGGCTGCCACCTGGGGCGGACGCCAGCCGGTTCGGTTCGTCGTCGGAGTGCGCGGTGATGACACCTTTGAGACATTGGCCGGCCTGCTCAGGCGAGGAAACGCCTACGCCAAGGCGGCCGGGGCACTCGTTCTACTGTGCGCCGACGAGGGCGAGGACGAGAAGACCGCGAAGTACTCCCGCGTCGATGCGGGTGCGGCGATGGCCAACCTAAGCATCGAGGCGGTTTCGCGCGGCCTCATCAGCCACCCGATGGCTGGATTCGACGTCGACGGATCCCGCGCGGCGTTCGACATCCCGGGCACTGTACTGCCGCTCATGGTGATCGCCGTCGGGTCGCTCGGTGACTACAGCCGCATCAGCGCTGAGATCGCCGAACGCGACGCGCTGGCCCGACACCGGCTGCCGTTGGATGAGATCGCGTTCGGAAGCGCGTGGGGTCGGCCGTGGCGGTGAGGGCCGCCGAGGCAGCCACCACGGTGCCGCTATGCCTGGTGGGGCGACCGGCGTACAGTTCACCCCATGCAGCGGTTGCTCCTTCTCGGACGCCGCGGCGGGGTCTGATCCAGACTGGCTTCCCGTCGCGGGTGCTTCGCGATCCGCCGGTCTGAAGTCCCTTCTCAACTTCCCCGGAGCGCACATCGTGAACACCCCATCAGATTCTGATTCCACATCACCTATCGCATCCACCGACTCCACCGACGCCTACGTGTCCGCACGCACCGTCACCACCCCCGCCGGTGGGCGCCACGACAGCCAGCCCGCGTGGAACACGCAGCGCAATTCTGCGATGCCGGTGCACCGTTACCGCCCGTTCGCCCTTGAGGTCGAACCCATCACCGTCTCCGACCGCACCTGGCCGGACACGGTGATCGAGCACGCGCCACTGTGGTGCGCGGTCGACCTGCGCGACGGCAACCAGGCGCTGATCGACCCGATGAGCCCGGCCCGCAAACGCCGGATGTTCGACCTGCTGGTGCGGATGGGTTACAAGGAGATCGAGGTCGGCTTCCCGTCGGCCAGTCAAACCGACTTCGACTTCGTTCGGGAGATCATCGGACAGGGCGCAATCCCCCGCGACGTCACCATCCAGGTACTCACCCAGTGCCGCCCGGAATTGATCGAGCGGACCTTCGAAGCCTGCGACGGTGCGCCCAACGTGATCGTGCACTTCTACAACTCGACATCGATCCTGCAACGCCGCGTGGTGTTCCGCGCCGACCGCGACGAGGTCAAGGCGATCGCGGTCGACGGTGCGCGAAGGTGCTTGCAGGAAGCGGCCAAATACCCCCGTACCCGGTGGCGTTTCGAGTATTCGCCGGAGTCCTATACCGGCACCGAACTGGCGTATGCCAAGGACGTGTGTGACGCGGTATCTGCTGTCATCCAGCCGACACCGGACTGGCCGCTGATCATCAATCTGCCGGCAACCGTGGAGATGGCCACACCCAACGTCTACGCCGACTCGATCGAGTGGATGAGCCGTAACCTCGCTCGCCGCGACTCGATCATCCTGAGCCTGCATCCACATAACGATCGCGGAACTGCCGTTGCCGCATCGGAATTGGGTTATCAGGCCGGTGCGGACCGGATCGAGGGGTGCCTGTTCGGCAACGGCGAGCGCACCGGGAACGTGTGCCTGGTGACCCTGGGTTTGAACCTGTTCTCCCGCGGTGTCGATCCACAGATCGACTTCTCCAACATCGACGAGATCCGCCGCACAGTGGAGCACTGCAACCAATTGCCGGTGCACGAACGCCACCCCTACGGCGGGGATCTGGTGTATACCGCGTTCTCCGGCAGCCACCAGGACGCCATCAACAAGGGCTTGGATGCCATGAAGGTCGACGCCGACGAGGCCGACGCAGATGTCGACGACATGCTGTGGCAGGTGCCGTATCTGCCGATCGATCCCAAGGATGTCGGTCGCACCTACGAGGCCGTCATCCGGGTGAACTCGCAGTCCGGCAAGGGCGGGGTGGCCTACATCATGAAGGCCGATCACGGGCTGGTGCTGCCGCGGCGACTGCAGATCGAGTTCAGCCAGGTAATCCAGCGGATCGCCGAGGGCACGGGCGGCGAGGGCGGCGAGGTCTCGTCGAAGGAGATGTGGGACGCATTCGGCGACGAGTACCTCTCCCCGATTCGGCCGCTGGAGCGCGTCCGGCAACGGGTGATCGGCTCGGAGGTCGACGGCGGAACAGATGTGATCGAGGCGACGGTGAAAATCGACGGCGTCGAGACCGAGATCCGCGGCGAGGGCAACGGACCCCTGGCCGCTTTCGTCGACGCGTTGAGCACCGTCGGCGTCGATGTGAGCGTGCTGGATTACTCCGAGCACGCCATGTCGGCGGGCGAGGAAGCCGCCGCCGCGGCCTACGTCGAGGCCTCGGTGGCTGGCCGGACGGTGTGGGGTGTGGGCATCGCTACCTCGATCACCACGGCGTCGTTGCGTGCCGTGGTGTCAGCGGTCAACCGGGCGGCACGGCTGCAGTGATGCTCAGAACAGGGCGAACTGCTGGCCCTGGTCGACCGAGTGCTCGAATACATCGATTCCGGTGCCCCCGACGACCGACGCGACGCACGCCATGAACTGCTGATCGGAGACCGTCGGCACGCCGAGTTCGCGGGCTTGATAACCCTTACCGTGATCCGGTTGTGCGTCGTTGCAGATGACCAGCGAAGTCTCGGGATCGACGGCGTCGGTATAGGCCAGACCCGCGTGCAGAATTCGCTCGACGAGTTCTTCGTGGGTGCGATCCACCTCTTTCGACAGCGCCACCCGCATACCCTGCACCAACGGTTCTCCACTGCGGTAGCGACCGGGATTGCGGTACGGGCACGCCAACCGCGAGGCCAGCATCTTCAACGGGCGCAATTCCTCGTGAGTGACGTTGCCGTTGGGCCAGCGTCGTCGGGTCAGGGGTCTGATCGGCAGCCAGATGTCATGTTCATCCGCCCGTTGCAGCGCCGGCGTCAGCATGCGAGAAAGCACGAGTGCGTCATCGAACGCGTCGTGGGCGCGCGTCTGCGGGATATTCCAGTGCCGGGCAAGGGTTTCCAGGCGCAGGTTGTCCAGACCGAGATCGAGCCGGCGGGCGAGTTCGACAGTGCACATGACGTTGTCGACCGGCAGCACGGTCTGAGCCAGCTCGGCTTCAGCAGTCAGGAAGGAGTAGTCGAAGGCGGCATTGTGGGCTACCAGCGTGCGACCGTGCATCAACTCGGCGAGATCGTCCGCGATGTCGGCGAACCTCGGCTGATCCTCAAGCATTTCCGAGGTCAGGCCGTGCACATGCGTCGGGCCCGGATCCACGCCCGGATTGAGCAGGCTGACCACCGAGCGTTCGACGTTGCCCGCCGGGTCCAGCGCCAAGGCTGCGACGCTGAGGACCCGGGCATGGCGCGGCCGGAAACCCGAGGTCTCGACGTCGACGACAACCCAGCCGTCGTTGGCCTCGCGTGCCGGCCGGCCCCAGGTGTGGTTCACAATCCTCACAATGGCATGCGCCCCCGACAGCGACGGGCACATCGGACCGTGTCGGGCCCGTCGTGGCGTGATTTTTTAAAACCGCAAGTCGGCATAAACTCACCTGCGATGTCCAAGCCGACGATGACAGTGCGCGGACGAGCCGCGCTGGCCCTCGGCTCGACGGCGCGCTGGGCCTCCCGGTTGACCGGCCGTGGCGCGGGCGCGATGATCGGCGGCCTTGTGGCGATGACCCTTGATCGCTCGATCCTGGAACAACTGGGAACCGGACGGCGCAGCGTGGTCGTCACCGGCACCAACGGGAAATCCACCACCACCCGGATGGTCGCAGCAGCCCTGTCGACCATGGGTGCGGTGGCGACCAACAGCGAGGGCGCCAACATGGATGCCGGACTCGTCGCCGCACTGGCCGCCGATCGCGATGCCCCACTGGCCGCACTCGAGGTCGACGAGATGCACGTCCCGCATGTCTCGGATGCGGTTCTCCCGGCCGTCATCGTGTTGCTGAACCTCTCCCGTGACCAACTCGATCGGGTGGGTGAGATCAACCACATCGAACGCACCCTGCGCACCGGACTGTCCCGTCATCGGGACGCCGTCGTGGTGGCTAACTGCGATGACGTATTGATGACCTCGGCGGCCTACGACTGTCCGAATGTGGTGTGGGTGGCCGCCGGTGGCGGGTGGGCGGGAGATTCGGTGAGTTGTCCGCGCAGCGGCGAGGTGATCGTGCGTGAGGGCCGGCATTGGCGCTCCAGTGGAACGCAATTCCAGCGGCCCACGCCGCAGTGGTGGTACGACACCGAAAAGCTCTATGGCCCAGATGGTTTGGCGCTGCCGATGCGGCTGTCGCTGCCGGGGACGGTGAACCGCGGTAACGCTGCGCAGGCAGTGGCGGCGGCGGTGACGATGGGCGCTGACCCGACGGCAGCGGTCGCGGCGGTGTCGGGTGTCAACGAGGTGGCCGGCCGCTACCGGACGGTACGGATCGGCGACCACACCGCCCGGATGCTGCTCGCCAAGAACCCGGCGGGGTGGCAGGAAGCGCTGTCGATGGTGGATAAGACCGCCGCCGGCGTGGTGATTTCGGTCAACGGTCAGGTTCCCGATGGTGAGGACCTGTCGTGGTTGTGGGATGTGCGGTTTGAGCATTTCGCCCCGGCGACGGTGGTGGCCGCGGGCGAGCGCGGAACCGATCTGGCGGTTCGGCTGGGCTACGCCGGTGTGGAACACACCCTGGTCCACGACACCATCGAAGCCATCGCCTCCTGCCCACCCGGTCATGTCGAGGTCGTGGCCAACTACACCGCTTTCCTTTCCTGCAGTTGCAACGGGCCGTGGAGCGCTCCGGGTGAGCGAATCCACGGTGCGGATCGGCCTGGTGCTGCCCGATGTGATGGGCACCTACGGCGATGGCGGAAATGCCGTCGTGCTGCGGCAGCGGTTGTTGCTACGCGGGATCGCCGCCGAGATCATCGAGATCACCCTTGCCGATCCGGTGCCGGATTCGCTGGACCTCTACACCCTCGGCGGTGCCGAGGACTACGCCCAGCGACTTGCCACCGCACACCTGGTGCGCCACCAGGGCCTGCAGCGCGCCACCGACCGTGGAGCATCGGTGCTGGCGATCTGTGCGGCAATCCAGGTACTGGGGCACTGGTATGAGACCTCTGCCGGTGAGCGGGTCGAGGGCGTGGGACTGTTGGATGTGACTACCTCCCCGCAGCCGAAGCGCACGATCGGCGAGGTGGTCTCCACGCCGTTGATCGACGGGCTGACTGAGCCACTGACCGGATTTGAAAACCACCGTGGCGGAACGGTTCTGGGTCCAGCTGCCCGGCCTCTTGCGGCGGTGGTCAAGGGTGCCGGCAATCGCATGGGCGACGGGTTCGACGGTGCGGTTCAGGGCAGCGTGGTAGCAACCTATCTGCACGGGCCATGTCTGGCCCGCAATCCTGCGCTGGCCGACCTGCTGCTGTCCCGGGCAGTCGGTCCACTTGCGCCACTGGAATTACCCGAGGTCGACCGGTTGCGTCGGGAGCGCCTGGATGCCCCCCGCCGGATGTGACGCGGCGTCGGTGCTACTTCGCCGTGGTGCGGGCGGCGACCGACTTCCGCGCTGAGGTGGACGGCGCCGTGCGGGCGGCCGCCCGACTGGTGCGTAGGGCGGCAGCGCCGCCGAAGCGGTTTTGGTTGATGGCGATCCCCGTGCCCACCTGGGTCACCGTCTGGCCGGTCTGGAGGATCGACCCCGCGAGGGCGAAGGGGCCGGGTCCTGCTGTCACCGTGTTGCCGGAGCCGAAGATGCCGAATCCCGCGGTGCGATTGCCGGATGCATCACCTCCGGTCACGGCGTTGTCGGTGCCGCCGAAAGTGAGCGCCAGGTTGCCGTTAGCGCCCAAGCTTCCCGACGTCAAAGTGATCGATCGCCCGAGCAGATTGACGGCGTTGTTGCTGTTGGAGCCGGTGGCGGTCAACGTGTTGCCGGCGCCGCCGATGTTGCTGGCGGTGTTCTGCAATCCGCCGAGGGCCTGCACTATGTTGTCGCTGCCCAACCAGTTCCGGGCGCCGTTCAGTGTTCCGCCGGTGACCGCGACCACGTTCGTATTGCCGAGAAGCGAGGTGCCGATGTTGCCGGCGCCCGACGTGAGAGTGACTGAGTTGTCGCTGCCGAGGAAGATGGTGACGATGTTGGCGTTACCGACGTCCGTTGTCGCAGTGTTGCCGTTGCCCAGGATGTTGCGCGCCGTGTTGCCGAGGCCGCCCTCCCCCAGCACCCGGTTGCCGTTGCCGAAGATGTTGATCGACCGATTGAAGAAGCCGGTGCCGGCGGACACCGTGTTGTCATCGCCGCCCACATTGAGGGCGATGTCCAGCGTCCCCAGCGAACTGACCGCGTGCGATCCAGCCGAACTGGCCCGCCCGAATAGGTTCGCGGCGAGATTGCCGATCCCCGCCGCGGTGACGGTATTGGTCGCCGACGACCCGAGGCCCAGGTTGAGAGCGATGTTGAGCCCGAGATTGCCTAACGTTCCGGATCCGCTTGTCGTCGCGGTGCCGTTACTGCCCACCTGGGTGGCGATACCGAACAGCCCACTCGCCGAGGCATTCGCCGCGTCACCCAGTGCGGTCGCGAAGGTGAACGCGTCGCCGGTCTGGGCGGCCGAGTTGGTTCCCAGCGCGAAGGCCGCCCCGAAAAGTCCGTTGGCATTGGCGGTAGCGCCGTCGCCGATGGCGATCGCAGCGCCAAAAATTGAGCTGGTGCAGCCGCCCC
>JAPLAO010000076.1 GCA_026393245.1 Mycobacterium sp. | reverse complement strand
GCGTAGGTCATCTTCATCGCGCCGTCGTTGTTGACCGCTGAGCCGCGGATGACGGCGTGGATGCGGTCACCATCGTCGAGCGCGGCCTGCATCGGCTTGAGGATCAGCGCCGCCACTCCGCTGCCGAAGATAGTGCCGTCACTCTTGACGTCAAACGGCCGACAGTGACCGGACGGGGATACCATCGCACCCGGCTCAAAGGTATATCCGACCCTGTGTGGCAGCCGTATTGCGGAAGCACCGGTGAGCGCCATGTCGCATTCCCCGGACAGCAGGCTCTGGCATGCGAGGTGCACTGCGACCAGTGACGACGAGCACGCCGTCTGGACCGACAGACTGGGCCCGCGCAGGTTCAGCTCATGGGACACTCGTGTTGCCAGGTAGTCCTTGTCGTTGAGCAGGACGAGGTTGAACATCTCGACGGTGATGCCCTCGCCAACAAGCTTTTTGGTGTCCCGATGCGACATCAGGTTGTCCATCAGGTAGCCGCTTGCGGTACTGCTGGCGAAGACTCCGATCGAGCCGTCGTAGGTCGCGGGGTCGTAGCCGGAATCCTCGAGGGCATGCCAGGCGGTCTGCAGGAACAGGCGCTGCTGGGGATCCATCATCCGGGCGGTATAGGGGGTCATCCCGAAGTACTCGGCGTCGAACTCGTCGATCCCATTGAGCATGGCCGCCCGCCGGACGTATGCGGGGTTGGCGAGCGTGGTAGCGCTGACTCCGGCGGCGGTCAGCATCTCCTCAGAAAGAGTCGTCACGGATTCCTCGCCCGCACGCAGGTTGTCCCAGAATTTCGTCACTGACTCCGCGCCGGGGAATCGTCCGGCCATGCCGATGACAGCTATCGCGTTGGGAGGCAACTCATTGACTGCGTTCGGGTAGTCGTCGGCGATGGTCAACTCTGGTGTCCCTTCCGTCTACCCGACTGCGCACGGGCCCGGGCACGGAGTTGGGCTCGCGCACCGAGACCGGATCGAGCTGTCGCTGCGGCGTCTTCAGCTTCTGCGTAACCCATCCGCTCACACAGTGCATCGGTCAGTGATGAAATGGTCGGGTACTCGTAGATCACCGCGGCGGGCAACGGGATGCCAAGACTCGCGCTTAGTCCGCGTTGCAGTGTGACGCTCATCAGCGAGTCCATCCCGAGCTGGAAGAACCCGACCGCCGGATCCAGAGTCTGCGCGGGCGCCAGCCCCATCACATCCGAGGCCAACGTCCTGATGTGGTCGGCCAGCAGTTCGCGCCGCCGTTCGGGCGCACACTCGCGCAGTGCTGCGGCCAACTCGCTCTCCGGCAGGGCCGAGGTCGACGCTTCGTCACGGGCCAGCACATCGTCAATGATCCGTAGTGCCCCGCGAGTGCGATACGCCGCGGACAACAGCGGCCAGTCGGCATCCACCACGGTGGTCCGCACCGGCGCGTCAGAACCAATCAGCATCGGCAGCGCACGAATGGCTACCTCATCAGCCATCGGCACCAGGCCCGTGTCGGAGATCACCTGGCTGGCGTCCGATTGCAGATCGGCCAGCGACTTCCACAGCCCCCAGTTCACTGTGGTGGCGGGGAGACCGAGGTTGCGGCGAGCATAGGCGAAGGTGTCGAGAAAGGCACTTGTCGCGGTGTAGTGGGCGAGCCAACGCGACCCGAGCAGACCCGAGATCGACGAGAACAGGACGAACTGGCGAACGTCGGCCTTCAGCGACAGGGCGTGCAGGACCCCGAGTGCGTCCAGTTTCGGCCCGAACATGGTGGCGACGTCGTTGTCGGTCATGCCGGACAACGCCACCGGTCCGCCGGCGAAAGCCGCAAGATAAATGCCCTCGAGTGCCGGCAGATCGGCACCGAACCGGTCGAACAGCGCCGCCATGGCGGCGTGGTCAGTCACGTCGGCGGCCACCGCGATCAGCGTCGTCCCCGTCGATGACAACCGTCGGGCCAATTCGTCGAGGCGATCGCCGGGATTCCGTGAAACCGCAACGATCGTTCCGGCTCCCATATCGGCGAGTTGCTGGATCAGATGCGGACCGATGTGGCCGGTGGCTCCGATGACCAGATGACTGGTATCGCGGCCGATCACATCGGTCGGCGTCGACCACGGGGCACAGTGCTCCAAACGCGGCACATGCCGAGCGCCCGCCCGGTACACCACCTGATCCTCACCGTCGCCT
>JAPLAO010000248.1 GCA_026393245.1 Mycobacterium sp. | reverse complement strand
CGAGGCCCGGTCAGGGGAATCCACAATGGTGTCGAGCACCTCGTGGCGCCGCTCGAGGGCAATCATCAGGGCATCGGCAATGGCGCGGCGGGTGACGGCACGGTCCTGGTCGGTCATTGGATTAGCCTAAGCCCGAACTCGGCCCGCATCCACCGCGAGGAGACCCGCACACCGTGGCGAAGACCTTCCTGAGGATCTTCGCCGTCGTCATACTTCTGGTCTGTGCCGGTGACTACCGGATTTCCACCGCGCCGCAGATGCCCGGTGCCCAGGACATCGAACTGGCCGAGGGCTGGCGGATGGTTTCCGCAACCGGTCTGACGGCGGACGGGGCGGCGATCTCGGCAGACAGATATGACGCCACCGCCTGGCTTCCGGTGCGCCGCATGCCAGGTACGGTGCTGCAGATACTGCAGGAAGCCGGCGTGTACCCGAACCTGTACTTCGGCAAGAACATGCTCACCGAAGTCCCCCAGGATCTCTACAAGCAGGACTGGTGGTACCGCACCACATTCACCGCGCCCGCCGACTACCGCACCTACCGACTGGATTTTCCGGGTATCAACTACCGGGCCGACATTTGGCTCAACGGACATCGGATCGCTGACAGCACCCAGATCGTCGGCATGTACAACGACCATGAACTTGACGTCACGCCGTGGCTGCTCGCCGGCAAGCCGAACACGTTGGCTGTCAGGGTTATTCCGGAGCGCGCCATCCAGGATGTCAACGGCGTCGAGTTGGCCGACAGCTGGTACGACTGGATCAACTGGCGTTACCTCGGATACCAGGGCCCGGGAAAGAATCCCGCCAACGGGAATTCCTTCGTTCCGGACCGCAATGCCGGAATCTTCAAACCGGTGCGACTGCGCGCATTCGGCTCGGTGGGTATCGGGCCGGCAACGGTGAACAGTGAACTGCCACTTCCCGACACCGGCAGTGCGCGGCTGACGGTCTATTCGACCGTGCGCAACTACAGCGGTGAACCGGTCCGGGGTGTGCTGCAGGCGACCATAACCCGGGCCGGGAAGGATCCGATCCGAGTGGCCCAGCCGGTGAACATCGCGGCCGGCGAACAACGCGAAATCGGTTTCACCCCAAATGATTTCGCGGCACTGGCGGTGGATCATCCGGATTTATGGTGGCCCTACACGATGGGCACCCCGGACCTCTATGACCTCAGGTTGGACTTCATCCAGAATCGCGAGGTCACCACCACCTCGGCGATGAAGTTCGGAATTCGGACAGTCACCCAGGCCCGCGACTCCGACAGCGGCGCCGGTGGCGGTGACGGCAACGGTGGGAACTTCTACCTGTTGATTAACGGCCGCGATTTCCTGGTGCGTGGCGCCACCTACACACCGGATCTGCTCTACAAATATGACCCCGACCGCGACGAGGCGATCCTGCGCTATGCCAAGGATCTGGGCGTGAACATGCTTCGGTTGGAGTCCAAGATCTCTTCGGCCCGTTTCATCGAACAGGCCGATGAGATGGGTATCCCGCTGATGTACGGGTGGATGTGTTGCAACCAGTGGGAGAAGTGGCAGCAGTGGGACGACGAGGACCGGCGCGTCGCCAGTGACAGCCTGCGCTCGCAGATCGAGATACTGCGTTCGCATCCATCGGTGTTCGTCTGGGCCAACGGCAGCGACGGCCGACCACCCGAGGATCTCCGCACCGCCTACCGAGCGATCATCGACGATCTGCACTGGCAGAACGCGATCGTCGATACGGTGTCCGCGTTCGCCCGCGGCCCGGACGGCAAGCCACTGTGGGACGGCATCCAGATGGCCGGCCCCTACACCTGGCGGCCACCGTCGTACTGGTTCAGTGGTCGCTACGGCGCAGCTCGCGGATCCTCGGCCGAACAGGGCGATAACGAACACATCCCGCCCTATGCCAGCCTGCGGCGGTTCATCCCGCCAGACAGGATGTGGCCGATCAACGACACCTGGTCCTTCCACGCCGGGGCGGCACCGCAGAACTCGACCCTGAGCAACGTCCGCCGGGTGATCGACCGGCGGTACGGGTTCTCCAGCAGTGCCCAGATGTTCGCCGACAAAGCGCAACTCGCGCACTACGAAGCCACCCGCGCGCAGTTCGAATCGTTCGCTGCCAACGGTTGGGACGGCCACAAGATGACCATCTACTGGATGCTCAACAGCCACTGGCCGTCGTTCTTCGGCAACATCTTCGACTACTACCTGCGGCCAGGCGGCGCGTACTACGGCGCGAAGCACGGACTGCGACCGCTGTCGGTGGTGTTCGACTCCTACGCAGGCGGCGATCACCGGCAGGCAAGGGTCACCGTGGTCAATCAGGGCCCGAAAGCCAAGCAGGACTTGCGGGTTCGGGTCCGCACCTACGACCTGTCGGGCAAACTGCGGGACGATCGCGCTGCCGACGGTATCGCCGTCGCTTCGGGCGGCACTGCGGCTGCGATGACACTGCCCCCCGGCCCGGCGGATTCCCGAGTGTTCTTCGTGCGCTGCGAACTGCTCGATGCGGGCGGCGGCGTGCTGGCCGAGAATGTCTACTGGCAGTCGCAAGTGCCCGATGACGTCGGCCCGCCGGCCAATGACACCGCTTTCGACTCCCGCCAGATCCGTTGGGCGGATATGACGCCGCTGAACACCATGGCAAAACCCGCACTGGACGTCAGCGCTCGGCATGACGGGACCGGCGGCGACAGTGTCAGGATCACGCTCCGCAATTCGACCGCGCGGATCGCTTTTTTTGAGCGGGCTGAGCTTCTCAGCACAGCAGATGGCGACGAGATCCTGCCGATCTCCTACGACGACAACTACGTCACCGTGTTCGGAGGCGAGACCGTCGAGATCACCGGACGCGTTCCGGCCGGGGGCCCGGAACCGAATTGGGTTCGCGTCACCGGCTACGGCGGCGTGCCCGTGGTGGTTCCGGTGCGTTGACACGCGGGACCGCGATCCGCACGGCGGGGTGCCGGTGGCCTAGATTCGGTGCGGGGACCCACGGGCCGAAAGGGACACATCACAGTGTTTGAGCATGCCCTCGTGGTGGCCGCTGCTCTGGCGGGCGCGGTGTTCACTGCAGTTGGGATCGTCGTGCGCCAGCGGGCCACCATGGACGTACCGGCGGAGCACGGTATGAGCCTGGTGATGCTGAACACCCTGCTGCGCCGGCCCCGGTGGTGGGCCGGCACCGCCGCCGCGGTGACCGGCTACGCCTTCTATGCGGTGGCCCTGGCCAAGGGCTCGCTACTGCTTGTCGCACCGCTACTGGTGGCCGCGCTGTTGTTTGCGCTGCCACTGAGTGCGTGGCTATCGCACCGCCGGGTCAGCCGTGCCGAATGGGCATGGGCGTTATTGCTCACCCTTGCTCTGGCGGTGTTCGTCGCGCTGGCGAGGACCGCGCCCGGTGACTACGAGGGCTCGGAACTTCCTGCGGTGGCGGTGGCCGGGCTGAGTTTCGCGCTGGTGGGGTGTTGCCTGTTGGTCGCGGCGCGCTTCTCCGACTGGCGCCGGGCCATCCTGTTGGCACTGGCCGTCGGGGTGCTCTTCGGTGTGGTGGCAGTTCTGACCAAGATCGAGATGAACCTGCTGACCGAGGACGGCGTCATGCGGGTGCTGCGCTCGCCGGTGACCTACGCGCTGGTCGCGACCGCAGTCGCCGCGACCCTGCTGCAGCAATCTGCCTTTCACGCCGGTTCGCTGAAGGCTTCCGTCCCGGCGATGCTGGTCCTCGAACCCCTGGTCGCAGTGTTCTTGGGTCAGGTCATCCTCGGTGAGCACCTGACCGTCAGCACACCGAGTGCGGTGGCGCTCGCCATCGCCACCGGTGCCATGGCTGTGGCGACCATTGCCCTGGGGCGCGACGAGGGTGCCTTCGAAGACGAACTCGAGGCCGCTGCCGCACGCCGGCTGGAGCCGTAACTCCACGCCCCAGCGGTGGGCGCATGATGATGGGATGGCGCTGTCATTGGATCCGCTGGCCCAGATCGCGGCCAGCCCGGGTGGGCCGGCAGTCGGCGCATTCTTCGATCTTGACGGCACCCTGATAGCCGGCTTCACCGCGACCGCGCACGCCAGTGACCGACTCCGCACCGGAAAGGCGCGGATCGGTGAGGTGCTGGGCGTCATCGAAGCCTCGGTGCGCTACAAACTGGGCCGCATGCAGTTCGAACGACTTCTGGTGCGGGCCGCAACCTATTTGCGCGACGAGTCACTGACCGAACTCAGTGCGGTCGCCGACCGGGTGTACACCGAGCAGGTGGCGCATAGGGTCTACCCGCTGATGCGCGAGATAGTCAGAGCACACCAGGATCGCGGCCACACCGTCGTCATGAGTTCCTCGGCGTTGACCATCCACGCCGAACCCGTTGCCCGCGCGCTGGGTATCACCGATGTGGTCTGCAACACCTTCGAACTGGGCGCGGACGGACTTCTGACCGGACGAGTGAATACACCGATCGTGTGGGGTCGACAGAAAGCCACTGCGGTGCAACAGCTTTGCGCCGAGCGCGGTGTCGAACTCACCCGGAGTTACTTCTATGCCGATGGCAACGAGGACGCCGCCCTGATGAAACTGGTGGGCAATCCGAGACCGGTCAATCCCCGACCGGGATTGGCCGCACTGGCACAGACGCACGACTGGCCGGTACTGCAAGTTGCAGTTCAGGGGCACTCGGGTCCGGCCAACGCACTAGGCCATCTGCCAGGGCTGGCCAAGGCTGCGGCCGGTGCGGTGGTGCGAGCGGTTGCGCAGCGCGGCAACCCCGCACCACCCCGGACGGATCAGGGACGATAGCCGGGCACCAGGGTCGCACCGGGATACCAGCCGTACCCGCCGTTGACGTACAGCGACAGGCACTGCGCCTGCAGGGCCTTGCTGCCGATACCGCAGTTGAGCAGCGCGGTCTGATCCGGTGCCGATCCATTCACTCGGGGCGGACGCGACGGCAGTGCGCAGTTATCGACGTAGGGATTCAGTGGGAACACACCGTTGTAGCAGGGGGCGCTCGGCTGATCGGGGACTGCCGACGCCACCGGCGCCGCGGCGAGAATCGTCGTGGCCAGCGCGGCGCCGCCGAGTGCCGCCACGGCTAACTCGCGGACAATCCCCATACCGAACACCTCTTCATCGCCTGCGCACTACGGTGAGCGCACGTCCAACGGTACTCCTGAGGCGAGGGCGGATGAGTATCCCAATTCTGACGGCTTGCGCAGGATTCCTGCTCGCTGTCCTCTGGATGGACCTGATGTTCGACAGCCAGGCCGGATTGCGCGGCGCGGACCCCGGTGAATCGGTAGTAGCGTCAATAGCCGCCTACTACCGCCGGGCAACCACCACCTCCCAACCCATGGGAACCGTGATCGCGGTGGTGATGGGAGTACTGCTGGTCTGCCTCGGAATAGAGGCATGGCGCGGCGAGCACCCGAACTGGGTCCTCATCGCCTCGGCCGTGCTGGCTGCCGGTCCGATCTTGCTGGCGCTGTTGCGCACCGTACCCGGTGCGGTCAGGTTGGGCCGGCGTTGCGATACCCCTGCTGAGCAATCCCGCCTGGCCCGTGCGATCTACCGCGACCACATCCTGTGTCTGGCGGGCATGGCGGCATTTCTCCTCTTGTGGCTCGCCGTGGTACTAACGAGTTAAACTAGAACACGTTTCAGTTGATCCGCGGAGTCCCAGGAGCCAGTCATGCACACTTCCCTTTGCGACGAGCTCGGCATCGAGTTCCCGATTTTCGCGTTCACCCATTGCCGCGACGTCGTCGTAGCCGTCAGCAAGGCCGGCGGTTACGGGGTTCTGGGTGCCGTGGGATACACCCCCGAACAGCTGGAGATCGAACTCAACTGGATCGATGAGCGCATCGGCGATCACCCCTATGGCATCGACATCGTGATCCCCAACAAGTACGAGGGCATGGATTCCGACCTCGACCCCGAAACGCTCACCAAGATGCTCCAGGACATGGTGCCCCAGCAGCACCTCGACTTCGCCAAGAAGATCCTCGCCGACCACGGTGTGCCCACCGCGGACGCGGACTCCAACGCCCTGCAACTGCTCGGCTGGACCGAGGCGACGGCCACCCCGCAGGTCGAGGTCGCACTGCGGCACCCCAAGGTCACCATGATCGCCAACGCCCTCGGTACCCCGCCGGTGGAGATGATCAAGCGCATCCATGAGTCCGGTCGAAAGGTCGCCGCGCTGTGCGGTTCACCCGCCCAGGCGCTCAAGCATGCGCAGGCCGACGTCGACATCATCATCGCTCAGGGCGGCGAGGGCGGCGGACACTGCGGCGAGGTGGGCTCGATCGTGTTGTGGCCGCAGGTGGTCAAGGCGGTGGCGCCACGTCCGGTGCTGGCCGCCGGCGGGATCGGCAGCGGCTACCAGATTGCGGCGGCGCTGGCGTTGGGCTGTGCGGGCAGTTGGTCGGGTTCGCAGTGGTTGATGGTCGAGGAGGCCGAGAACACCCCGGTACAGCAGGCTGCCTACGTCAAGGCCAGCAGCCGCGACACCGTCCGCAGCCGGTCCTTCACCGGCAAGCCGTGCCGGATGTTGCGCAACGACTGGACCGATGCCTGGCAGACCGCAGGCAACCCCGAACCGCTGGGAATGCCGTTGCAGTACATGGTGTCCGGCATGGCGGTATCCGCCACCAACAAGTACCCGAACGAGACCGTCGACGTCGCATTCAATCCGGTGGGCCAGGTCGTTGGCCAGTTCACCAGGGTGGAGAAGACGGCCGCGGTGATCGAGCGGTGGGTTCAGGAATACCTGGAGTCCAGCACTCGACTCAACGACCTCAACGAGGCCGCCGCGGCGGTGTAGCGGCCAGGATTCCCGGCCGGGCGGTACCTACTCGGCCGGGAAGAAGTAGCCTCCGTTGCCCCAGTCGCCTGCTTTCAGGTAGCCCGACTGCCAACCCAGCGATCCACGGCACAGCATCGGGAAGCCCTCCGGGGACTGGGCGGCGGCCTGCGGGCCCGGGCATGGCGCCCCCGGTGTCTGCAACCCGTACAGCTTCGGTGAGATCACCCAGAAACCGGTGCCCTCCGGCGGCCGGTACAAGCCCACATAGGACTGATTCTCGATGAAGTGGCAGGCCATCGGCTGACCGTCGCGGCCCCGGCCGAAAATGAACCTGTCCCACTGGTAGCAGGGTGCGCTCAGGTTTGCGCCGTAGGTGATTCCCGGCACGTCCCCGGCATAGGGGCCGTCGGCCGACGCTACCGGCGTGAGGGTGAGCGCGCTGCCGACGACAGCGGCTGCAGTGGCGAGTCCGCGGAACATAGCGCAGATCCTAACCGGTCGGTGCCCCACGGCTCTGCGAAACGAGCGGATGCGGGCATGTCGGTGGTGGTGGCCGCGTCAGCATCGGCTGCGTGGATATCGGCAACCGATCCGGAAAACGCCGCCGTGGCACCGCCGCAATCACCGCGTGAAGTGGTTCGCTTGACCATATCGGTGAAGGGAGCCTGAATGTGGTGTCGTGAGTATTCCGCAAGTCTCGGATTGGCGGCCGTGGCCGCGGGTGTCGTGGCCGTGGGTGTCGCGATCACTGTGGCATCGCCTGCCCCGCTGCCCGCGGCGTCGGCAGCCCCGGCCGGGTCAACCAGTGACGAGCTCGGGTACGTGGGCTCCGCGGCCCGATGCGATGACACCCAGACGCTGATGGCCTACGGCCGCACCTCGCGTGCCCTGGTGGTGATCTGCGTCAGCCCCGATGGCCAACTGGAGTACCGCGGAGTCAGGATCAGCGATCAGGCGGCGCTGTCAATGGCTGCCGCACGCGCCTCCAGTGGGACGATCATCGCCACCAACGACGGTGTGACCTACGTCGTGTCGCCGACGATGTTGCTGGTTTCGGAGGGCGATACCGTGCTGTACCGCGACTCGTGGACGGAGTTCCACCAACCTCGCTTCTCCGGGGGATCCGGCAGCACCACAGCGACCACCACCACAGCGACCACCACGACAGCGTCGTCAACAACACCGACAACGTCATCAACCACACCGACCGTGAGCACCACGACGGTCACCCCGACCCCGACGACCTCGAAGTCCGGCGGCTGACCGGTTCGCCGTTTTTCCCGAAGCCGCCCACGGCGTGCCCGGTTGCCGTGTAGTCATGGATGTTGCCGCGTAGGCAAGGAATTCACCCGGATCACTCCCCCCGGATCACTCCCCCCCACGAACACCTGGAGGTGCACCCCATGCCCAGCCCCAACCTTCCACCGGGTTTTGACTTCACTGATCCCGACATCCACGCTGAGCGACTGCCCGTCGAAGAACTTGCCGAACTGCGCAAGACCGCGCCGATCTGGTGGAACGAGCAGCCGCGGGACTTCGGGTTCGAGGACGGCGGCTACTGGGTAGTCACCAAACTCAAGGACGTCAAAGAGATCTCGCGGCGCAGTGACGTGTTCTCAAGTCAGGAGAAGACGGCGATTCCGCGCTACCGGGACGGCACGTTTGCCGAGCAGGTCGATCGGGGCAAATTCGTTCTGCTCAATATGGACGCTCCGCACCACACGCATCTGCGCAAAATCATCTCGCGGGCGTTCACGCCGCGGGCCATCGAGGTGCTTCGTGCGGACCTAGCCCGTCGCGCCGCCGAGATTGCCCAGGAGGCGGCCGCGAGCGGCTCCGGGGACTTCGTCGAACAGGTCTCAGCCGAGTTGCCACTGCAGGCGATCGCCGGCCTGATGGGTGTGCCGCAGGATGAACGCAAGAAACTCTTCGACTGGTCCAACCAGATGGTCGGCGACGTCGACCCCGAGTTCGAGTCCAACGACGCGATGGGTGCGTCCATCGAGTTGATCATGTACGCCATGGCGATGGCGGCCGACCGGAATGCCAACCCGCGCGACGATCTGGTCACCAAGTTGGTGCAGGCCGATGTGGAGGGGGACAAGCTCTCCGATGACGAATTCGGATTCTTCGTCATCCTGTTGGCAGTGGCGGGCAATGAAACAACGCGCAATTCGATCACCCACGGCATGCACGCCTTCACAGAGTTTCCCGAGCAGTGGGAGCTTTACAAGAAGTTGCGGCCTGCCACCGCCGTCGATGAGATCGTCCGCTGGGCCACGCCGGTTACATCGTTTCAGCGAACTGCCCTGTGTGACACCGAACTTAGCGGCGTCACGATCAAAAAAGGTCAGCGCGTGATGATGGTCTACCGGTCAGCGAACTTCGACGAGGAGGTGTTCGACGACCCCTTCGCCTTCAACATCCTGCGCGACCCCAACCCGCACGTCGGGTTCGGCGGCACCGGCGCGCACTATTGCATCGGCGCCAACCTGGCCAGGATGACCATCGATCTGATGTTCAACGCGATCGCCGATGCCATGCCCGACCTGACCGCACTGAGCAAGCCTGATCGGCTGCGGTCGGGCTGGCTCAACGGAATCAAGCACTGGAACGTCGACTACACCGGCGCTGGGGCCGACCGCGCCGGGTAGACCGGCGGGAGGGCCGACCGCGCCGGGTAGTCCGGCGGGGCGTCGCCTCGCTCAGCCGTTGATGATGACCGGATCGCCGATGCCGACCTGGTTGAAGTACCAGACCGCGTTATCGGGCCCGAGGTTGATGCAGCCGTGGCTGACGTTGGCGTAACCCTGCGACCCCACCGACCACGGCGCCGAGTGCACGTAGACGCCACCCCAGGTGATCCGGACTGCGTCGGCCACCGTCAGCTTGTAGCCCTCCGGGTCGGTCAATGGGATACCGATGGTGCGGGAATCCATCACGATCGACTTGTACTTCTCCAACACGCTGAACGAGCCGATCGGCGTGGCGAATTTCGGCTTGCCCATGGATGCCGGCATCTGCCGCATGATCACGCCGTCGATGCTCACGGTGAAGGTGTGCGCGGAGATGCTCCCCACCCCGAGAACCGTCGCTCCGGTACCGAAACTGCGGGGAACGCCTCCCGCCATCAGCGTGATCCGGGAATGCGCGGGCCAGAATTGGTCGGGGACCCACTGCACCACGTTGTCATCAAGCCACTGGAAACGGCCGGTCAGGTTCGCCGGCGAGGTGACGGTGATGGTCTGCTCGGCGGCGCGACGGTCGACGACCGCCCCGGCGAACGTCACGATGATCGGGTGCGCGACGCCGACCGTCTGACCGTTGATGGGACGCACCGAAGCAACCGACCCCGAAGCAACCGACCCCGCGCCCGCTGAGGGCACGGTGGCGGCGGGTGATACCGGCGCTGTGGCCATCATGGCAACAAGCGCAATACCCGTGGCGGCAAGTGCCCGCCGAAGTGCTCTGGCCATGGATCCCTGTCCTGTCGGTGGGCGTCAGCAAATTGCAGTGTAGATGTTGGCGCAATTCCGCTGCGCAGTCGCATACCACCGGCGCGTCGAAAGCCAGCGAGCAGGGATTTGCAGGGGTTCAGGCCTGATGGCGTGGCAGTGCGGCGACCATCGGCGTATCCACCCCGACGGGTCCCACGCTCTCGGCCCCGCCGGGTGCACCTAGCGCGGCGGCGCGGCCCGGAAGGATCTCAGCGAAGAATGCCGCGTTATTGGCCAGGAACGCCTCCTCGGACTCGGGCAGGTCATCCTGGTAGAAGATCGCGTCGGCCTCGCACAGCAATTTGCAGGCGCCGCAGTCGACGCATTCCTCCGCATTGATGTACATGGTGCGGTCGCCTTCGTAGATGCAGTCGACCGGGCATTCGGCGGCGCAGGCCTTGTGTTTGACGTCCACGCAGGCACTGGTGATCACATACGTCATGACCGGCTCAATTTCTCCGACATGGCGCTCACCCGGCCGGGTGCCGAGCCGGTGCCAACCCTCACCTCTGGCGCATACTCACGGCGCAACAGCCAGGCCGCACCTCCGTAGGCGGCTGTCAAGACGCCCACCAACGTCAGGATGTTCATGCACTGATTGTATGTGTGACAGGCCGAACCAGACACGGGCCGAGGACCCGCCACGCCGGGGACCAAAGTCCTCAGTTCGTCGGGTATCCCCAGCGGGTTTGGCATAAATTCAGCGATAGAGCTCGCCGGTGATATCGGTGAAACCGATGGCATCCAGCCGATGATCGGTGGTGTCGCGGCATTCGCCGTAGATCTGCAGCACGCCGCGGCGGGTGACATCCGGGTGGCGGTAGTAAACGGCGGCAACCCCGTCCTTGACTAACGTGTGCCCGCCCGGGTGGTGGCTCGGCGGCAGTCCCTCAGCCCATCCCCGTGCCGTCAGGGATCGGGCGATCTCGCGAAAGTAAGCCGGGGTCTCGGTAACGGAGGGCACATCGAAGTCCAGATACGCGCTGCCCTGGTAAGGCGGCGCGTTGTCGGGTGCGCAGGACGCGAGGATGTAAGTGCCGCTCGCCGCCCTGAGCTTGCCTGTCCCGATCACCTGGCGGGCCGATTCCAGCACCTGGTCCTTGGCCGCAGCGTCGGTGATCGGCCGCTCCGGCGCCTCGACGGCCGGACCGCGCAGATCATAGATCCGGTGCATGACGATGAAGGTCACGGCGAGGGCCGCGGACATCACCAGGGATGCCGCGAGGAGCAACCGGAATGGCCGGGAGCGGAGGGTCTTGGTGAGCATGGGTTCCTCGACCGGTAAGGACGACCACTCGATGCTACCGGTCCGGGCGGGAGCCGACTCGGGTCCGATTACGGCGGGGCTTTTCGCCGTTTCGGATGTTTTCAGGCAAAGTTAGAGGCATGCACGCACCACATCGACTTGCACCAGGCCACCGGGTGAGTCGTCTGCCCGGCTTGCTGGCTGTCCTGGTGCTGCTCGCCGGCCTGGTTGCCGCACCCGCCACGGCGGCGCCGGCACCGTCGCCCCGGACTCCTCTGGACCAGTCGGCCCTGCTGAGTCAGGTGGTACCCGGTCTGGTCGACATCAACACCACACTGAGCTACCAGGGTGCCGTCGGAGCCGGCACCGGAATCCTTTTGAATCCCGACGGCGAGGTACTTACCAACAACCACGTCATCGAGGGAGCCACCGAGATCACCGCGGTGAGCCTGGCCAACAGCCGCACCTATCCCGTTGACGTGATCGGCTTCGACCGGGCCAGCGACATCGCCCTGGTTCGACTCCGCGGAGCCGGCGGTCTACCCACCGCGGTGTTGGGCACCTCGTCGACGCTGGCCGTCGGCGAGCCGATCGCCGCGATCGGCAACTCCAACGGATCCGGTGCCCCGCCGAGTTACGCGCCGGGCACGGTGACCCAGATCGGCGCATCGGTGCGGGCGTCCGACGAGTCCGGCGGCGGCTCCCGGGAGTTGTACGACCTGATCCGGGTGGCTGCCGAAATCCGGCCGGGTGATTCCGGTGGACCTCTGGTCAACGGCACCGGGCAGGTGGTGGGAGTCAACGTCGCGGCCACCCTGACCTACCGCATGGGCGGAGTCACCGGCGGGGAGGGTTTCGCGATTCCGATCGACAGGGCAATGGGCATCGCGAACCAAATCCGTTCCGGTGTGCCCTCCCCCGCGATCCACCTCGGCGATACCGCATTCATCGGAGTCGCGATCGCCGACACATCGCCGATGGGTCGCGGGCCGGTTGGCGCGGTGGTGCGACAGGTGCTGCCGGGTACCCCGGCCGGCCAGGTCGGGTTGTTCGGTGGTGACGTGATCACCGCGATCGACGCGACCGCGATCACCTCGGCGGCGGATCTGTCCAACATCATGGATCAGCGCCGGCCCGGGGACACCGTTGTGCTCAGCTGGATCGACCGCGGCGGCGTGCCACGCAGTGCGCCTGTTGTGCTGGCCAAGGGGCCGGTCGGGTGAAGACCCGGCCGGTGTTTCCGGCCCTGGTGCACCGGCTGATTCTTAACTCTCGCCGCCCTCGGGCGGCCCGGACACCATTTTCTCGATCCGCCGCAATGCCACCGCGCACACCGGCAGATATCCCGTCGCCCACCACGGTGCCTCGAAGCGGACCCGGCAGCCGGCACCGGCGACGCTGACCTGGTGGCCGGTGGCCGGCACACCCGCCACCGACCAACTCCACCGGTGACCGGGGTCGAACTCGGTGATGACGAACCCCATCCGCACGCCGACCACGGTCCAGACGTCGCCCCTGACTCCAAGCCCCAGCTCCGTTGCGCCGTCGTGCAAACTCACGTTGCGCACCGACGGCCCCCAGATCGGCCAGGCCGCAATATCGACCAGGACGTCCCAGACCGCATCGGGCGAGGCGGGAATGTCGCGGTCCACGCCGGCCATCAGCGGACGCCGGACTATCCCCATGCGGCTATCCCCACATGCCCAGACGCTACCCGCCTAGGATCTAGCGTCATGGACGGTTCCGTAACGGTTCACATGGCCGCCCCCGCCGACAAGATCTGGAATCTCATCGCCGACGTCCGCAATACCGGCCGGTTCTCCCCCGAGGTGTTCGAGTCGGAATGGCTCGACGGTGCCACCGGTCCGGTGCTCGGTGCGAAATTTCGCGGGCACGTCCGCCGCAACGAGATCGGCCCGGTGTACTGGACCGTCTGTCGGGTCACCGCGTGCGAACCCGGCCGTGAGTTCGGGTTCGCGGTCCTCGGCCCGGGCGATACCGCGGTCAACAACTGGCACTATCGGCTCGCCCCGGCGGGCGACGGCACCGATGTCACCGAATCGTTCCGGCTGAACAGCTCTGCGTTGACGAAGGTGTTCTGGATGTTCGCGGGACACCTGCGCGGGCGGCGCAATGTCCGCGACATGCGAACCACGCTGGAGCGCATCAAAAAGGTCGTGGAAGAAGAGTCGTAACCGCGCTGAGCCAGCCAGTCCGGCGCACCCCTCTAATGTGGAGCCGATCACACCCAACCAAGGACGGTAATCATGGGCATCGCAACCCGGGTCAACGGCCAGGCTCCCCCGCAGGTTCCGCTCGCGGATATCAACCTGGGCACCCTGGAATTCTGGGCTCTCGACGATTCGATTCGGGACGGGGCGTTCGCGACCCTGCGCAATGAGGCGCCGATCAAGTTCTTCAATGAGGTCGGTTTCGAGGGCTTCCCCGCCGGTGCGGGTCACTGGGCGTTGATGAAATTCGACGATGTGCACTACGCCAGCCGCCATCCTGAGATCTTCAGTTCGGTCCCGAATATCACCATCGGGGATCAGGCGCCCGAGGTGGCCGAGTATTTCGGGTCGATGATCGCCATGGACGATCCGCGCCATGCGCGGCTGCGCAATATCGTGCGCAGCGCCTTCACTCCGAAGGTGGTGGCACGCATCGAGGAATCCGTCCGCGACCGCGCCCGTCGGCTGGTCGAGGATCTGATCGCCAACCATCCCGACGGCAAGGCCGAGCTGGTGGCAGAGGTGTCCGGACCCCTTCCGCTGCAGGTGATCTGCGACATGATGGGCATCCCGGAGGAAGACCATCAGACCATCTTCCACTGGACCAACATCATCCTCGGTTTCGGTGACCCGGACTTCAGCACCGACTTCGAGGAGTTCATGAAGGTCGCCATCGATATCGGCGCGTATGCCACCGCCCTGGCCGAGGATCGGCGGATCAATCCGTGTGACGATCTCACCACCGCACTGGTGACCGCCGAGGTCGACGGCGAGCAACTCACCTCAGCGGAGATAGCCTCATTCTTCATCCTGCTCGCGGTCGCCGGCAACGAGACCACGCGCAACGCGATCAGTCACGGTGTTCTGGCGTTGTCCCGCTATCCCGAGCAGCGTGAGATCTGGTGGAACGATTTCGACGCGCTCACGCCAAGTGCAGTCGAGGAGATCGTGCGCTGGTCATCTCCGGTGGTCTACATGCGCCGCACCGCGACCCGCGACGTCGAACTCAGCGGCGTCACCATCGCCGCCGGTGACAAGGTCTCCATGTGGTACGCCTCGGCCAACCGCGACGAGGACAAGTTCATCGAGCCCTGGAAGTTCGACGTGGCGCGCACCGGCAACAACCACGTCGGGTTCGGTGGCGGCGGCGTCCATTTCTGCCTCGGTGCCAATCTGGCCCGCCGCGAAATCTCGCTGGCGTTCGAGGAACTGCATCGCCGGATTCCGGACATCACGGTGACCGAGGAACCGGCGATGCTGTTGTCGGCGTTCATTCACGGCATCAAGCGGCTTCCGGTGAGTTGGACGCCCCGGTGAGTTGGATGCCCCAGTGAATTGGACACCGCAGTGAATTGGACACCGCCCGCGTGACCACCCGGGAACGCCTGCACTGGTTCGCCATGCACGGCGTGGTGCGCTCGGCCGCCGCTTTCGCGGCGAAGCGTGGTGATCTGCAGGCCCGGCTGATGGCCGATCCGGCGGTGCGTGCCGATCCGGTGCCGTTCTACGAGGAGTTGCGCGCGCATGGCCCGATGGTGCGGTCCCGAGTCGGCTACCTCACCGTCGATCATGCGATCGCCCACGAGTTGCTGCGGTCGGATGACTTCCGGGTGATCACCTCGGGCGCCAATCTGCCGGCACCGCTGCGCTGGCTGGAACGCCGAACCCGGGCCGATCTGTTGCACCCACTGCTGGCGCCGTCGCTGCTGGCCGTCGAGCCGCCCGAACACACCCGCTACCGCAAGACGGTCTCGTCGGTGTTCACCTCCCGGGCAGTGGCCGGGTTGCGCGACGGCGTCGAGGCGACCGCGGTGGAGTTGCTCAACGGACTTGCCCACGACACCGGCCCCACGGACCACAGCGGGGTGGTCGACATCGTCGACGGGTATTGCTCGCAGCTTCCGGTCGCGGTGATCAGCGAGATCCTCGGGGTGCCGGAGGCCGATCGGTCGAAGATTCTTGAATTCGGTGAATTGGCGGCCCCCAGTCTTGATTTCGGCCTGGGGTGGCAGCAGTATCAGCGGGTTCAGCACGGTATTTCGGGGTTCAACGACTGGCTCGGCGCGCATTTGCAACACCTGCGCGACCATCCCGGCAACGATCTGATGAGTCAGCTTATCGAGGCTTCCGAAGGCGGAGTCCGGCTGGATCAGACCGAACTGCGGGCGGTAGCCGGTCTGGTGTTGGCAGCCGGGTTCGAGACCACCGTCAATCTGCTCGGCAACGGGATCCGACTGCTGCTGCACCACCCCGACCAGCTGGAGATCCTGGCTGCCGATCCGTCACTGTGGCCGGGAGCGGTTGAGGAGATACTGCGCCTCGAGTCCCCCGTACAACTCACCGCGCGGGTGGCCAGGACGGACTCCCTCGTCGGCGGCACGACGGTCAGACGCGGGGAGGTGGTGGTGATCTACCTGGCGGCGGCCAACCGTGACCCCGCGGTCTTTGAGGATCCCCAGCGTTTCGACGTGCGCCGCCACAATGCGGGCAAGCATCTCGCGTTCTCCGGGGGCCGGCACTTCTGCCTCGGTGCGGCCCTGGCCCGGATCGAGGGCGAAGTCGGCCTGCGCCAGTTCTTCACCCGTTTTCCCGACGTGCAACTCGCCGGTGCCGGGCTGCGGCGCGACACCCGGGTGTTGCGGGGTTGGGTGCAACTGCCGGTTCGGCTGGGTCCGGCGGCCAGAAGCGCCGCGGCACCCGGAGGTCGTTGACACCCGTCGAGCCGCGCTGTTCGATGACCTGGTGAGCTACGACATGATCATCCGCGGCGGCCGCTGGTTCGACGGCAGCGGCGCGCCCTCGGCGGTGCGCAATATCGGCATCCGCGACGGCCGCATTGCGGCGGTGACCCCGCATGACCTTGACGCGGCCGGGTGCCCACAGGTCGTTGAGGCAGACGGCAAGTGGGTGCTGCCCGGGTTGGTCGACATCCATACGCACTACGACGTCGAGGTCCTCGGTGGCCCCGGACTGCCCGAGTCGGTGCGCCACGGCGTGACCACAGTGCTGATCGGATCCTGCTCGCTGTCGACCATCCATATCGGCGGAGTCGACGCCGGCAACCTGTTCGGCCGGGTCGAGGCGATCCCGCGCGAGCACGTCATCAACGCCGTGGATCGCGCGAAAACCTGGAACACCGCGCAGGAGTATGTGGCCGCCCTCGAGTCGCGGCCGCTCGGTCCGAATATCGCGGCGTTCATCGGGCACTCCGATATGCGCACCGCCACCATGGGTTTGGATCGGGCCACCCGCAAGGACAGTCGGCCCACCTCCGGGGAGCAAGCCGAGATGGAGCGGATGCTCGCCGAGGCACTCGATGCCGGCTTCCTCGGGATGTCGTCCATGCAGTTGCTCTTCGACAAGATCGACGGCGAGGTCTGCCGATCCCGCACCCTGCCGTCGACCTATGCCAAACCCCGCGAACTTCGCCGGCTCAAGTCCGCGCTGCGTCGCCGCGGCCGGGTACTGCAGTCCGGACCGGATATCGAGAACCCATTCAACCTGTTCTCCCAAGTGGCGCAATCACTTCCGGTACTCCGCAAGAAACTCAAGACCTCCCTGCTGTCGGCCGCCGACGTCAAATCCAATCCCTTCGCAATCGCCCTGCTGGGCCCGGTGGCGAGGTTCGTCAACGCCTTCGGGGCAGACTTCCGATGGCAGCACCTTCCGGTGCCGTTTGAGGTCTACGCCGACGGCATCGACCTGGTGGTCTTTGAGGAGTTCGGATCGGGTGCGGCGGCGCTGCATCTACGCGATGAGATCGAGCGCAACGCCATGTTCAACGACGAGCACTACCGCCGCCAGTTCCGCAGGGACTACGACAGCAAGTTCGGTCTGCGGGTGTGGCACCGGGACTTCTTCGACGCCGAGATCGTCGCCTGCCCCGACGAATCTGTGGTCGGCAAGTCCTTCGGACAGGTGGGTCTGGATCGCGGCGGACTGCACCCGGTAGACGCCTTCCTCGATCTCGTCGTCGAACACGGCACCAAGGTGCGCTGGCGCACCACGATCTCCAATCACCGTCCCGAGGTGCTCAAGAAACTGGCCGGCGACTCCGGAGTCCAGATGGGCTTCTCCGATGCCGGAGCCCACCTGCGCAATATGGCGTTCTACAACTTCGGATTGCGACTGCTGCGCCACGTGCGTTACGCGGAGCGTTGCGGTGCGCCGTTCATGACCATCGAGCAGGCCGTGCACCGGCTGACCGGCGAACTGGCCGACTGGTATGAGATCGATGCCGGTCACCTCCGCATCGGCGATCGCGCCGATCTGGTGGTGATTGATCCCGAACACCTCGACGAGCATCTGGATGACTACGCCGAGGAACCGGTCGCGCAGTATGCAAACCTGCCGCGGATGGTCAATCGCAACGACGCGGCCGTCAACCTGGTTCTGATCAGTGGCCGAACCGTCGTTCGTGACGGCACGCCGACCGAGCTGCTGGGCACCGAACGGACCGGCAGTTTCCTGCGAACAGGCCGACGTACTTCGGCGCCGGATCCTGTAGCACCCACCACCAGGAAAGAGGGTTTGGCCTATGTCGGTTGAGCAGACAGTGCTCGGAATGTGGCATGCCCTGTCCGACCGCGACTGGGAGAAGCTGAAGACCTTCATCGCCGACGATTGCATCTACGTCGACATGCCGGTCGGGCTTGCCGCCGCCGCGCGCGGCCCGGAGAACATCGTGAAGCGACTCAAGGTGGGACTGGAGTCGCTGTCCGGGTATGAGAACCACGACGGAGTGCTGGTGAGCAACGGCGTCGACGCCATGTACGAGCACTCCGAGACCTGGAACTGGGCGACCGGTGAGAGCACCGTGCTGCAGTTCGTCACCGTGCACAAGGTGCGCGACGGCAAGGTCACGCTCTGGAAGGACTACTGGGACTTCGGTGGTCTGCTCAACCACGCGCCGGCGGACTGGATGGAACAGCTTGCCGCCGCCGACACGTCGTGGATGTTCGACGCCACCGGGCTGATCTGACCCAACCGATGCTTCGGTAGTTGTTCATAGGCTCCAGGTCAATCGGAACTTATCCGCCAATGGCCCAGCATCGAGATCGGGATCGCCTTCCGCGACGATCGTTGCAGATGTTGGTGTCGTAACCGACACCACCGGGCGCGCCCACCGGTCGGTTCAGGCCCGGCTTGGCAGCGTCAGCGTGCAGGCCTGACCCATGTCCAGGGTGCGCAACATCCGGCCCATGCCCAGCCACATCGCGCACGACATGGTCAGGTCTGCCAGCAGTTCGTCGGAGAAGTGTTCGCGGCATCGCACCCAGAACGCGTCGTCGGCGCGCAGGCCGATGTGATCGGAGGCGAATCGATGGGCGAATTCGGCGGCCAGACGTT
>JAPLAO010000048.1 GCA_026393245.1 Mycobacterium sp. | reverse complement strand
GCGACGTTCTCGGTGGATGTGGAGGGTTCGGAGGGTTCGGTGGCGGTGGCCAACGCGCACGGCACGGTGACCGGTGCGGCCGGTGGAGTGCTCCTTCGTCCGTTCGCCCGATTGATCTCCAAGACCGGTGACAGCGTGACCACCTACGGCGAACCCTGGAATATGAACTGACACGGCAGATGAACTAACACAGCAGATGTGACGATGGCCCCGGCTCACGCCGGGGCCATCGTCACATCGCGGCAGTCACTGCGCCAGGCGCTCCGCGGCAGCGGCGATCCGTTCATCGGTTGCTGTCAGCGCCACGCGGACGTACCGAGCCCCGGTCGGGCCGTAGAAGTCGCCCGGCGCCACCAGGATTCCGCGCTCTGCCAGCCAGGCCACGGTGTCTCGGCAGGGTTCGCCACGCGTCGCCCACAGATACAGTCCGGCCTCAGAGTGCTCGACGGTGAAACCGGCTAAACCCACCGCGCCCAGTAGCATCGCGCGCCGGCCGGCGTAGCGGGCACGCTGCTGGGCCTGGTGTTCGTCGTCATCGAGAGCAGCCACCATCGCCGCCTGGACCGGCGTGGGCACCATCATCCCCGCGTGTTTGCGAACCGCGAGCAAATCGGCCACCAACGATGGGTCGCCGACGACGAACCCAGCCCGGTATCCGGCCAGCGACGAGGACTTCGACAGCGAGTGCACGGCCAGTAGACCACTGTGGTCGCCGCCGCAGACATCCGGGTGCAGCACCGATACCGGCCGCTGCTCCCAACCGAGGCCCAGATAACACTCGTCGGAGACCACCAGCGAGCCCCGCTCCCGTGCCCACTCGACCACCTTGCGCAGATGCTCGACGCCGAGCACCCTGCCGGTGGGGTTGCTCGGCGAATTGAGATAGATCACGGCCGGTGACAGCGGTCCCAGTTGGGTCAGCGAGTCGGCCGCGATGACCTGGGCGCCGACCAGGCGGGCGCCGACCTCGTAGGTGGGGTAGGCCAATTCGGGAATCACGATCGTATCGTCGGCGCCAAGGCCCACCAGCGTCGGCAGCCAGGCAATGAGTTCCTTGGTCCCGATCACCGGCAGAACGGCATGTTCCGCCACGCCGATGATGCCGTACCGGCGGGCCAGCGCGGCCACCGCAGACGCCCGAAGTTCGGGCGTTCCCGCCGTCAACGGGTACCCGGGCGCGGCAGAGGCCTGCGCGAGGGCGGCGCGGATTACCGGTGCCACCTCATCAACCGGCGTGCCCACCGACAGGTCGACGATGCCACCGGGATGCGCGCGGGCCGTAGCCGCGGCGTCGGCCAGGGTGTCCCAGGGGAACACCGGCAGCGACGCCGATACCGGGCGACGCCGCACCCGCGGCGGGGTGTGGGCCGTCAGTCGTCCTCGGCCTTGGGCGGGAGGTCCTTGACCACCTGCGGATCGTTCTCGGTCAGCCCCACCTTCGACGCGCCGCCCGGTGAGCCCAACTCGGCGAAGAAGTCGGCGTTGATCTGGGTGTACTGCGACCACTGATCGGGCACGTCGTCCTCGTAGTAGATCGACTCCACCGGGCACACCGGCTCACAGGCGCCACAGTCCACACACTCGTCGGGGTGAATGTAAAGCATGCGTTCGCCCTCGTAGATGCAGTCGACCGGGCACTCCTCGATACATGCCTTGTCTTTGATGTCGACGCAGGGTTCGGCGATCACGTAGGTCACGAAGGTTCTCCTCGATGTGCTCTTCGTCGTCTGTCAGTTCAGGGGGTACATCAATCTGCGGCCGGGGCAGCGCCTCAGTATCCGATACCCATTCCCGGAATTCGGACTCAGTGTGCCCTAAATCGGGGTTGTTCCCCAAAATCCGGCTGTGACAATAATCCTAGGTGGTGAACTCGTCGGCTGTCTCAGCGCCGGCCCAGACACGAGATGTCTGCCTCACCCCCCGAGCGTGTCAGGCTCAGTGGGCTGGGCTGGCGTTAGTCTTTTTCGGTGGTGGTCGCCTTCTGCATCTCCTTGGTGCTTGCCTTCGTCATGGGCGTGGCCATCCAACGCGGGAACGTTTGTATGGTCGTCGCGTTTGACGATCTGATCTATCGCCGCTCTGCGGTTCGCCTATCGACCATCGTGTCGACGTGGTTGATGATCCCCGGGGGCTTAGCCCTGCTGTACCTGATGACCGGGTTCACCCCGAAGGCGGAGTTGTTCCCGGTCACCGTGTGGTCGGTGGTCGGCGGCCTGCTGCTCGGGATCGGCGCGGTAGTCGGCGGCGCGTGCACCGGGGGTGTCGTGGCACGCATCGGTTCGGGCGAGTACGTCTTCATGTTGACCATCGCCGGCTTGGCGGTGGGCTGCCTGGGTGCCCAAGCATTCGGTCCCGCCGCGACCATCCACGCCGCAGTCGTGCCGACCACCGTGTCACCGCACTATCCCGTACTCGCACTCATCGGGCTCGTGATCGTCCTCGCCCTCAACGTCCGCTGGCTGCTCAAAGGCCGCCACGAGGGTTGGCGGGATTTCCTCCGCAACGCCTGGGATCCGCGCACGGCAAACATCATCATCGCCACGGTGACGCTTGTACTGGTTCAGATTTACGGTCGCCCATGGGGATACGCGGAACTCTTAGGTGACGCGTCGAGACGGGCCCTCGACGGCATCGTGGGCGGGTTGGCGCTGTTTGCCGCGCTGCTGATCGGGGCGATAGTAGGCGGGCGCACCTGCACGCGCGCCAAACTCACCGGCCCGCTCAGGGGCCGGGCGATCCGATGCTTCCTCGGCGGACTGATCATGGGGATCGGCTTCAGTGTGGGCCCTGGATCGTTTAGCGGGCTGACCTTTTTCGGCCAGCCACTCCTGCTGCCTTACGCCTGGGTCGTGATGGCGGCCGCGTATTGCGCGATCCTGCTCGGATTGGCCTACCTGCGATCCACGTTCGGGGACTGGATCAAAACCAGGCGCAGCTGATCCGAGGTTGAGCCGACTCAGGCCGCCCGCTTGACGTAGGTGGTGGTCCGCTGACGAGCCGGCCGGCCAATGCCCTCAGCGATCGCGACAAGTTCGGCGACACTCTTGGCAGATCCGTATTGCGAACCCGCCATCCGGGAGATGGTCTCCTCCATCAGGGTCCCACCGAGATCGTTGGCGCCGCCGGTCAGCATCACCTGGCTGCGCTGCGCGCCGAGTTTCACCCAGCTGGTCTGAATATTGTGGATCCGGCCGTGCAACATGATTCGGGCAAGCGCATGCACGGCGCGGTTATCGCGATGGGTGGGACCTGGGCGGGCAGCACCCGCCAGATACAGCGGCGACGACTGGTGCACGAACGGGAGTGGCACGAACTCGGTGAATCCTCCGGTGCGGTCCTGGATCCCGCGCAGCACGTTGAGATGGGCAACCCAGTGCGACGGGGTATCGACGTGTCCGTACATCATCGTCGAACTCGACCTCAGGCCCACTTCATGTGCGGTGCTGACGATCTCGACCCATTGCGAGGTGGGCAACTTGCCCTTGGTGAGTACCCAGCGCACCTCGTCGTCGAGAATCTCGGCGGCCGTTCCGGGGATGGTGTCCAGACCGGCTTCCCGCAGACTGATCAGCCACTCGCGAACGCTCATACCACTGCGGGTGACGCCGTTGGAGATCTCCATCGGGGAGAACGCATGCACATGCATCGAAGGCACCTTCGCCTTCACCGCCCGCACCAGATCGGCATAGCCGGTGACGGGTAGTTCGGGGTCGATTCCACCCTGCATACAGACCTCCGTCGCACCCGCGACGTGTGCCTCCCAGGCCCGCTCGGCCACCTCCTGCGCGGATAGCGAGAAGGCATCCGCGTCCCCTTTGCGCTGTGCGAATGCGCAGAACCTGCAGCCGGTGTAGCAGATGTTGGTGAAGTTAATGTTTCGGTTCACCACGAATGTGACGTCGTCGCCGACGACGTCTTTGCGCAGCGAATCCGCCAGTGCTGCAACGGCATCCATGGCCTGGCCGTCAGCGGTGGCCAGCGCGAAATACTCGGCGTCGCTACAGCCGGCCGGATCACGTTCGGCTGAGCGCAGCGCCGCGGCCACATCGGTGTCGATCCGCTCCGGCACCCTTGCCGCAAGCTCGCCCACCCGTTCGCGGATGGACTCCCAGTCGCCGAAGGCGCTGCCGAGATCACTTCGGGTCTCGGTTCGCCGACCCTCGGTGTCGATAGCGCTGTGCAAATCGGTTCGGCCCAACGACTCGGCGGCCTCATCGGGTTCCTGCCATGGCCGCCCTACCGGATTGACGTCACGAGCGAATCCGGTTTCCGGGTCGGCCAGTGCAGCCAGGTGGACGGCGACTCTCGGGTCGATCCAAGCCGCGCCGGCCTGGACGTACTTCGGCTGCGCGGTGAGTCGCTGCACCAGGTCGAAACCCGCCTCGGCGGTGACTGACGCCAAATCGTCCAACGCAGGCCAGGGCCGTTCCGGGTTGACATGATCGGGCGTCAGCGGGGATACACCACCCCAGTCATCCACGCCCGCACCCAGCAGCGTCAGGCACTCCTGACGCGACACCAGATTGGGTGGTGCCTGGATCCGCATATCCGGTCCGAGCACCAGTCGCGTCACCGCGATGGTAGCCACGAAATCGTCGAGGCCGGCGTCCGGTGTGGCGGCCATCGCGGTGTGATCCTTGGCGCGGAAGTTCTGCACGATGACTTCCTGGATGTGCCCGAATTCCTTGTGCAGACGCCGGATCGCGTGCACCGTGTCGGCCCGTTCGGCGAGCGTCTCCCCGATTCCGACCAGCAGGCCTGTGGTGAACGGGATAGAGAGGCGGCCGGCATCGGTCAGCGTGCGCAGGCGCACGGCGGGATCCTTGTCCGGGCTGCCGTAGTGGGCCTGGCCCCGGGTCTCGAACAAACGCCGCGACGTGGTCTCCAGCATCATGCCCATCGAGGGCGCAACCGGTTTCAGCCGGGACAACTCCGACCAGCTCATCACCCCGGGGTTGAGGTGCGGCAGCAGACCGGTCTCCTCCAGCACCCGGATCGCCATGGCGCGCACGTAGGACAGGGTCGAGTCGTAACCACGTTCGTCGAGCCACTGCCGGGCCTGCGGCCATCGCGCCTCGGGCCGGTCGCCGAGGGTGAACAGCGCCTCCTTGCAACCGAGTTGGGCGCCGCGCGCAGCGATGTCGACGATCTCATCGGGCTCGAGGTACATACCCCGGCCGGTGGCCAGAAGCTTGCCCGGCACCGTGACGAACGTGCAGTAGTGACAGGTGTCGCGGCACAGGTGGGTGACCGGGATGAACACCTTGCGCGAGTAGGAGACCGGCAACCGGCCCCGTGCGCCGCGGCGGCCCGCTGCCTCGAGTCCCGCATCGCGCACCCGAGCCGCACTGGCGCACAAATCGATCAGATCCTCGCCGCGCGCCGTCATCGCGACGGCGGCCTCGTCGACGTTGAGGGCCACCCCGTCACGGGCGCGGCGCAGCACCCGCCGCAATGCGGCCGGTGAGGCCGCATCCGCCCCCGAGGGAACGCCCGGTGTGGGCAGCGAACTACCGGACGTCATCGGCACACCTCGGCACCATCGGCGATCGGCATGGACACCACAGTAGTACCAGCTGTTTAGCGGCCATCCGGAACGCACGGTGGTGCGCAGATGTAACGCGCGACGGCCGAAAACGTACAGTAGCTGAGAAGGCCGATAGCAAACACCACCACCCAAACACCACCACCCAGGGGGCAGTCCGAATGACGGTGTCCATGCGTTCCACCCTTGCCGCGGGTCTGGCTGCGGCGACCGTGAGCGCGGCGGCGGTGGTTCCGGTGACTCATCCCGGGTCCGCCGCGATCACGCTGCCATCGATCGCGCTGAGCGCGTCCGTGCTGCCATTTACTCAACCTGCCGCCGCCGCAGCCGGGGCGATTCTTGGCGATAACGCCCCGCGGCCGGCCGCCGCCGCCCTACCGGCGTTCCCGGGTCCGATCACGGTCTCGGCAACGGGATCCGCGGGCGACACCATCATCAGTGCCTATAACGCCATTGAACCCTGGGTGCAGTGGGGCTTCGAGGTCGCCGCCTGGGCCGTGAGCTATCTGCCCTGGCCTTTGGGCTGGCTGGGTCAACAGATCAACATCGCCTACAACACCGGTGAACCGATCGTGCAGGCGCTGGTCTATAGCTTCGCCTACCTGATCGACGGCCAGTTCGATCTCATCGGCCCCACGCTGATCAACGGCGTCAATACCGCCGTCAACAACCTGGTCACCGGTGAGATCGCCTGGGTCCTGAGCTTCTTCCCGCCGTTGCCACCGATCTCATTTCCGGTTCTGCCGGGTGCGTCCGTAGCCGCCCGGGCCGCGGCCGTCGCTGCCCCCACACCCGCCCGGACCCGTTCGGTAGAGGCCACCGTGGCCGGCACCCCCGTGGCCGAAACATCTGGGGCCGACACACCTGGGGCCGCCGCACCTGGAGCCGACACCACCGCAGCCGAGACCACCGCAGCCGAGACCACCGGGACCGAGACCACCGCCGAGCAGGACACGACCCAGCCCCCCGCCACCGAGGCACCACGCGGCCGACGCGGGGTCAACCGCATCGCTGTCCGGGCGCAACCGCCGGCGGCGGCGCAGCATTCACCATCAGGCGCGGCGGCCCCTGTCACACCGGCCGAGATCACAGCGGCCGGGGTCAACAGCCCGGCTACAGCCGCCGAAACACCCGACGCACCCGTCGTGTCGACGGTAAAAGAGACCCGCCGGGCCGCACGCGCTGCAGCATCCCGGTCAGCCCATCCGGCGTAGTAACAGGATCGGCGGCACGGCGCCGAATGCCAGCAGTATCAGCACCGAGAAGGCCATGATTCCCGGCCCGCCGAAGATGATGTCACCGCCCGGGCCGCCGAGGGCCAACGCCGCGACCGTCGCCAGCCATGCCCATAGTGGCAGCGCGGCAGGCCTTTTGGATTCTGTCCAGTAACCCGCTGCCCATACCAGTGCAGCATTGATCAGTCCACATGCCAGGGCGCTGACCGGAACCGGGATCGCCCCGACATAGGTCGGAAGCAACAGTGCGCCGAGGATGGCCGACAGGACGCCATCGAAAACGAGCAGGGCCAAAACAACTGGGGCGCAACGGTTTTCCCGAGCTCTACCCGGCGGCGAGATCAATGCCTGCCAGAAGATCGTTTTCCCAGCCCCGCGCATCCAACTCCCCCGCGCGGCCAGACACCAGCACGTAGTGCTCCCGGCCCAGCACCGGCAGGATAAACCTATTCGACAATGTGAACGCGCGTCCGGTGGGCCCCAGCTCCACCTGGGTGGCGTGCGCACTGATGGCCGCAACCTTGGCCGCGACATATTCCGGAGCATCGATGACCGCGGTGATCTGGTCATCGGCGAATCCGTACGAGGCATCATCGGGCAGCCAGATCCATTCTGGCAGAACATCATCGGGACCGAGCGAATCAATTCCGGCACGAAACTCGGTGGCGGAAGTGACCGTCCAGTAAGACTTCGGAACGCTCCAACGGTCCGCCGCTGCGGACACCGCGGCGGTGGTGACCCGGTGGGCCTGAATATGGTCGGGGTGGCCGTAGCCGCCGCCCGGGTCGTAGGTCACCACGACGTGCGGGCGCAGATCGGCGATGATAGTAACAAGTTGGCCGACGACCACGTCGAAGTCGGCGTCCGCGAACCTGGTGCGCTGACGTGGCGGCGTGCCCGGCATCCCGGAATCCCGCCAGTGCCCGGCCCCGCCGAGGAAGCGTGGACCGTCGACTCCGAGATGACGCAGGGCCGTGGTCAGTTCACCGATGCGGTAGCCGCCCAACTGGTCGGCGTCGTCGACGGCCAACTGCATCCAGGGCGCCTCGATGATCTCGCCCTCTTCGCCGAGGGTGCAGGTCACCACGGTTACCTCGGCGCCGCGGGCGGCGTACCGCGCCATGGTCACACCGTTGTTGATGGTCTCGTCATCGGGATGGGCGTGCACGAACAACAGCCGCGGAACAGCAGCCACCGGCCCTCCTCTGCGTGCATTGTCGTGTCGGTCTCATCCTACCGACTGGAGTTCAGCACCGACTCGGGTTCCATACCGACTCGGTACCGCACCGACTAAATTCAACGCGTGGACCGACGCAACCTCGAATTCGGCTGCGCGGTAATGGCGATCGGACTGCTTGCCGGGCTCGCCGGCCTCGCGACGACGGTACTGCTGAACTTCATCGAGCACCTCACCTATCACTACAGCTTCGGTAGCCTGCTCGACGGCGTGACCGGCTCAAGTCCCATCCGGCGTGCCATGGGTCCGATGGTCGGCGGTGCGTTGGCCGGATTCGGATGGTGGCTATTGCGGCGTCGGGGCGTGGTGCCGACGGTGTCCGAGGCAATCACTCGTCCCCGACCGATTCCCCGGATGGCGATGGCGATCGACTCACTGCTGCAAGTGTTGCTGGTGGGGTCGGGGGCATCACTCGGGCGCGAGAACGCACCCCGCGAACTGGCCGTCGCGCTCGGCGATCTGGGCACCTCGCGCTGGGCACTGACCGCGAGGGATCGCGAGATCCTGTTGGGCTGCGCGGCCGGTGCTGGACTGGCCGCCGTCTACAGCGTTCCGATCGGTGGCGCGCTGTTCGCGTTGCGCGTCGTGCTTCGCACCTGGAATCTGCGGGCCGTCGGGACCGCGTTGGTGACGTCAAGTCTGGCCGTGGCGGTGGCCGCGCCGGTGACCCACGACCGGCGGGAACTAGCCTGGCCCGACCCGCAACTGTCGTACTTATTGACCGCCGTCGCGCTCGTCTTGGCACCGCTGGCACTCGGTGTCGGTCTGGCATTCAACGGGATCGTGGCCCGAGCCCGCTCGCATGCCGGGGTGTTCGGGTTCGGGTCGCACGACTCCTGGCTGATCATCCCCGCGATCGCGGCCGCCGGCCTCCTGGTGGGTATCTGTGCGCACTGGTTTCCCGAGCTTCCCGGCAATGGTTCAAGCATTCTGAAGATCAGCCTCGACAGCAGTCTGACTCTGGCCTCGGCAGCGGCACTGCTACTCCTCAAGCCAATACTCACGGCAGCCTTCCTGCGCGCCGGTGCGATGGGCGGATTGCTCACCCCGGCATTGGCCACCGGCGCGGCGATGGGTGCGGTGGTCGCGCTATCGATTAATTCCTTCACAGACCTGCACCTCGACGTCGCCTCGGTCTCGCTGGCCTGCGCGGCGGGCGTACTCGCCATCACCCAGGGCACCCCGTTATGGGCGGCGATCTTCGTCTGGGAGTTGGCCCAGCCGCCGGTATGGCTGCTGATCGTCTTCGCCGTGTCGAGCATCGGCGCACACGGCCTGCACCGCATCGTCATGAGGACCCGTACGGATCAGAAGACGACGGTCTGATTCCCGTCCCGGATGATGCGGTCTTCACAATGCCAAGACACCGCGCGGGACAGTACGGCTCGCTCCACATCCGCGCCGAGCCGGATCAGGTCGTCGACTTCGTGACGATGGTCGACGCGGACGACGTCCTGTTCAATAATCGGCCCCTCATCCAGATCCGCCGTGACGTAATGCGCCGTTGCGCCAATGAGTTTGACGCCACGCTCCCGAGCCCGTCGATAGGGTGAGGCTCCGATGAACGCCGGCAGGAACGAATGGTGGATGTTGATCACCGGGCAACCGACCTCGCTCAGAAAATAGGGCGTGACGATCTGCATGTAGCGGGCCAGCACGACCAGGTCGACATTGCCGCGCAGCAACTCGAGTTGGCGCTGCTCGGCCTGTTCGCGAATGTCTTTGGTGGCGGGTATGTGAATGAAGGGAACTCCGAACGGACGCACCTGCTCCGCGAGGTCGGGATGGTTGGCGATCACCATGGCGACCGACATCTCAAGCTCACCGCGTCGGTTGCGCCACAGCAGATCGAGCAGGCAGTGATCTTCCTTGGACGCCATGATGGCCACCCGCTTGGGTTTGGCGGCCTCGGTTAGCCGGAAGTCGATCTCGTAGGGCGTGGCGACCTTCTCGGCGAATTCGCGTTCGAGCCCATCGCGGGCCGCAGCCAAACCCGATAGGTGGAAAATCGTGCGCTGCATGAACGTTCCACCCGACTGGCTGGTGGCGTGCTGATCCAGCGAGATGATGTTGGCCCCGGCGCCGGCCAGGAACGTGCTGACGGCGGCGACCAGGCCGGGCCGATCCGCGCAACGCAACAGCAGTCGGCCGAGATCGCGCAGTGGCAGGTCACCCCGGTGTCGGGGAAACTCGGCAGCCGCGACACCCACTCCGGCATCGCCTGACATGACCTCTCCCGTTCCCGCTACGTAGCCCCGTCGGAGGGTACCCCGCGCGACGGGGCCCGCGATTTGCCGCATCAGAGTCGCAGATTCGTCAAAAAAGTCGCGGCTTCCGAGCCGAAAATGCCTTTGCTGGGACCCAACTTAGGTATGGTGCCACCATCACGATGACCCTGGCCAAAGGAGTTTGGTAATGCCTTCCGCAATCCGTTCCGCGTTCTCCGCGACCGTCGCCCTGGCCGCCACCGGGGTGATCGCCGTGAGCCCACTGGCACCGGCTCCCGAGGTGCATATCCCCACGGTGCAAATTCCTGGGATCGAACTGACCGCCGTGCCCGCACTGGGCGCCATCCCGTACCAGATTCTGGTCAATCTGCTGGGCGATGGCCTTGCGCTAGCTCCGATCGTGATCGGCGGCATCGAGCAGTGCGCGGTCTGCATCGGGCCGGTGAGTCCACCCAGCCCCGCGGCGTCGCCCTTCACCGGCTGGGGCGCCCTCGGGTTCGGCGTGGGACTGCTGACCAGCCCGTTCGCCATCGTGGGCGCGTTGCAGTCCGGCCTGAGCCTTACCCAGGCGCTGGGCGCGGGCGTCCTCGCCTTCCAGATCCCGGCGAACAACAGCTTCGCTCTGTTCAAGGCCCCCCGCGAGGGGTTCGGCGGGTATGAGTTCGAGGCTACCCGGGGCCGGGCACGCCAGGCCGTCACCGATGCCATCGTGGGCACCCTCGGTGTCGGCGAGCAGGTTCTGACCGGAGTGCGGCAGATCGTCAGTTCGGGCCTCGTGGCAATCACGGTCTTTGCCCAGACCCTGGTCGCGGGGGGCAACGTCATCGCGGCGATCCAGGCGGGCCTGGCCCCCAGCCGGGCGAGTGTCACCTCGGCGCTGAATAACACCGTGCTGGCGGTGCAGGTTCTTCGCGAAGCCGTCTATACCGATCTCATCAGTGGTCCGGGCGCGGCCACCTCCCCGATCCCG
>JAPLAO010000274.1 GCA_026393245.1 Mycobacterium sp. | reverse complement strand
ACTTGTAGCCGACGTTCCAGTTGGGCGGACCCTTGAACACGATCACGTCACCGGGCTGCGGCGTGCCGAAGCGGTAGGTGATCTTGTCGACCATGATCCGATCTCCCACACAACCCTTGCAGCCGTGCAGTGTCGGCTCCATCGACTCCGAGGGAATCAGGTACGGGCGCGCCACAAACGTGAGCATCACGTAGTACAGGACGACCGCGATGCCGACGAGGATCGCGCCTTCCTGGAATGCGGACCGCTTCTTATCGGCCTTGGGGGCGCGATCAACGGTGGCCTTCGCGGTCTCAGACTGCTCCGGAGGCGGATCGGCCGGGTCGGGAGTCTCGGTCACACGATCAGCGTAGTCAGACGCGGGCGCGAAACCCCGGACCGGATGTCGAAGCTCAGCGCTTCTCCTTGATCTTGGCCTTCTTGCCCCGCAGTTCGCGCAGGTAGTACAGCTTGGCTCGGCGGACGTCGCCGCGCGTGATGACCGCGAGGTGATCGATAGTGATCGATATTGGGCGAGTGCACCGGGAACGTCCGCTCGACGCCGACGCCGTAACTCTCCTTGCGCACGGTGAAGGTCTCCCGGACACCGCCGCCGGAGCGGCGCAGCACGACACCCTTGAACACCTGGATGCGCTGCTTATTGCCCTCGATAACCTTCACGTGGACTTCCACAGTGTCGCCCGGGCCGAAGGTCGGGATATCGTCGCGTAGCGACGCCTTGTCGATGAAATCCAGCTTGTTCATCTTCCGATACATCCTTCGGTGGTTTGGGCTCCGACATCTGCCTGGCGCACGCGCGCCTGACATCGCCGAACAGGTAGTCAACGTGGTGTTTGCGCAGCAGGCAGACGATCTATCCCGCGCGGACAACTGCCTCATTGTGCCAGATGGCGCGCCCGCGGCGAAATCGCGGGACCTGTCAAGGTCAGCGGCATGTCGCGGGTTGAGATTGCGCCGTCGGCACAGATGCCCGTTACGGTAAATAGGCCAGGTTTCGACCGGGCAAAGCCCCCCAACCGCGTGCCCTGACCGCGTTCACCGAAGCCGAGGAGAGGTCCATGCGACGCCGACCGTCGGTGCTTCTGGCCAGCGTGGTGTCGCTGACGGTCGGCCTGCTGCTCGGCGCGTCCTCAGCCCGGTTGGCCGACGGAGCAGAGGACGGTCCGCCCCTGCGAGTGTCGTTGCTGGTCGACGGCCCAGCCGGTTCGCGCCCGGCCCCGCCGGCCGCTCTTGCGGCACCTACGGACCCGCCAGCCGCTGGCGCGGCACCCACGGACCCGCCAGCCGCTGGCGCGGCACCCTCGGACCCGCCAGCCGCTGGCGCGGCACCCTCGGACCCGATCGCCAACCTCGACGTACTGGCTCGCAAGGCGACCACGGACGCCTCGAAAAAAGGCGCGGACATCACCTTCAGCCTGCTCGACCGCAAAACCGGTCGGCTGATCGCCACCGGCGACCAGGCACCCTTCCCGATCGCCTCGGTGGCCAAGCTGTTCATCGCCGACGACCTGCTGATGGGACTGTCGACAACCAAGCGCAAGCTGAGCCCCGACGACCGGCGCCGCCTCGATGTCATGCTGCGCTCCTCGGACGATTTCCCGGCCGACGAGTTCTGGGATCGAGACGGTGGCAACGCGATCATCAAGCGGGTCGTCGCCCGATACGGACTGACCGCCACCACCGTCCCGTACGACGGCAACTGGTGGAACACGATGAGCACCACCAAGGATCTGGTCCGCTACTACGACATGCTGCTCGACGGAACCGGTGGGCTGCCACCGGAGCAGGCCGCGGTGATCATGTCCGATCTCGCTGCCTCCACGCCGGTCGCAGCCGACGGGTATCCCCAACGGTTCGGGATTCCCGACGGTTTGTTCTCCGAATCTGTTGCGGTGAAACAAGGTTGGATGTGCTGCTGGAACGGTCCCAACTGGCTGCACATGTCCACCGGCGTGATCGGAGCTGACCGGCGCTACGTGATCGCGATGGGATCGATGCAACCGGTGGGCGAGGCCGCGGCGCGTGACACGATGACCCAGACGTTAAAGACGATGTTCCCGGGCGGGCGGATCTAGCCGATATCTTCGGCCAACAGATCCGGTCGCCGTTGCCGTGTTCGCTGCACCGACTGCTCGCGTCGCCATGCTGCGATTTTCGCGTGGTCGCCGGACAGCAGAACCCCGGGCACGTCCAGTCCGCGCCACAGCGGCGGACGGGTGTAGGCGGGGCCCTCGAGCAGACGGGCGATGCGTTCGGAATGCGAATCATCCTGGTGCGAAAGCGGATTACCGATGACCTCCGGCAGCAGACGCACCACGGCTTCAATCATCACCAGCGTCGCAACCTCCCCTCCGGCAAGCACATAATCGCCGATCGAGACCTCCTCGACCCGCATCCGGGTGGCGGCATCATCGGCCACTCGCTGGTCGATTCCCTCGTAGCGTCCGCAGGCGAACACCAGATGCTTTTCCTCGGTCCAGCGTTGCGCGTCGGACTGACTGAAGAGCCGGCCGGCCGGTGTCGGAACCACCAGAAGGGTGTCGGGCGTGCAGATCTCGTCGAGAGCATCGCCCCATACCGGCGCCTTCATCACCATGCCCGGCCCACCACCGTAGGGTGCGTCATCAACCGATCGGTGCACATCATGAGTCCACCGCCTCAGGTCGTGCACCGCAACGTCGACGATTCCAGACCCAATCGCCTTGCCAGACAATGACTGTCGAACCGGGTCGAGATAGTCCGGGAAGATCGTGACAACGTCAATTCGCATCGAGGGAATCCAGGTCCAGCAGTCCGTCCGGGGGGTCGATTTCGATCACTGCAGACGGCAATGAAACGGAGAGAACGATCGCGCTAACGAAGGGAACAAGCACCTCCGAGCCCGTCGCTGTGCGAACCGAGAGCAGTTCTCCGGCAGCAGTGTGCAACACCTCGGTGACCGATCCGACTTCCGCGCCGTCAACCGTGCGGACCGTGAGTCCTTCGAGTTGATGATCGTAGAACTCGTCGGGATCGGTGATCGGCGGTAAGTCGGCCGAGTCGACGACGAACAGATTGCCGCGCAAC
>JAPLAO010000326.1 GCA_026393245.1 Mycobacterium sp. | reverse complement strand
GGTGGGACGCCGGCGAAGTGGGCGCGCACCTGGGCCCAGCGTCATCCGGCGGTGACACTGACGTTGACTGGCCTCACAGCGGCCGATGCCGCCGATGCGATCAATGCCCTGCTCGAGGACAAACCGGAGTGGCTGATCGCCGAACGCGAGAGCTATCAGAACGTGCTGACCGAACAGCGCCGACTCAAGTCGCTTCGGGCGGAGAAGTCCTAGCTGTCACACCGGACCCAGTAGTCGATCGGCGTCGAAGCAGGAGTGGTCGCCGGTGTGGCAGGCGCCGCCGGTCTGGTCGACTTCGAGCAGCACGGCGTCGCCATCGCAGTCCAGTCGCACCGAGTGCACGAACTGGGTGTGACCCGACGTCGCGCCCTTGACCCACTGCTCGCCGCGGGAGCGTGAGTAATAGGTGGCTTCGCGGGTGGCCAGCGTGCGGGCGAGTGCCTCATCGTCCATCCACGCGACCATCAACACCGCACCAGTGCCGCGTTCCAGGGCGACCGCGGCGAACAGACCGTCGGCATTGCGCTTGAGTTTGGCTGCGATCCCGGGATCCAGTGCGCTCATCGGACGGTCACCCCCTCTGCCGCCATGGCCGCTTTCACCTGTCCGATGGTTAGCTCACCGAAATGGAACACACTGGCCGCCAGCACCGCGTCGGCGCCGGCCCGCACCGCGGGCGCAAAATCCCCCACTGCCCCGGCGCCGCCGCTGGCGATCACCGGCACCGTCACCGCCGCACGCACCGCGCGCAACATCGGCAGGTCGAACCCGGCCTTGGTGCCGTCGGCATCCATCGAGTTCAGCAGGATCTCGCCGACGCCGAGTTCGGCTCCGCGCGTTGCCCATTCGACCGCGTCGATACCGGTGCCGTGGCGCCCACCATGGGTGGTGACCTCCCAGCCCGACGCAGTCGGCGTATTCCCGGACGGCACCGTGCGGGCATCGACACTCAGCACGATGCACTGGGAGCCGAACTGCCGGGCCAACTCAGCCAGCAGTTCGGGCCGGGCGATCGCGGCGGTGTTGACCGACACCTTGTCTGCTCCGGCACGCAGCAGAGCATCGACGTCGGCCACCGCCCGGACACCGCCGCCGACGGTCAGTGGGATGAAAACCTGGTCGGCGGTGCGGCGCACCACGTCGAGCATGGTGGCCCGGCCCGATGACGATGCCGTCACGTCGAGGAACGTCAATTCGTCGGCGCCCGCGGCGTCGTAGGTCGCGGCGAGTTCCACCGGGTCGCCGGCATCGCGCAGGTTTTCGAAGTTGACACCCTTGACCACCCGGCCGGCGTCCACATCAAGACACGGGATGACCCGCACCGCAAGATCCGTGCGCGAGTCGGCCACGTTAACGGCTCACCGCCGCCAGAGCCTCCGGAAGCGTGAACCGACCGGCGTAGAGCGCCTTGCCGACGATCGCACCCTCGACACCGCAGTCGATCAGCGTCGCGATGGCGCGCAGGTCGTCGAGACTGGATACTCCCCCCGAGGCAATCACCGGCGATTTGGTGCATTCGGCGACACCCTCGAGCTAGTCCGAGTTGGGTCCGGTGAGCGTGCCGTCCTTGGTGACGTCGGTGACGACGAATCGCGAACACCCCTCGCTGTCAAGGCGTTCCAGCACCGACCAGAGGTCCCCGCCGTCGGTTTCCCAGCCGCGGCCACGAAGTCGGTGCTCGCCGTCGACGACTTGCACATCAAGCCCCACCGCGACCCGATCGCCGTAATCGGCGATGGCGCGGGCACACCACACCGGGTCTTCCAGTGCCGCGGTACCGATGTTGACCCGGGCGCACCCGGTTGCCAACGCAACCTTCAGCGACTCGTCGTCCCGGATGCCACCCGAGAGTTCGACTTTGACGTCCAGTGCGCGCACCACGTCGGCGAGCAGTTCGCGGTTGCTGCCGCGGCCGAAGGCGGCGTCGAGGTCCACCAGATGGATCCACTCGGCACCGTCGCGCTGCCAGGTCAGCGCGGCCTCCAGTGCCGTGCCGTACTCGGTCTCACTGCCGGCCTTACCCTGGACCAGTCGCACCGCTCGGCCCTCGATGACGTCGACGGCCGGCAACAGGATTAGTGACGCGTCTTCTTTCACAGTGCCTCAACCCAATTGGCGAGCAGTGCCGCACCCGCGTCACCGCTCTTCTCCGGATGAAATTGCGTCGCCGACAGTGGCCCGTCCTCGACGGCCGCCAGGAACCGCACGTTATGGGTTGCCCAGGTGAGCAGTGCGCCTGGGTCGCCCTCCCAGGTCTGGTCTTTCGAACTCAGGGCCGCGTAGGAGTGCACGAAGTAGAACCGGGTGTGGGCGTCGATGCCCTTGAACAGCCTGCTGCCCGGTGCCGCGTCGACGACGTTCCAGCCCATATGCGGAATGACCGGCGCCTCCAGTCGGGTGACCGCGCCCGGCCACTGCGCGCAACCGGTGCTCGCGACGCCGAACTCGACACCGCGGGCGAACAAGATCTGCATCCCGACGCAGACGCCGAGCACCGGCCGACCCGCGGCGACCCGATCGGCGATGATGGCATCACCGCCAATGGCGCGCAGTCCGGTCATACAGGCCTCGAATGCGCCGACACCGGGCACCACCAGGCCGTCAGCCGCCAGGGCATCGGCACGGTCCGACGTCACGGTGACATCAGCGCCGACGCGTTCCAGCGCGCGTTGAGCCGACCGGAGGTTGCCGGAGCCGTAGTCCAGAACAACAACAGTTTTTCGGCTCGATCGCCTTGTCACAGAACGCCTTTGGTGGACGGCACCCCGGAGACCCGCGGATCGGCCTCGACAGCCTGCCGAAGTGCCCGCGCCACCGCCTTGTACTGCGCCTCGGTGATGTGGTGCGGATCG
>JAPLAO010000217.1 GCA_026393245.1 Mycobacterium sp. | reverse complement strand
CAGCCGAGGCCATATTGCGCGCCGCCATCGCCTTCTGCGAAGCAGAACCGGAACTCACCGCCCTGCTCGCCGCCCGCACCGCCATGCCCCGGCCCGGTTCCCGCGATCGGGAGCTCTACCAGCGTGGCCACGATATCGCCCGCGCCTACCTACTGGCCCACGCCAACGATCTCGCCCTTGACGACATTGAACTCGCTGCGACGATCTCCACGCGCGTGGTCGGCAACTTCGCACCCTGGATCGCACTGTCAGTGACCGACGATCGCGACCGCGAGCGATTCATCGCCGAGGTGGTCCGAATGCTCTCCGACTGGATCGGCTGGGGCCCGCGATCGACTCAGGTCAGCGGATAGCGGGGCCCACTGGGTCGGGGCTTGGGGCACCGATGATCGCCAGGTCAGAGGCGGCCACCAGAACCAGCGGCCCATCAGCGCCGCGATGGACGGCGTCATGAAGGACCGGATCACCAGGGTGTCGAACATCAGACCAAGACCGATGGTCGTGCCTACCTGCGCAAGGATTTTCAGCTCACTGAACCCCATCACTGCCATCGTCACGGCGAAGACCAGGCCGGCCGAGGTCACTACCGAGCCGCTGCCGCCCATGGCCCGGATGATCCCGGTGTTCAGACCGGCTCCGATCTCTTCCTTGAACCGCGCCACCAGCAGCAGGTTGTAGTCCGAACCCACCGCCAGCAGGATGATCACCGACATCACCAGCACCATCCAGTGCAGCGGTTGCCCCAGCAGGTCCTGCCAGATCAGTACCGACAACCCGAACGAAGTGCCCAGAGAGATCACCACGGTGCCCACGATCACGGCTGCCGCCACCACACTGCGGGTGATGATCATCATGATGACGAAAATCAGCGCGAGCGCCGAGACCCCGGCGATCATCAAGTCGTAGTTCGCGCTGTCCTGCATGTCCTTGAAGCTGGCCGCGGTACCCGCCAGGTAGATCTTCGAACCCTCGAGCGGGGTGCCCTTGATCGCCTCGAAAGCCGCACTCTTCAGAGTGGCGATGTGACTCAGGCCCTCCGGCGACATCGGATCACCCTCATGGGCGATGATGAACCGCACCGCTTTTCCGTCCGGCGATAGAAACATCTTCATGCCGCGCTTGAATTCCGGGTTGTTAAACACTTCCGGCGGCAGGTAGAACGAGTCGTCGTTCTTGGACTCGTTGAACGCCTTACCCATCGCGCTCTGGTTGTCCTGCATGGCCGCCATCTGGTCATACATCCCGCTCTGCGTGCTCTGCATCGTCAGTTGCATAGTCCGCATGGAAGTCATGGTGGCGATCATCGGCGGCATCAATGTGCGCAGCTGCGCGGTGAGCGTGTCGAGTTGAGCGAGGCTGGGAATCAGAAGCTGGATGTCATCGGTCATCGTGTCGACGCCGTCGATGGTGTCGAACACCGACCGGATGGACCAGCAGACCGGGATGTCGAAGCAGTGCGGCTCCCAGTAGAAGTAGTTGCGGACCGGCCGGAAGAAGTCATCGAAATCAGCGATGTGGTCGCGTAGCTCAGCAATGTCTGTCGCCGTCAGATTCATCTTGCCCACCATGTCGTGGGTAACGGCGTTGAGCTGGCCCATCAACACATTCATCTGCGACATGTTGTCGATGGTGGCCTGCAGATCGTCGCCCTGCTTGAGCATGTCCTTCATCCGATCATCCAGGAAGGACTGGTTCAACGCCTGGGTGGTGCCCTGCATGCCGAGCATGAACGGGATCGAACTGTTCTCGATCGGGCTGCCGAGCGGCCGGGTGATGGTCGTCACCCGGCCGATGCCAGGCTGGCGGAACATGGCCTTGGCAACTCGGTCGATCACCAGGAAGTCCGCCGAGTTGCGCAAATCGTGATCGCTCTCGAGCATCAGCAGCTCCGGGCTCAGCCGCGCCGACGGAAAATGCCGTTCGGCGGCCGCGAATCCCTGGGCGGCCGGAATGTCACCCGGCAGGTAATGCCGGTCGTTGTAATCGGTCCGATAGCCGGGCAGTGCCAGCAGACCAACCAAAGACAGCGCAATCGTCCCGATCAGAATCGGGCCGGGCCAGCGCACCACCGCGGCGCCGATGCGACGCCAAAACCGTTCCCGCATAGCGCGTTTGGGTTCCAGCGCGCCGAAGTGACTGGCAACCGTCACCACGGCCGGCCCGAGCGTGAGCGCCGCGGCCACCACGACGACCATGCCGATCGCCAGCGGTACGCCCATTGATTGGAACATCGGACTGCGCGTGAAGTGCAGACAGAACATCGCCCCGGCGATGGTCAAACCCGATCCGAGGATGACATGGGTGGTTCCGTGGAACATCTCGTAGTAGGCGGCTTCGCGGTCGCGCCCCTTGCTTCGCGCTTCCTGGTAGCGGCCCAAAAGGAAGATCGCGTAGTCGGTACCCGCCGCGATCGCGACCATGGTCAGCAGGTTCACCGCGAACGTCGACAAACCGATCAGGTGGTAGTGCCCGAGGGACGCCACCACCCCGCGGCCGACCGCCAACTCGAGGAACACCATGGTTAGTGCGAGTAGCACCGTCACGATGGACCGGTAGACGAACAGCAGCATCATCAAGATCACGCCGAAGGTCAGCATCGTGATCAGTCGCAGGCTGCGGTCACCGGCGATGTGGGTATCGGCAATCAAAGCCGCCGGTCCGGTGACATAGGTTTTGACGCCGGGCGGGGCGGGCACACTGTCCACGATGGTCTTGGCGGCTTCCACCGACTCGTTGGCCAGACCCTCGCCCATATTGCCGGCGAGATAGACCTGAACGTAGGCGGCCTTGCCGTCGGAACTCTGCGAACCGGCCGCCGTCAACGGGTCTCCCCAGAAGTCCTGGATGTGCTCGACGTGGGTGGTGTCGGCATTCAGCTTCTGGATGATGTCGTCGTAGTACCGATGGGCCGACTCGCCGAGTGGCTCAGTGCCCTCGAGGACGACCATCACCGCGGTGTTGGACTTGAACTCGCCGAAGACCTCGCCGATCCGGTTCATCGCGATGGTTGACGGGGCGCTCTGGTCGGCCATCGGAACCGACTGTTCCTGGCCGACCACCTCTATCTGCGGCACCGCGGTGTTGGTGACGACGGCCAGGGCAAGCCAGCCGAGGATGATCGGTATCGACAGCAGCCGAATCCAGTGCGCGATAAGCGGCCGGGCGGGGCGCTTGACGGATTCGGGCGGCTGCTTCCGCGACAGCGTAATCATCCGGATTTAACGATGCAGAAGGTTTGGGCGTTGACTCCGGTGGAGGTCTTCTCATCCTTGACCACACCGTCGACGGTGATCCGGCAGCCGATGGTGTCGCTATCACCCTGGGCGACGATATTGGCCGCGGCCGCCGGCGCGGTGGTACTCAGTTCGAGCGTCCACGGCAGCGTCACGTCACGGGCGATCTGCGGTTCGGCGTCCAGATCCAGGTAATTGACGGTCGCCACCGTGCCCGGGGGCCCGAAGATCTCGTAAGTGACCTTCTTGGGATTGAACGGCGCTGGGTCGCTGGCCAGACCGCTGCCAGGCCGGGTGAGTTCGCTCTTGCCAAAAATGCCATGCAACCGGTCGACTGCGAAGGCAGCCACCACCAACACCAGCGCGACCACCAGCGGCATCCAGGCGCGCCGCAGGCCTTTCACCAACCAATAGCCGGGGCTGCGCCGGGGCTTCTTGGGGGCCGTGTCGCTGCGGTGTCGGGTTCAGAAACGGCGGGGCGTGGTGCGCTCCTGGCCGGTCTGTCGCCGCGCCGGCCGGGCTATCCACTGTCACGCCCGGCTCCCTTCCGCGCCGGCCGGCGCGCTGTGCTGTAGGTCGATGCGGCAGGGGTTGAAGAACCCGAGCGCCACCGCTACATAGTAGGGCTAACAGTTGCGCGATGCGAAGCACCTGTGACACGAGTCATGCGTTCGTCACTCGACGGTGCCGGAAAGCCCCATGTCGTCAAGGGCACGATGGGCCACCGCTGCCAACTCGTCTCGGGTGGTGGTGCACTCGGCGTTACTGAAGCCGATGGCGATCCAAACCCGACCGTTCACTCGCCCGGAAATCACCGGGTGGAAGATGCCATCGGCACGACGAATGTCGCGGAACGTGATGCCCTGCTCGAACGGCAACAGGTAGGTCGATGCCGCGTCGCTGCCATCCGGCCGGTTGGTTGCCGGATCCAGCTCGCCGAGGTAGGAGCAAGCCACCTCCTTGTTCTTGAGCACCATTCCCTCGAGTCTTCGTACCGCACTCTGCGGCACGAACGGCACCAGCGGCAGCGGGCCCAGCAATTCGTTGCCTCCCTCACCGAGGCGCTGCAGCGCTTCTTTGAACTTCACTCGCGCGCCCGACAGATCTGTGGTGACCTCGTCTGGATCAACCGTGAACGTCACATTCGTCAGAGCATTCGCCCGGGTGTCCCCCGGCGTGCGCTCGCTGATCGGGATCGAGATGTTCACCATCCCGTCCTCAGCCAGCCAACCGAGACCCTTTCCGCATCGGACTCCAAACCCGAGCAGCAGTGTCGGACCGGACCCGCCGAGTTCACTGGCGCGCTTATCCCATTGCTCGACGTCGACCTGGATCGTCACCGAGGGGACGAAGACCTGCCGATCCAAGCCGGCCTGCGCAGGGATCGCAGCGGCTTTCTGCCGAACCACGGCGGTGCCGTCCTTGCGGGCCAGCCGAAGGGCGGCCAGTACAGACTGGGCGACCTCGGGTAATCCGCGAATCAGCACCCGCGCGTCCTCCCGCACCGCCTGGAATCTCGTGCGTGAAGCCGGCGGCGGATAGCCCATGTCGTGAGTTATTCCTCTGGCGGCATCGGCGACAGCGACAACGGTGCCGCCACCGTCGGCGATGGTGTGCGAGACGATCAGCACGACGGCCGCACCGCCTTCGGTGAACGGCAGCACCGCCAATCTCCACGAAGGGCCGCGCTCGGGTTCGATGGGCACGACCGCCTGCTCGGCGGCCCACGCCCGAAAATCACTACGCGGCCTAGCCTTCGGTGCGATCTCGATATCGGGCAGACCAGGCCACGTGACCCACCTATCCCTGCCGAACAGCAACGGCGATCGTTCGATGCGCCGGCCGAGAAGTCCTTGTCCGAGGTTGTGATGGAACCGGCGCAGTGCCACGAGGTCGACCTCGTGGTCATAAACCCAGCACCACCTGATCAGCGGATCGCGACCGCGCGCACGTAGACCCAGGAATGACGCCTGATCCATGTAGTCGAGGGTGTTGTCCACCGCCGCCACGGTAGTCGGACTCACTCGACCAGCCCGGACAGGCCGAAATCCTCGAGCACTCCACGTACCGTGGCCAAGAGTTGTTCGACGTTGGTCGATCCGTCTGCGTTGACGTACCCGACACTGACCGAAATCCGACCGTGTACCCGGGCTGAGACCACCGGGAAGAACACGCCAACGTGCCGCCGCAGGTGCGCTCGGTCGATTCGTTCACCCAGCCGCACCGCGAAATAGTCCGCATCGGTGCCGTCGGGGCAGTTGACCTGCGGATCGAGTTCTCCCAGATTGGAACTGCCGATCAGCCTGCCGCCCACCACCATGCCCTCGAGCCGCCTGGCGACAGCCTTGGGAATCAGAGGGACCAACGGCATCGGTGCCACCAGCTGATGTCGCGCTTCGCCGAGTGTGGCCAGCGCAGCCTTGAGTCCTGCGCGAATCTCCGTGAGATCGCCGGTGACCGTTGTGGGATCGGCAGTTAACCTCACCGCGGTCAGCGCGTTGCCACGGGAATCGCCCTCACTTCGTTCATTGACGGGAACGGACAGTGTCACAGTGCCGTCTTGCTCAACCCATCCCAGCTTCTGGCCGAGTTTGGCCGCAATGCCCAGGAATAGTGAATTGCTTGTGCCACCAAGGGTTTTTGCCCGCTCATCCCATTTGCGCACGTCGAGATAGGCAGTCACTGAGGGGAGGGTCACCGCCTCGCTGGGCACCTCGGCAGGGTTGCCCGCCTTCGGCCGACGGGGCCGCGCGAAGTCGTCGTTACCAGGAGCTAGTCGCACCGCAGCCTTCAGCGCTCTGGCCATCTCAGGCAGTGTCCTGACTAAGGCGCGCAAATCTTCCAGCAGCGCTTGCGTTTTCGTTCGCGAATTCCCGGCTGAATATCCGAGATCTCTTGTCATTCCCTTAGCTGCCTCAGTGACCGCAACAGCAATGCCGACACCGTCGGCAACCGTGTGCGAGACCACCAGCGTCACGGCAGTATCACCATTGAGGAAGGGCTGGACGGCCAGATGCCACGGCGGTCCGTATTCCGGATCGATCGGCAGCGCGGCTTGCTCGTCGGCCCAGGCGGTGAGCTGACTGCGCGGTCGGACATCAGCGGCGACAGCGAAATCCGGCGGACCGGGCCATGCGATCCACCGGTGCCTACCGAACGGCAACGGAGAGCGTTCGATACGACGCCCAAGTAACCCCTGTCCAAGGTGGTGGTGAAATGACCGCAGTGCACCCAGATCAACATCACGTCCATAAATCCAGGTGAACTGGATCACCGGCCCGTGGCCGAGTGCGCGCAGGCCGAGAAAAGATGCCTGATCAATGTAGTCGAGCGTGCTATCCACAAATCTCATGCTAAGGGTCGGCGCCCTACTTCTCGGGCGGCTTGTGATCCATCGGCTTGTGATCCATCGGCTTGTGATCCATCCCAGACTCTTTGCGTTGCTGCGCGGTGATGGGTGCTGGCGCGTCGGTCAGCGGGTCCACACCACCGCCGGACTTGGGGAACGCGATCACATCCCGGATCGAGTCCGCCCCGAACAGCAATGCGGTGATCCGATCCCAGCCGAACGCGATACCGCCGTGCGGCGGGGCGCCGAACGTGAAGGCGTCGAGCAGGAACCCGAACTTTTCATCCGCCTCAGCCGCATCGATGCCCATCACCGAGAACACCCGTTCCTGGGTGTCGCGGCGATGGATACGGATCGATCCGCCACCGATCTCGTGGCCGTTGCAGACGATGTCGTAGGCGTCGGCGAGCACCGCACCCGGATCGGTATCGATGACGTCCGCGTACTCGGGCTTGGGCGCGGTGAACGCGTGATGCACCGCCGTCCACGCACCGGTACCCACCGCGACATCACCGGCCGCGGTCGCATCATCAGCCCCTTCGAACAGCGGTGGGTCAACGATCCACACAAATGCCCACGCGCGCGCGTCGATCATGTCAAGTCGTCGGGCGATCTCTGCCCGCGCGGCACCCAGCAGCGCACGCGATGTCCTGACGGGCCCTGCCGAAAAGAACACGCAGTCACCGGGTTTCGCGCCGACATGCGCGGCGAGTCCGGCACACTCAGCATCGGAGAGGTTCTTGGCAACCGGCCCGCCGAGCGTGCCGTCCTCGCTGATGAGCACATAGGCCAGTCCCCTGTTGCCGCGCTGTTTGGCCCAGTCCTGCCAGCCGTCGAGAGTCCGGCGGGGCTGTGACGCACCACCGGGCATCACCACCGCGCCGACATACGGCGACTGGAAAACCCGAAACGGTGTGTCGGAGAAGTACTCGGTGCACTCGACGAGCTCGAGGCCGAACCGCAGATCCGGCTTGTCCGATCCGAACCGGCGCATGGCGTCGGCGTAGGTCATCCGCGCGATCGGCCGCGGAAGCTCGTAGCCGATCAGCGACCACAGAGCGGCCAGAATCTCCTCGGCGACGGCGATCACGTCGTCGGTGTCAACGAAGCTCATCTCCACGTCGAGTTGGGTGAACTCGGGTTGGCGGTCGGCGCGGAAGTCCTCATCGCGGTAACAGCGGGCGATCTGGTAGTAGCGCTCCATGCCGGCCACCATGAGCAACTGCTTAAACAACTGCGGGCTCTGCGGCAGGGCATAGAACGAGCCGGGCTGCAGCCGGGCCGGCACCAGGAAGTCGCGCGCCCCCTCCGGTGTGGAGCGGGTCAGTGTGGGTGTCTCGATCTCGACGAAGTCGCGTGCTGCCAGCACCGCGCGGGCGGCGGCGTTGACCCGCGAGCGCAACCGAAGGGCGTCGCCCGGTCCGCCGGCGCGGCGCATATCCAGGTAGCGGTATTTCAGCCGGGCCTCCTCGCCGGCCGCCTCATCGAGCTGGAAAGGCAGCGGTGCGCTCTCCCCCAGCACCGTCAGCGACGTCGCGTTGACCTCGATGTCGCCGGTGGCGATATCTGAATTGGCGTTGCCCTCCGGCCGGATCTCGACCACACCGGTGACCGCGACGCAGAACTCGGCGCGTAAGCGGTGCGCCTGGCCTGCCCTCCGCCGGAATCACGCAGGTCGATGAAGATCACCCCGCCGTGGTCACGACGGCGAGACACCCAGCCGGCCAGGGTGACCGTTTGCCCGGCGTCGGAGGCCCGCAACGAACCGGCGTTATGGCTGCGCAGCAATGACACTCCTCGGCAGGGGGGGATCCAACAGGGGGGATCCAACGGGGCAAGTGTATGGATGGTGCCGATCGTGGTCACGACCAACACCCGCAAACGCCACCCGCAAACACAATTGTGGCAAGCTGGTCGAGGTTGTTCATCGCCGAGCAGCGGCAGCATCAAGGAGCGCAGATGACCTTCAACGAAGGTATGCGGATCGACACCAGCACCACGCGATCCAGCGGCGGAGGCGGAGGCGGCCGTGGCATCGCGGTGGGCGGCGGACTCGGCGGCCTGGCGATCATGCTGTTGGCGCTGTTCCTCGGGATCGATCCAGGCCAGATGGCGATGCCCCAGCAGCAGATGGGACCGAGTCAGTCCCAGCCGGGGTTCGACCTGGCCCAGTGCCGGACTGGCGCGGACGCCAACAAGTTCGCCGAATGCCGGGTGGTGGCCACCGGCAACTCCCTCGACGGGATCTGGGCACAGCAACTGCGCGGCTATAAGCGGCCGAAAACTCAGCTGTTCAAGGGAAGTGTGCAGACCGGATGTGGTCCGGCCACCAGCGATGTCGGTCCGTTCTACTGCCCGGCCGACCAGACGGCCTACTTCGATGTCGATTTCTTCGACATACTCAAGACGGAGTTCGGATCCAGCGGCGGCCCCCTGGCACAGGAATACGTGGTCGCCCACGAGTACGGCCACCATGTGCAGAACCTGCTCGGCAACCTCGGCCGCGCGCAGCAGGGCGCTCAGGGCGCCACCGGCGGCGGGGTCCGCTCCGAACTTCAGGCCGACTGTTATGCCGGGGTGTGGGCGCACTACGCGGCCATCACCAAGCAACAGGGCACCGACGTGACGTTTCTGGAACCGTTGAGCGACAAGGACATCGCCGACGCGCTCTCGGCGGCCGCGTCGGTGGGCGATGATCGGATTCAGAAGCAGACGACCGGCCGAGTCAACCCTGAGCAGTGGACGCATGGTTCCTCGCTGCAGCGCCAGAATTGGTTCAAGGTCGGTTACCGGACGGGTGATGCCCAGAAGTGCGACACCTTCAGCGCTCGCGACCTGGGCTAGAACCAAACCTTAGAACCTCAGGACCTCACAACGACGCGTTCACCACGGCCGCAACGCGCACTGCACGCCACTGCCGCCCTGCTGGGACACCACGACCTGACCGTCGACGGCGATCTCGCAACGGAACTCGGGGTTCACCCGCAGTCCGCCACTGGCGCTGATGAAAGCCCACTGAGCGGGGTTGGTCAACGTCGTCTGGAAGACCCATGGCGCGCCCGGGCCGATGGCGGTGCGGGCCAGGGGCATGAACAGCGGATCGTTGGCTAATACCTGGCTGGGCGGATCGGAAGTCACGTAGTAGATGTTGGCGGTCAGATCACTGGTGGTGGTTACCGTGTAGGTGACCTGGTGGCCGGCAGCCGGGTCGGCGCCCGCCGATGGCGTGGCGGTGACTCCGGCGAACAGCGCTGCGGCAGCCAGAACTGTCAGGTATCGCATAGTCGGCATATCGAACTCCGCCGTTGCGGCGTTACCTACCGGCCTCAGCCGGCATCACGCAGAACCGCGGGACTCGCATGCGCCGGCAGCGCCTCGGCGTTGACCTGCTCGAACAACTCGATTGCCGACGCTATCGACTGGTCGACAAAGTAGGCCAGACCGGCTTCACTGGTTGGGCGGAATCGGTCCAGCACGGTGATTCCGACCAGAGCCGGATCGGACGAGTCGTGCACCACCGCCTCGGCCCCGCCACTGCCGGCCGTCCACCGGGTGGCCAGGCTTGTGAGCAGGTCACGCTTGGCCGCCGAATAGAAACGGTCCGGGGTGATGCTCAGTCGGACGTCATCGCGCGCCACGCCACTCACCTCGAGGTGCACGTGAAGGCGACCATGGCTGGCGTCGAGGCAGAAATCGGACTGGAAATCGACGAGAAAAAAGTACTCGTCATCGTGATGGCCGCGGAAATACCGGACACCCCTGGCGCGAAGGTACTCCTCGATCAGCGTGTTCATGATCGGTCAACGCCTCGGCATCGATGAGCGGTTCCCCGCGGAGGTTAAGAATTCAGTGAGCCTTTGCGCTGCGCCGGAAACCCCGGTCAGGACAGCCGGGAAACAACGTCGGCAACAACCGAACCAATGGGCACATCGACCTGCTCGCCGGTGGAGAGGTCCTTGACTCCGATGGTTCCCGCCTCGATATCGCGGTCGCCGGCGACCAGGGCGATCACCGCTCCTGACCGGTCGGCCGCCCGCAGTGCCGGCTTGATACCGCGGTCGCCGTAGGCGAGGTCCACCCGGATGTCGGCGCCGCGCAACTGGGCGGCCAGCCGGGCGATCTCGAGTTTGGCCTGCTCCCCCAGCGGCACCCCGAACACCTCACAACGTCTAACATCCCCGGCGGTCTTGCCCTCCGCGCGCAGTGCTAGCACGGTGCGGTCCACACCCAGGCCGAACCCGATCCCGGAGAGATCCTGGCCGCCGAGTTGGGCCATCAGTCCGTCGTAGCGTCCGCCGCCGCCGATGCCGGACTGGGCACCGAGGCCGTCGTGGACGAACTCAAACGTCGTCTTGGTGTAGTAGTCCAGGCCCCGCACCAGCCGCGGGTTGATGACATACGGCACACCTAACGCGTCGAGATGGGCCAGCACCGTGTCGAAGTGCTGCTTGGCGCCGTCCGAGAGGTGATCGAGCATCACCGGCGCTTCGGCGGTCAACTCACGCACCTGCGGTCGCTTATCGTCGAGCACCCGCAACGGATTGAGCGACGCTCGCGCCCGGGTGGCCTCGTCGAGTTCCAAGCCGAACAGAAAGTCCTGCAACAACTCTCGGTACTGCGCACGGCAGGTGTCGTCACCCAGGGAGGTGATCTCCAACCGGAATCCGTCCAAGCCCAGTGACCGGAAGCCGGCGTCGGCAATCGCGATGACCTCGGCGTCCAACGCGGGATCGTCCACGCCGATCGCCTCGATACCGACCTGCTGAAGCTGGCGATAACGCCCGGCCTGCGGACGTTCGTAGCGGAAGAACGGCCCGGCGTAACAGAGTTTGACCGGCAGTGCGCCGCGATCCAGGCCGTGCTCGATCACCGCGCGCATCACGCCCGCGGTGCCCTCCGGGCGCAATGTCACCGACCGGTCGCCGCGGTCCGAGAAGGTGTACATCTCCTTGGACACCACGTCGGTGGACTCACCCACCCCGCGAGCGAACAACGCGGTGTCCTCGAAGATCGGCAACTCGATATCGCCGTAACCGGCGCGGCGTGCCCCGGCCAGCAGTCCGTCGCGGACCGCGACGAACGTGGCGGAATCCGGCGGCAGGTAATCCGGCACGCCCTTGGGCGCTTGGAAGTCGCTCACAGCGGAAGGCCCTGGAGAAACGGGTTGGTGCGGCGTTCCAGCCCGATCGTGGTGGACTCGCCGTGGCCGGGAAGAACCCGGGTGTCGTCGTCGAGCACGAGCAGTTTGGTGACGATCGAGTCCAGCAGGTCCCGGCCACTTCCACCGGGCAGGTCGGTGCGGCCGACGGACTGTTTGAACAAGGTGTCCCCGGTGAATGCCAACGCACCGAATCCCGATTCACCGCCGGCGTCGGGCACCCGGAACACGACCGATCCGCGGGTGTGTCCCGGGGTGTGGTCGACCGCCACGACGATGCCGCCGAAGTCGAGGGTGTCGCCGTCGCGGTCGAGTTCGACGATCTGTCGAGGTTCGCGGAACAGTGCGCCGAGGGCGAGTTGGCCGATTCGCGGTCCGAAGCCCTTGATCGGATCGGCCAGCATGAACCGATCCGCGGGGTGGATGAACGCAGGGCAGCCGTAGGTGTCAGCCACTTTCTGCGCCGACCAGATGTGGTCGATATGTCCATGGGTGAGTAGCACCGCGGCAGGGGTCAGGCGGTTCTCGTCGAGGATCCGTCGCAAGGTGCCCATCGCCCGTTGACCGGGGTCGACGACGATCGCGTCCGCCCCCGCGCGCGGGGCCAGCACGTAGCAGTTGCAGGCCAACATGCCGGCCGGGAACCCGGTGAGTAACACGGTCACCAGTGTCCCACTAGCAGGCTCCCAACCCGCGGTTCGGGTGGGTCGCAGCCCCAGCTCACATGTTCAACTGGCACACTCGGGAAGCGATTTACTGTGCGAATGTGGAGGGATACCGCGGTGCCCAGCAACGAGGAACGACGCGAGACGGCCCAACGCAAGCTTGAGGAACAACTGGAAAGCAACGCGCGGCAGGACAGGCAGCGACGCATCCTCACGGTGGTGGGGGCTCTCGTCGCCATCGCCGCCGCGGCGGCGGCAATCGTCGCGTTCGTCGTGACCGACAAGAGTGCCGGCACCGACACCGCAGCGTCCGACACCGCGGCGCCCACCTCGGTGGCACCCACGACTACCGCGCCCCGCGGCGGCGATGGCCAATTGCCGGCCTTCAAGGCGGCCGCCGATCTGGGCGCGAACTGCCAGTACCCAGCCGCCAAGCAGGCCAGCAAGCAGGTCGCCGCGCCGAAGTCCGGCAAGGTCCCGACCGATCCGGCGACGATCAGTGTCAGCATGTCCACCGACCAGGGCAACATCGGCCTGGTACTCAACAACGCCGAGGCGCCCTGCACTGCCAACAGCTTCGCCAGTCTGGCTCAGAAGGGCTACTTCAACGACACCATCTGCCACCGGCTGACCACAGCCACCGCATTGGGTGTGTTGCAGTGTGGTGACCCGAGCGGAACCGGGTCGGGTGGCCCGGGCTACCAGTTCGGCAACGAATACCCCACCAACCAGTACCCCAAGAATGATCCGGCCCTGCAGAAGGCCGTGCTCTACCCGCGCGGCACCCTGGCGATGGCCAACGCCGGCCCTGACAGCAACGGCAGTCAGTTCTTCCTGGTGTACAAGGATTCGCAACTTCCGCCGGGTTACACCGTCTTCGGCACGATCGACGGCACCGGCTTGGCCACGCTGGACAAGATCGCCCAGGGCGGTGTCGCAGGCGGTGCCGAGGACGGCAAGCCGGCCACCGAAGTCAAGGTCAAGTCCATTCTGCTGGATTAGGGAACCCGGATGAGCGTTCCACCGCCGCATGAACTACCACCGGCCTACGGGCCGGCGCAGCCCTACCCGGGCTACCCGTATCCGCCGTACGCCTATCCACCGCCACCGCCACCGACCAACACCATGGCGATCGCGTCACTGGTGTGCGCGTTCGTTTTCGCCCCACTGGGCATCGTGTTCGGCCACCTGTCCCTGTCGCAGATCAAGCGGTCCGGCGAGGACGGCCGCGGACTGGCGATCGCGGGTCTGGTGATCGGATATGTGGTGACGATCGCCACGATCGTGGCCGTGGTGGCGGGGACGCTGTTGTTCGCCTGGGCGGCCCGGGTGGTGCGGGAGTCCACGGATCCGGGTGGGGCGGGCATCCCGAGATATCACGCCTCCGCGCCGTACACCGCGGAACCTTCAGGCGGCGCTGGTCACCCGGTAGACGTCGTACACGCCTTCGACGTTGCGCACCGCGTTCAGCACGTGGCCTAGATGCTTCGGGTCGCCCATCTCAAAAGTGAAGCGGCTGATCGCAACCCGATCGTCAGAGGTGGTCACTGATGCGGACAGAATGTTCACCCGCTCATCGGCGAGCACGCGCGTGACATCGGATAGCAGCCGGTGCCGATCGAGAGCCTCAACCTGGATGGCGACGAGGAACACCGACGTCGGTGACGGCGCCCACAGCACCTCGATGATTCGCTCGGATTGCAGGCGGAGATCTTCGGCATTGGTGCAATCGGTGCGGTGCACACTCACCCCCCCGCCGCGGGTGACAAAACCCATAATGTTGTCGCCGGGCACGGGTGTGCAGCACTTGGCCAGCTTCGTCAGCGTGCCGGGTGCACCCGGTACCGCGACGCCGGAGTCCTCCGTGCTGCGCTGCCGCACCAGCATCGTGGCCGGCGTAGACCGCTCCGCGAGTTCGTCTTCGGCACTTTCGGCACCGCCGAGTTGAGCCAGCAGTCGCTGCACAACGTGGCGTGCCGACGCATGACCCTCGCCGACAGCGGTGTATAGCGCCGACACGTCGGCATAGCGCAACTCCTGCGCCAGTGCGCTCATCGCCTCGCCGTTGACAAGTCGCTGCAACGGCAGACCGCCGCGACGAACCTCCCGGGTTATCGACTCCTTGCCCGCTTCCAGCGCTTCCTCGCGACGCTCCTTGGCGAACCACTGCCGGATCTTCGCCTTGGCCCGCGGCGACACCACGAAACCCTGCCAGTCCCGAGACGGTCCGGCGGTGGGCGCTTTCGAGGTGAAAACCTCGATCAGTGCACCGTTTTCGAGCGTGCGCTCCAGCGCCACCAGCCGTCCGTTGACCCGAGCGCCGATGCAGCGGTGCCCCACCTCGGTATGCACCGCGTAGGCGAAGTCCACCGGGGTCGAGCCGGCCGGAAGTGTGATCACGTCACCTTTGGGCGTGAACACGAAGATCTCTTGTACGGCAAGGTCGTAGCGCAACGACTCCAGGAACTCGCCGGGATCGGCGGCTTCGCGTTGCCAATCGAGAAGCTGACGCATCCACGCCATATCGTCGATCTCGGCCGCCGCGTGCGGGTGCGGAATACCGTTGCGGCCCTTGGCTTCTTTGTAGCGCCAATGTGAGGCGATGCCGTATTCCGCGGTGCGGTGCATCTCGCGGGTGCGGATCTGAACTTCCAGCGGCTTGCCCTCGGGCCCAACGACCGTGGTGTGCAGGGGCTGATACACCCCGAACCGGGGCTGGGCGATGTAATCCTTGAACCGGCCGGGCATCGGTTGCCACAGCGAATGCACGACGCCCACGGCGGCGTAGCAGTCCCGGATCTCGTCGCATTGGATCCGCACCCCGACCAGGTCGTGGATATCGTCGAAGTCGCGGCCCTTGATGATCATCTTCTGATAGATCGACCAGTAGTGCTTCGGTCGGCCCTCGACCGCGGCAGTGATCTTCATACCGCTCAGTGCGGCACCGATGTCTGCCCGCACCCTGGCCAGATAGGTGTCGCGGGACGGCGCCCGGTCGGCCACCAGGCGCACGATCTCCTCGTAACGCTTGGGATGCAGGATTGCGAACGATAGGTCCTCGAGCTCCCATTTCACGGTGGCCATACCGAGCCGATGCGCAAGCGGCGCAATGACTTCCAGCGTTTCGTGAGCTTTGTGGACTTGCTTCTCGGGGGGCAGGAAGCGGATGGTCCGCATATTGTGCAGCCGGTCGGCGACCTTGATCACCAGCACCCGGGGATCGCGGGCCATCGCGATGATCATCTTGCGAATGGTTTCGCCCTCGGCGGCATTGCCCAAAACAACCCTGTCCAGCTTGGTGACCCCATCGACCAGGTGACCCACCTCATCGCCGAAATCATCGGTCAGCGCCGCCAATGTGTAGCCGGTGTCCTCCACGGTGTCATGCAGCAGCGCGGCCACCAGGGTGGTGGTGTCCATACCGAGTTCGGCCAGGATGGTGGCCACCGCCAACGGGTGGGTGATGTAGGGATCCCCGGAGCGGCGCAACTGAGTGGCATGCCGGGCTTCGGCCACCTCGTAACCACGCTGCAGGATCGCCAGGTCAGCCTTCGGGTAGACCTCCCGGTGTAGGGCGACGAGGGGCTCGAGCACGGGGTTGATGGCGCTGCGCTGTGCGGTCATTCGCCGGGCCAGCCGGGCCCTTACCCGCCGCGATGCACTGATCGTGGACTTCGGGGCCTCCGAGCGCTGCTCAGGCAACTCGGCGACCGGCAGCGTCGGAAAGCCGCCCGTGTCGTCCGCCATCGTCACCTCCCGGTTCGAACTGTGAGGATATCGCCTCAGAGGAGCTGCAGGCTGTGCACGACGAGCGGGTAGAGCCGGTCTCGTCCACGCAGAGCCGACAACTCCAACACCACCGCCGCACCTGTGACGTCCGCACCGGCGGTGCTGAGCAGGTCACGGGCGGCGGCCAGCGTGCCGCCGGTGGCCAGCACGTCATCGAGGATGGCAACCCGGCGCCCTGCCAGTTCGATGCCTTCGGTGGGGATTTCCAGGGTGGCCGTGCCGTATTCCAGGGTGAAAGTACGGCTGTGTACCGGCGGGGGAAGCTTGCCGCCTTTGCGGACGGCAAGCACCCCGACGCCCAGTCGGTGGGCAACCGCGCCGCCGAGCAAGAATCCGCGCGCGTCGATCCCGGCCACCAGATCGGCTCCCTCGACGAGCTCCGCGAGCGCATCGGTCACCACGGCGAACCCACGGTCATCGGCGAGCACCGGGGTCAGATCGCGGAAGAGAACCCCGGGCTGCGGGAAGTCGGGTACCACACGGGTCAGTGCAGCCAGTATGGCGGCGGCCCCACCGTCCCCGGTACTCATGGCTTGAGAACCCATCGATCCATGTTCCAGCCGGCGCCCCACCTGGTGGGGTTGGGCTCGACGGCGAACATCTTCGCCGACGCGATCACAGTGCGCTGCTGTCGGTAGAGCGGCAGGGTCGGCACGTCGGCCCACAGGATGGGTGCGGCGTCGACGAGCAGGCGGATCTGCTCCTTGGGATCGGTGGTGACCGCCAGGGCTGAGATGATGCCGTCGATCTGGGGGTTGGAATAACCCGACAGGTTATTGCCGTTGCCGGTGTGCAATGCGTAGGCGTCCAGCGCCGACGATCCTGTCGATCCACTGCCGGTCGCACCGCCGGTACTGGCCAGCAATGCGTCAATCTGGCCGTCCCGCAACGTTTGTGGGCCGGTGACACCGGATGTCGCGTCCTGCACCGTGATTCCCGCGGCGGCACACGACTTGGTGATGGCGGCGATGGTCGCGGCCAGCCTCGGGTTCGGCGCCTGATATCCGATCCGCACGGTCAGCGGCTGACCCTCGATGGCGGTGCGGGCGGCATCCGGGTTGGCGATGCTGAACTGTCCGGCCTCGCCGGTGGCCTCGACTGCGCTGAAGGCGTCGTCGCTGACCGGGTTGAGCCGCGCATTCGCGATCGGCGTCGCGGCGTTGGCCGCGATGACGTCACGCGGTGTGCACAACGCCATCGCCCTGCGCGCAGGCGGTGCCGACAGCGGACCCGCGGCGGCGAAGATGAGTTGTTCGATACCACCGGACGGGATTTCGGTGCGTCGGTATCCATCGGGTGTCGTCAGGGTTCCCGAGGACCCGGTCGCGACGTCGACGACATGAAAACTGCCGTTGTTGATCCGGTCCTGGACGTCGACGCCACGCGGCCACACCGTCACCCGATCGGTCAATGGCTTGGCGCCCCACCACCGGTCGTTGACGATCAGCTGTACGGACCCGTCCGGTGACACCGACGCGATCTTGTACGGGCCCGACGACGGGAACTTCGTGAGGTCGATATCGCCCGTGAAATTCCAGATGGTGTTCCACGCGTCCGCGATCCGGGCCACCGCGGCTGGGTCCCCGCTCTGCAGAGCGGCGTTGACGTCGAGGCCCAGGACGTCGCCGATGACGTGTGACGGCATCATCGCGGTGGCACCGAACAACTGCGCGTAGTCCGCGACGCCGCGGTTCGGGAAGTAGTTGACCCGCGCCCTCTTCGCACCGGACTGACACTCGATGCCGGCGATGTCGAGATAGCCCGCTTGACTGGCGGCATCGAAGCCGGGGAATCGTCCGGACTGCGCGGCCCACGCCAGCACCATGTCATCACAGGTGACTGGCTTGCCATCGGAGTAGACGGCGTTGTCGGCGATCTGGTAATCAAGCGCCATAGGCTCGCGGCCCGCCACCGACACCAATCCGAAGTCGCGGTCGGCCAGTGCCTGCCCGGCTGGCCCGTGTAGGCCGAAACCGGTGAGCACCCGGGCGAATGCCTGGGTGCCAGCCGACGCCGCCCCATTGACCGTGTTGGTGTTGTAGCTACTCAGGATGCCGTCCACGGCGTAGTTCACCTGGTCGACGCCACCGTCGGCGCACGACGTCAGACCAGTCACAGCCAGCAGGGCGGAGACAGCCGCCGCCGCGCAAACGGTCGCGCGGCGACGACGAGGGGCCACGACGGACCTATCGATCCCGCTTGCCGGAGGGCCGACTCGGGCGAACCGGTCGGGCTCCCGGTGCGGGCTTTAAGGCCCCGGCCGATGCGCTGATCACCGCTTGGGATTCGTCGACGACGTCAGTCGATGGTGCGCTGACCGGCTCGGCGGGCTTTCGGCGGTTGAGCACACGTCGGGTGTGGTTGCGAACGAGTGCGGTCCGCTCCCGCATGGTCACCAGCAGTGGGGTCGCGAAGAAGATCGACGAGTACGTGCCGACCAGGATGCCCACCAACTGCACCAAAGCGAGGTCCTTGAGCGTGCCGACACCCAGAATCCAGACTGCGACGACGATCAGCGATATCACCGGCATGCTCGAGATCAGGCTGGTGTTGATCGAGCGCATGAAGGTCTGGTTGATGGCGAGGTTGGCCTGCTCGGCGAAGGTTCTTCGGGTGGTGTGTTCGAAGCCCTTGGTGTTCTCCTCGACCTTGTCGAACACGATCACGGTGTCGTAGAGCGAGAAACCGAGGATGGTCAGCAGGCCGATCACCGTCGCCGGCGTCACTTCGAAGCCCACCAGCGAATAGACCCCGGCGGTGGTGAGTAGGTCGAAGCCCAGGGCCGCCAGGGCCGCCAGGGCCATGTACTTCTCGTAGCGCAGGGTGATGTAGATGGTGACCAGCACGAGGAAAACCGCGAGCGCGATCAGTGCCTTCTTGGTGATCTGACCACCCCAGGTCTCCGACACCGCCGAATCGCTAATCGCTTGTTTGCTCGGCTTCCCGTCCTCGCCCTTGGGCTGGAACCTGGTGAACAGTGCCTCGCGAAGCTTGGCGGTCTGATCGTTGGTGAGCGCCTCCGACCGGATCTGCACGGTGGACGTCGATCCATTGCCGACCACCACCACCGACTCCGCGTTCTTACCGATGGTCTGGGCGAAGGTCTCCTCGACCTGGCTGATGCTGGCTTCCCCGTTTGCTCCGGTTCGGGGGAAAGACATCTTGGTTCCGCCCTGGAAGTCGATGCCGAAGGTGAAGCCGCGCAACAGGATACTGGCGATTGCGATGCCGACAATCAGGAAGCTGATGCCGAACCACAGCTTGCGGCGGCCAACCACCTCGAACGCACCGGTTCCGGTGTAGAGCCGGGTGAAGACACCGTGCCGGGGAACCTGACCGGCCGCACCGAGCTCGACCGCAGTGGTCTCGAGGTCCTGGGTCTCGAGGTCGTGAGTCTCGATGTCGTCGGTCTCCAGATCGATGTCGGTTGTCTCTATCACCTCGGACACGTCGACGTCGTCACCGTTATCGGTCATCGGGTTATCGGTCATCGGACTATCCCCGTCCCGTCGCAGCGACTACATCCGACTGCCCGGCCGCCCGACGCTCCCGGGCGATCTGCTGTACCGCGCCGAGGCCGTTGAATGCGGGCTTGGCCATGGTGGCCGACTTCGAGGCCAGGTACACCAGCGGCCAGGTGACCAGGAACACCACGACCACGTCGAGGATCGTGGTCAGGCCGAGGGTGAAGGCGAATCCCTTCACCTGTCCGACGGCCAGGAAGTAGAGCACCGCAGCCGCCAGGAAGCTCACCGCGTTGCCGGACAGGATCGTCTTGCGCGCCCGGGCCCAGCCTCGTGGCACCGCCGAGCGGAAGGATCGACCCTCGCGGATCTCGTCCTTGATGCGTTCGAAGAACACCACGAACGAGTCGGCGGTGGTACCGATGCCGATGATCAGACCCGCGATGCCGGCCAGGTCGAGGGTGTAGTTGATGTAGCGGCCGAGCAGCACCAGGATGGCGAACACCATGGCGCCGGAGGCCACCAGTGACAGCGCGGTGAGCAGACCGAGCACCCGGTAGTAGAGCAGCGAGTACACCAACACCATGGCAAGGCCTATCGCACCGGCGATCAACCCGGCCCGAAGGGAGGTCAATCCCAGTGTGGCCGAGACCGTTTCGGCTTCCGACGATTCGAAGGACAGCGGCAGCGAGCCGTACTTGAGGACGTTGGCCAACTGCTTGGAGCTGTCGACAGTGAACGGTGGATCGCCGCCGCTGATCTGGGTGCGTCCACCGGGGATGGCTTCCCGGATCTGGGGTGCGCTCACCACCTGGGAGTCGAGCGTGAAGGCGGTCTGGGTGCCGATGTTCGCCGCGGTGAAATCACCCCACGTGGTGGCGGCGTCGTCTTTGAATTCGAGGTCAACGACGTAAGCCCCGCTCTGCTGATCGAAACCGGACGTGGCGTCCTTGATCTGATCGCCGCTGATGATCGACTTGTCGAGGATGTAGATGTACTTCTGATCCTGCGAGCAGGTCACCAGTGGTAGTTGCGGGTCGTCGTTGCCGGCCAGGATGTCTTCCTGGTCGCATCGGCCAGCCATGTATTGCACGGAGATCAGCAGCAGGTTCTGGTTGTTGCTCTGCCGCAGTTCCTTCTCGAACTTGATCCGCGCGGCCAGGTCTTGGCGCGGGTCCGGCGGTCCGGGTGGCGGTGCCGGGGCACCCGGTGTCGCCGGGGCCGATGACTGGCCGGGCGCTGGGGACGGCGTCGGGGCCGGTGCCGGTGCCGGTGCCGGTGCCGGTGCCGGTGCCGACGATGGTGCCGTCGATGGCACCGACGGAGGCGTCGGCTCAAGAGGGTACGGACGTGGCTGCGGTGCGGGACTGGCCGGGGCGGGCGCCGGCGGCGGACTCGGTGGAACCGGCGCCGCACCCGGTGGTGCCGCAGGAGCGCCGGCGGGCGGCGCGCCAGGCGCGCCCGGAGGCTGTGGCGCGCCAGGCGGTGCCCCGGGTGCGCCGGGTGCGCCGTCGGGTTTCTTGTTGACCGCCTCGACCGGAATGGGCTGGCCGATCACCGGGCGGACGAACAGCCGGGCGGTCTGGCCGAGGTTACGTGCTTCATTGCCGTCGTTGCCGGGGACGGTGATGACGAGGTTGTCACCGTCGATCACCACCTCCGACCCCGAGACCCCTAGGCCGTTGACACGGGAGCTGATGATCAGCAGGGCCTGGTCGAGCGCATCCCGGGTGGGCTTCGAGCCGTCGGGAGTCCGCGCGGTCAGGGTGACCCGGGTGCCGCCCTGCAGGTCGATTCCGAGTTTGGGCTTGGCCTCCTTGTTGCCGGTCAGGAACACCAGCAGGTAGAGGCCGACCATCGCAACCAGGAACACCGACAGGTAGCGGTACGGATGCACCGGCGACGAAGACGATGCCACGTTGTTGATTCTCCTAGTCGTATGCCGCGTTACTGGCGCGAAGCCGCCTGGCGGTGGTCTGCACTCCCCGCAAAGGGTACGGGTCGCGGCGGGCGGTCAGTCTCAGGACAGGCGGTCGGCGTCGGTCTCGGTCACTTCGAAGGCCCGGTTGCCGGTACTAACCTCGCCAACCTGAGGCAGATCCGAGGCGATGCGGTTGCGCACCGCCAGCTTCATCCAGCGCGTCACCACGCCCGGTGCAATCTCCAAGTCCACGGTGTCCTCGCCGATACCCGTGATCGTTGCCTGCAGGCCTGACGTCGTATTCACCCGGTCACCGATCCGCAGCGATTCCTGCAGGTCGATGGTGGCCTGCATGGCTTTGCGCTGGCGACGCGAGGCGAAGAACATGAACGCCCCCATGATGATGATCAGGGGAAGGAAACCAAGCAGTTGCTCCATCGCGGCGTCTCTTTCAGTTCGTCCAACCGGGACCGCCGATCACGGGCCCACGCCTGACAAGTGTGCCATTGGACGAGGCGGCACCGCATTGCCCTGGCCGCAAACAGGACCGAGGATGGCCCGATGGACCTGATCGAGGCGTTGCGGACCACCGGCGCAGTGCGCGAGTTCACCGACGAACCGGTGCCCGACGAGGTGCTGGCGCGGGTTCTCGATACCGCCCGGTTCGCGCCCAGTGGCGCCAACGCCCAGGCCTGGCACGTCGTGGTGGTGAAGGATCCCGACACCCGGACGCGGCTTCGCGACCTCTACCTGCCGGGCTGGCACGACTATCTCGCGATGGGAGCCGCCGGTCTGCGCCCGTGGGCACCCGGTAATGACCGCGCCGCCGAGCAGGCTGCGGTGGCGGCAGCGCCGGAGGGTGTGGCCGCTGCGGCCGCCCAGGGGTTCGCCGCGGATTTCGACCGGGTGCCGGTACTGCTGATGGTGTTCGCCGACCTGACGAAACTGGCTGCGGTCGATCGCGACCTGGACCGCTATTCCTTCGCCGGCGGCGCCTCCATCTATCCCTTCGCCTGGAACATCCTGTTGGCCGCCCGCGCCGAAGGCCTCGCTGGTGTGCTCACCACGATGCTGATCCGCGAGGAGGACGCGGTGAAGCGACTGCTCGGCGCCCCGGATCAGTGGGCGCTGGCCGCGGGGATCGCACTGGGCCATCCGGTGCGACAGCCTCGACGCCTTCGCCGCGCGCCTGTCGGGTCCTTTGTGACGGTGGACCGCGTCGACGGCGAGCCATTGTGATCTGCGCCCGGAAGTGTCGTCGGGCCGGGATTTCAGTTGCGTCACGTTGTCGGCCGACTACGCTCTGATACCAGAGGAAGTCAGGAGAACACCGTGAGCACCATGGAACTCGGCACCGTCGAACAGAGTCGCAAACTCGTCACCGCGATCCCCGGACCGGTCTCCACCGAACTGGGTAAACGCCGGGTGGCCGCGGTGTCCCGCGGTGTCGGCGTCACGATGCCGGTATTCGTCGCGCGCGCCTCCGGCGGCATCATCGAGGACGTCGACGGCAACCGGTTCATCGACCTGGGCTCGGGTATCGCTGTCACCACGATCGGCAACTCCTCGCCGCGGGTGGTCGACGCCGTCCGCGAGCAGGTGGCCGACTTCACCCATACCTGTTTCATGGTCACTCCCTACGAGAAGTACATCGCCGTCGCCGAACACCTCAACCGGCTCACCCCGGGGTCAGGCGAAAAGCGCACGGCACTGTTCAACTCCGGCGCCGAGGCGGTCGAGAACGCCGTCAAGATCGCCCGCTCCTACACCGGCCGGTCCGCGGTGGTCGCGTTCGACCACGCCTATCACGGCCGGACCAACCTGACGATGGGGCTGACCGCGAAGTCGATGCCCTACAAGAGCGGTTTCGGTCCGTTCGCGCCCGAGATCTATCGCGCCCCGATGTCCTACCCCTACCGGGACGGCCTGATCGACAAGGAGTGGGCCACCAACGGCGAACTGGCCGCCGAGCGCGCGTTGACGGTGATCGACAAGCAGATCGGCGCGGCCAATCTGGCGGCCGTGATCATCGAGCCGATCCAGGGCGAGGGCGGATTCATCGTTCCCGCACCGGGATTCATGCCCGCATTGCGTGCCTGGTGTACCGACAACGACGTGGTGTTCATCGCCGACGAGGTGCAGAGCGGTTTCGCTCGTACCGGTGCGATGTTCGCCTGCGAGGACGAAGGCATCGAGCCGGATCTGATCATCACGGCCAAGGGCATCGCGGACGGTCTGCCGCTGTCGGCGGTGACCGGTAAAGCCGAGATGATGGATGCACCTCATGTCAGCGGACTGGGCGGCACCTACGGCGGCAATCCGTTGGCGTGCGCCGCCGCGCTGGCCACCATCGAGACCATTGAACTCGACGGCATGCTTGATCGCGCTAAGCGGATCGAGAAGCTTATGAAAGACAAGCTGAACCGGATGCAGGCCGACGACAATCGGATCGGCGACGTTCGCGGACGCGGCGCGATGATCGCCATCGAGTTGGTCAAACCCGGCAGTGCAGAACCCGATCCGGATCTGACCAAAGCACTGACCACGCTGGCGCACGCCCAGGGTGTGCTCGTGCTCAGCTGCGGCACGTTCGGCAACGTTCTGCGCTTCCTGCCGCCGCTGACGATTAGCGATGAGTTACTACTCGAGGGCCTCGACGTTCTTGCGGAGATCCTCGCCGGGATCTGAGGCACTTATCCGCGAGTGTGAAAGCACTGCGAGATTGACGACGAATACTCGCAGAGGCTTCACGCACGGCGTCGCGAAAATCTTTTCCTACTCGAACAACACGGGCTGGCCGAACCCGCCCGCCCCGGGTGGTGGGGTCATCCCGAGATGGGTCCACGCCTGCGGGGTAGCCACCCGGCCGCGCGGTGTTCGTGCGATCATGCCTGCGCGCACCAGAAAGGGCTCGCACACCTCCTCGACGGTGGCGGCCTCTTCGCCGACCGCAACGGCCAGGGTGGACACCCCGACCGGACCACCGCCGAAGCTTCGGGTCAGCGCCGACAGCACCGCCCGGTCGAGCCGATCCAGGCCGAGTTCGTCGACGTCGTAGACGGCCAGGGCTGATTTGGCGATATCGCGGGTGATGACGCCGTCGGCACGGACCTCGGCGAAGTCACGCACTCGGCGCAGCAGACGGTTGGCGATCCGTGGCGTACCCCGCGACCGGCGAGCGATCTCCGACCCCGCCTCGGTACCGAGTTCGATGCCCAGGATGCCGGCCGAACGGGTTAGCACCCGCTCCAGTTCGCTGGCGTCGTAGAAATCCATGTGCGCGGTGAACCCGAACCGGTCGCGCAGTGGTCCGGTCAATGCGCCCGATCTGGTGGTGGCGCCGACGAGGGTGAACGGGGCCACCTCCAACGGAATCGACGTTGCCCCGGGGCCTTTGCCCACCACCACGTCGACCCGGAAGTCCTCCATGGCCAGATACAGCATTTCCTCGGCGGGCCGGGCGATGCGGTGAATCTCATCGATGAACAACACGTCACCCTCGACGAGGTTGGACAGCATCGCCGCCAGATCGCCCGCGCGCTCCAGTGCCGGGCCGGAGGTGACCCGCAACGCTGAGCCGAGTTCGGTGGCGATGATCATCGCCAAAGACGTCTTCCCCAGGCCCGGCGGCCCGGACAGCAGGATGTGATCCGGTGTGCCGCCTCGGTTCTTGGCACCCTCGAGAACCAACTGCAGTTGCTCGCGCACCCGAGGCTGGCCGATGAACTCACCTAGCGATCGCGGCCGCAGGCTGGCGTCGATTTCGCCCTCACCGACCGTCAGCGCCGGCGAGACTTCCCGGTCGGGCTCGTCGACGTCATCGTCCTCAAAGCGGCCCACTAGATATCCGTCATTCGCGCATTGTCATTTCTTCCCCAGCAGCGACAGCGCCGCACGCAGTGCACTGGAGGTAGTCGCATCGGGATCGTCGGCCAGCACCTTGTCGCAGGCGTCCTCTGCTTGTTTGAGCGCAAAGCCAAGTCCGACAAGGGCTTCCACCACCGGTCCGCGCACCGCGTGCCCGACCGCCACCGCTCCCCCGGTGCTCGGTATGGCCCCGATCTTGTCGCGCAGTTCCAGCACCAGACGTTCGGCGCCGCGTTTACCAATGCCGGGCACCCTCATCAGCGCGGCGACATCACCATCGCCGAGTGCGCGGCGCAACGCGGTGGCGTCGTACACCGCCAGGGTGGCCAGCGCGATCTTCGGCCCGACGCCGGAGACCCCGAGCAGCGTCTGGAACAGGTCGCGGGAATCGTTATCGGCGAACCCGTACAGCGTCTGGGAGTCCTCACGCACGATCATCGCGGTGATCAGCCGGGCTTCGGCACCCCGGCGCAGTGTTGCCAGCGTCGACGGTGTCGCCATAACCTTGTAGCCCACCCCGGCCGCCTCGATCACGGCGTGGTCGAGGGCGACCTCGACCACCTCGCCGCGCACCGAGGCGATCACTGCGCCTCCTGGCGCACCGAGGCGATCACGTCGCGCTCCGCACCTGGCGCGGCACTGCCTTCAGTTTCGCTTTGTAGGCCCGCTGTTGTTCGGCGGCGATCGCCTCGGCCTTGGCCATCCGGGCGATCATCGGCGCGCGCCAGCAATGGCAGATCGCCAACGCCAGGGCGTCCGCGGCATCGGCAGGCGTCGGTTTCTGTTGCAACTGCAG
>JAPLAO010000285.1 GCA_026393245.1 Mycobacterium sp. | reverse complement strand
TACCTACGGCATGGTCTGCAAAGCGCTCACCGACACCCTTCTGGACGCCGACACGACCCGGGTCGGTTCCTACGGTGCGCGATTCGCCGGCGTGGTATTCCCCGGCGAGACCTTGAAGGCTTCGGTATGGAAGGACGGCGGCCACTACATCGCCGTCGTCACCGCACCCGGCAGGGATGACGCCGCCGTACTTTCGGATGTGGAGTTGGTTCCCGCCTAACCGGGGTCTAGCTCTGTTAAACGCCGCGCGCCCTGATGGAGTCTCGGTATGGTAATTACTCCGCCTCAGTTGCGGATTTGGAGTCAGGGGTAGGCGTGCGGGGCAAGTTCGTGACCGGGGGAATGCGATCGGTCGTCACCTCGGTTGTTGTCGTGATAGCCGCCCTGGCGCTGTGTGTGCCGGCCACCCTCAGCGTGGGCATCCAACTGCTTACCAACACGCTGGTGGTGATCGCCGGCAACGATAACCCCGCCGGCCTCACCCCGAAGATGCAGCAGGAACTCGGCGGGGATCCGTGGTATCCCGAACCGAATACAAACCAGTACCGGCCGGTGGGCACCTTCGGCCAGGGTTACCTCGACACCGCCAACAATCCAGGGTCGCCCTACTACGGCTGGGACTTCATCCGGGTCGAGTGGCCGGCGAAGATCGGCCTGCCGAGCCGCGGGGGTTTGGCGTATGAGCCCCAACAACTCCAGGGCCTCCACAATGTCGATCGGGCCATCACCGATGTGCTTGCCACCCTGAACCCCGGCGAGAAGGCGGTCGCGGTCGGGTATTCGTCGAGCGCCAATGTGCTGGTGCGGGAGATGCGTAATCTGCAGGGCCAGCCCAACGGCGCCCCGCCGACTGACCAGCTGGGGTTCTTCCTCATGGGTAATACGAACCGACCCAACGGTGGGATCCTGCAGCGGTTCCCGGGGATCTGGATACCCGACGTCGACATCCGTTTCGACGGTTCGACCCCGATCGACACCCCCTATGCCACAACCGATATCGGCTGGGAGTACGACACCGCGTCGGATTTCCCGCTGTACCCACTCAATCTTCTCGCCGACCTCAATGCGGTGTTTGCCGGACCAATAACGCACAGCAACTACTTCAACGCCGACGTCAACGGCCCCCGGGCCTTTCCGGACACGACGGTCGGCAATATCACCTACATCACCCTTCGGGCGCCTCATCTGCCGCTGCTACTGCCGTTCTATTACGCCGGTTTCCCCAAACCACTCTTGGACCTTGTCGAGCCGGCGCTGACGGTGATGATCGACTGGGGCTATGACCGCTCGATAAGTCCGGGTACACCGACGACGGCGCGACTGATCCCGAACATCAACCCGCTCAAGGCCATTGGCGACTTGGCGGAAGCCGTCGCCGAAGGCGTACGCAGATTCAGCGCGGACGTCCAACCCGCAGTTCCGGCGGTCCCGGCTCAAGCAGCGGCTAGGTACTTGCCTCGACCGCTTCCGATGATCTCCGCCGCCACCCAACGACAGCGCACGCCGGCCAACCCTCACCGCGCAGCAACGGCGCAGCGGTCTAAATCGGCAGCGGCAACGCAGGCGCGGCGACAGACCCGAGCGGTCAGGTAGCTTCGCCCGGCGTCAGCCGAGGATCAGGCCAGACGTCGGCACACCGGTGCCGGCCGTGACCAGCACATGCTCGACGTCGTTGACCTGGTTCACCGAGGACCCGCGCAACTGCCGCACACCTTCGGCAATGCCGTTCATGCCGTGGATGTAGGCCTCGCCGAGTTGGCCGCCGTGGGTGTTGCTCGGTAGCCGTCCGCCGATCTCGATCGCGCCGTCTTTGATGTAGTCCTTGGCCTCACCCCTACCGCAGAAACCCAACTCCTCCAACTGAATCAGGGTGAACGGCGTGAAGTGGTCGTAGAGGATCGCGGTCTGAATATCAGTCGGCGTGAGCCCGGACTGTGCCCACAGTTGACGACCCACCAGGCCCATTTCCGGCAGC
>JAPLAO010000158.1 GCA_026393245.1 Mycobacterium sp. | reverse complement strand
GCGTTCTCCGCCTCGAGCTCCTTGAGCCGCTTGGCCTCATTGGCCTTCATCCCGCCGTACTGGGCCAACCAGCGCTGCCACGTCGACTCAGCGACCTCCAAGTGTCGACACACCTCGTCGAGCTCCTGGCCGGACCCAAGCAGTTTGTTGCCCTCAGCGAGCTTGCGGATGATCTGATCCGGCGTATGCCGCCGGCGCTTGTTCGATGCCATGTCGTTGCTGATTCTTCCTCGCCCGAATACCGGGCAACAAAGTCCCATAACGACCGGACCACTGCGACGGGCTCACCTCACCCGCGCCAGCGATGTCAGCGCCGCGCGATAGCCGGTATCCTCGCTGCCGCCGATGAGGGCCTCCGGTCCGAGGCGGACATCGGTGAAATACACGTCCGATGTCCAGGCGCCCTCCTGGCCCATCTTGGCGTCCTTGACACCGACCTCGACTCCCGGCGAGTCGGCTGGGACCAGAAACACCGCTATGCCTGCGCCGTTGCCGTCAGCAGGTCGGGTGCGGGCGAATACGACGAACAAATCCGCCAGCGGGGCGTTGGTGATCCACTGCTTCTGGCCGTCGATCACCCAATTCGCCCCATTGCGAACGGCTTTGGTGCGCAGACCCGTGGGATCCGAACCCGCACCCGGTTCGGTGAGCGCGAATGAGGCGACGACCTCACCGCTGGCCATCGCCTCAAGCCAGCGGCCCTTCTGCTCGTCGGTGCCGAAGCCGACGATGACCTGGCCGGCGATACCGTTGTTGGTGCCGAACATCGACCGCACCGCCAGTGAGGTGTAGCCCAGTTCCAGTGCCAACTCGACATCCTGGGTGATGTCCAGGCCCAAACCGCCCCATTCCTGCGGGATCGCGTAACCGAACAGTCCCAGCTTTTTCGCCTGCTCGCGCAAATCCTCGGGAATGCGATCCTGCTCGCTGATCTCCGACTCCCGCGGCACGACGACCGTGCGGACGAAGTGGCGGGTCGCGGCGAGGATCTCGCGGAAGTCGTCGTCTCCGACCACGGAAGTCATGCTCCAATCAAATACGATGACGTCCGCGGGTTGGTTCCGGGGGGCGAGGAGAGGGTGATCAGATGGCATTGCTGGCTGGACGGATCGCCGTCATCACCGGCGGGGCCCAGGGTCTCGGATACGCCATCGCGCAACAGTTCATCGCCGAAGGCGCCCGCGTCATGCTGGGTGATCTGAATATCGACGCCACCCGGGCGGCCGCCGAGTCGCTGGGCGGTTCCGATGTCGCGCGGGCGCGAGCCTGCGACGTGACCTCCGGTGCGGCAGTGGACGGTCTCGTCGCCGCCGCGGTGGAGGAGTTTGGCAATCTGGACATCATGGTCAACAACGCCGGCATCACCCGCGATGCGACGCTGCGGAAGATGTCGGAGGAGCAGTTCGACGACGTGATCTCGGTGCACCTCAAGGGCACCTGGAACGGCACGCGTTCGGCCGCGGCGATCATGCGCGAACATGGCGGTGGCGCGATCATCAACATGTCGTCGATCTCGGGCAAGGTCGGTCTCGTCGGCCAGACGAACTACTCGGCGGCTAAGGCCGGCATTGTCGGACTCACCAAAGCCGCGGCCAAGGAACTCGCCCACCTTGGGGTGCGGGTCAACGCGATCGAGCCCGGTTTGATCCGCTCGGCGATGACTGAGGCTATGCCGCAGCGCATTTGGGACGCCAAGCTTGCGGAGGTGCCGATGGGCCGCGCCGGTGAGCCATCCGAAGTCGCGGCGGTCGCCTTGTTCCTGGCCTCCGACCTCTCTTCCTACATGACCGGAACCGTCCTCGAGGTGACCGGTGGCCGGCACATATGACCAGGCTTGCCCAGACCCTGGGGCTGACCGAGTTTCAGGCCGAGATCATCTCCGCAGTGCAGCAATTCGTCGATAAAGAGATCATTCCCAACGCCCACGATCTCGAGCATGCCGATATCTACCCGCAGGCCATCGTCGATCAGATGCGCGAGATGGGGCTATTCGGCCTGATGATTCCCGCCGAGTACGGCGGGTTGGGCGAGTCGCTGCTGACGTATGCGCTGTGCGTGGAGGAGTTGGCTCGCGGCTGGATGAGCATCTCCGGGGTGATCAATACCCATTTCATCGTGGCCTACCTGATCCGCCAGCACGGAACCGACGAGCAGAAGCAGCGCTTCCTGCCGCGGATGGTCACCGGCGAGACCCGGGGTGCGTTCTCGATGTCGGAACCCGAGGTCGGATCGGACGTCGCCGCGATCCGCACCCGGGCCACCCGCAACGCCGATGGCACGTACACCATCGACGGCGCGAAGATGTGGCTGACCAATGGTGCGAGTTCGACGCTGGTCGCCACATTGGTGCGCACCGACGAGGGCGCCGACAAACCGCACCGCAATCTCACCGCCTTCCTGGTTGAAAAGCCCTCCGGCTTCGGCGAAGTCACCACCGGGCTCACGATTCCCGGCAAGCTCGACAAGCTGGGCTACAAGGGCATCGACACAACGGAGTTGATTTTTGACGGCTACCTCGCCGCGGCTGATGACGTCCTCGGGGGTGCGCCCGGGCAGGGCTTCGCCCAGATGATGGACGGCATCGAGATCGGCCGGGTCAACGTCGCCGCCCGGGCCTGCGGAGTGGGCATCCGCGCGTTCGAACTGGCGGTGCGGTACGCCCAGCAGCGCCGCACCTTCGGCAAGCCGATCGCCGAGCACCAGGCGATCGCGTTCCAACTGGCCGAGATGGCCACCAAAGTCGAAGCGGCACATCTGATGATGGTGAATGCGGCCCGACTCAAGGACAGTGGCGCCCGCAACGACCTCGGAGCCGGCATGGCCAAATATCTCGCCAGTGAGTTCTGCTCGGAGGTCGTGCAGGCCAGTTTCCGCATTCACGGCGGGTACGGCTACTCCAAGGAGTACGAGATCGAGCGGTTGATGCGCGACGCCCCCTTCCTGCTCATCGGCGAGGGCACCAGCGAGATTCAAAAGATCATCATCAGCAAGCGCTTGCTGGACGACTACCGGATCTGAGGTACACAATGCGCATACTCGATGAATTGGGCTACTACCTGCTGGCCGGTGCCGGTGGGGAAGGCCCGGCCGCGCTGATGGACGAGGCCCGCCGCGGCGAGGAACTGGGTTTCGGAACCGCGTTCATCTCCGAGCGCTGGAACGTCAAAGAGGCGGCATCGCTGACCGGGGCTGCCTGCGCGGTGACCACGCGGATGCAGATCGCCACTGCCGCAACCAATCACAACACCCGTCATCCACTGATCAGCGGATCGTGGGCCACCACCATGCACCGGCTCTCCGGCGGCCGCTTCACCCTGGGCATTGGTCGTGGTATCGGGGCTATCTACTCGGCGTATGGCATCCCCGCGGTGACCACCGCGCAGATGGAAGACTTCGCGCAGGTGATGCGCCGACTCTGGCGCGGCGAGGTGATCTTCAACCACGACGGCCCGATCGGGAAGTATCAGATACTGGTGCTCGACCCTGATTTCAGGGAGGACATCCGGCTGGCACTGGTGGCGTTCGGTCCCAACACTTTGCGCCTGGGCGGCCGGGTGTTCGACGACGTCATCCTGCACACCTACTTCACGCCGGAGACGGTTGCGCGCTGCGTACGCACGGTCAAGGACGCCGCCGAGCAGGCCGGCCGCGATCCTGACAGTGTGCGGGTGTGGTCGTGTTTCGCCACCGTGGGTGATCACCTGCCCGAAGAATTGCGATTGAAGAAGACCGTCGCCCGGTTGGCCACCTACCTGCAGGGCTACGGCGATCTGATGGTGACGACCAATGACTGGGATCCTGCGGTGCTGCAACGATTCCGGGCCGATGCCGTGGTCCAATCCATCGGTGGCGGCATCGACCACAAGGCCACAACCGAACAGATCCAACACATCGCCGGTCTGATCCCCGCCGAGTGGTTGGAGCCCGCTGCCACCGGTTCGGCCCGCCAGTGCGTGGACCGGATCCGCAAGGAGTTCGACTACGGGGCCGACGCGGTGATCATGCACGGCGCCACTCCCGACGAACTGGAGCCGGTCGTCGACGTCTACCGGGAAACCGCGTCCTAGTCATCCCCCGGTTGGCTATTCTCGCGTCATGGCAGTCAGCGATTCGCGCGAAGTGGTCATCGAAGCGACCCCGAAGGAGATTCTCGACGTCCTCACCGACGTCGATTCTTCTCCCGAGTGGTGTCCGCAGTTTCAGAGCGTCGAGGTTGTCGAGACCTATGAGGACGGCCGGGCCAAACTGGTCAAGATATCGGCCGGGGCTGCCGGGATGTCCGATGACTGCGAGTTCGAGTACATCTGGGGTGACAACACCGTTGTTACGACCATGGTCAAGTCGCACCTACTGAAGGCCCAGAAAACCGCGTACACGCTGACACCTGTGGGTGACAAGACCAAGGTTCGCTACGACCTCGAAATCGATCCGGCGATCCCTATGCCCGGCTTCCTGCTCAAGCGGACGCTCAGGGGTGCCATGGAGACCGCCACCGACGGCTTACGCAAGCATGTTCTGAAACTTCAGAAGGGCTGATTCGCTAACCCTGTTGCAGGGTGCCAAGCCGTCTGATCGCTTCGTCCAAAGTCTCGTGGCGCTTGCAGAATGCGAAGCGCACCAGGTGATTCCATTCGCTTGCCTGCGCGTGGTCCGGATCGCAGAACGCCGACATCGGGATCGCCGCCACGCCCACCCGACGGGGTAGCTCCGCACAGAACGTCGCGCCGTCTGTGAAGCCGAGCGGCCGAGGGTCGGCGCACAGAAAGAAGGTACCGGCGCTGTCGTGGACCTCGAACCCGATGTCGGTCAGTGCCGTTGTGAGCGTGTCCCGCTTGGACTGCAGCGAGTCGCGCAGCGAGTCCACCCAGGCGTCCTCGTTATCCAGCGCGTAGGCAACCGCGGGCTGAAAAGGAGCCCCGCCGACATAACTGAGGTACTGCTTTGCCGCGCGCACGCCGGCGATCAGATCGGCCGGTCCGCACGCCCAGCCGATCTTCCAGCCTGTGCAGTTGAACATCTTTGCCGCACTCGAGATCGTCACGGTGCGCTCCGCCATACCGGGGTACGTCGCGATGGGCAGATGACGCCGGCCATCGAATACCAGGTGTTCGTAGACCTCATCGGAGATGACCATCAGGTCCGCCTCGACGGCCACCTCCGCGAGGGCGTGAAGATCGTCGTCGGCCAGCACCGTGCCGGTCGGGTTGTGCGGTGAGTTGATGATGATCGCCCGGGTCGCAGGCGTGATCGCCGCCCGCACGGCGTCGACGTCGAGGGCGAAGCCTCGCCCTTTGAGCACCAGCGGTGCGGAGACGCGTCGACTGCCGGCCATCGCGATCACCGGCGAGTAGGTGTCGAAGAACGGCTCGATCAAGAGCACTTCCGAGCCGGGCTCGACCAGGCCCAGCACGGCAGCGGCGATCGCCTCCGATGCACCCACCGTCACCAGTACCTCGTTGTCGGGATCGAACTGCTGCCCGTAACGCCGGTCGCGCTGGGCTGCGATCGCCTGACGCAGTGGCGCGATTCCCGGGCCCGGCGGGTACTGGTTGACGCCGTCGGAGATCGCTTGGCGCGCAGCCTCCAGCATCGCAGGCGGACCGTCCTCGTCCGGAAACCCCTGGCCGAGGTTCACCGCACCAACCTCGGCGGCCAGTGCGGACATCGCCGCGAAGACGTTGACCGAGTAGGGGCGCAGCCGCTCGACCGTCATGGGATACGAGCGTAGCGACCAGCCCTCCCAACCAACGGGTTGGCTGAGCCTTGGTAGGGTTGCGAATCAAGCGGCTAGGCTTCGCTCCGCATCTGAAAATCCCCACCGGCTCAAGAGGAAACCACCATGTCTGAAGAAGCTTTCATCTATGAGGCCATCCGTACGCCGCGCGGCAAGGGTCGCAACGGCGCCCTGACCGAGGTAAAGCCGCTGAACCTGGTCACCGGGCTGATCGATGAGATGCGAGTCCGCCATCCCAACCTCGACGAGAACATGATCAGCGACGTCGTCCTCGGCTGCGTTTCGCCCGTCGGTGATCAGGGCGCCGATATTGCGCGCACCGCGGTGATCGCCGCGGGCATGCCCGACACCGTCGGTGGCGTGCAACTCAATCGCTTCTGCGCATCTGGCTTGGAGGCGGTGAACACCGCCGCCCAGAAGGTGCGCTCCGGCTGGGACGACCTGGTCTACGCCGGCGGTGTGGAATCGATGAGCCGGGTGCCGATGGGCTCCGACGGCGGCGCGATGTTCTCCGACCCGGCGACCGTGTACGACGCCTACATCGTTCCGCAGGGAATCGGTGCCGATCTGATCGCCACGATGGAGGGCTTCTCCCGCGACGATGTCGATGCTTACGCACTGCGCTCTCAGGAGAATGCGGCAGCGGCCTGGTCGGGCGGCTACTTCGGCAAGTCGATCGTGCCGGTGCGCGATCCGAACGGTCTGCTGATCCTCGACCACGACGAGCACATGCGTCCCGATACCACCAGGGAGGGTCTGGGCAAGTTGAAGCCCGCCTTCGAGGCAATGGCCGCAATGGCCGGCTTCGACGACGTCGCACTGCAGAAGTACCACTGGGTGGAAAAGATCAATCATGTCCACACCGGTGGAAACAGTTCCGGCATCGTCGACGGCGCGGCCCTGGTGCTGATCGGAAACGAAAAGGCCGGCAAGGCCAATGGTCTGACGCCGCGCGCTCGCGTCGTAGCCACCGCCACCAGTGGCGCCGACCCGACCATCATGCTGGTCGGGCCCACCCCGGCCACCCTCAAAGTGCTCGATCGCGCCGGCCTGACCGTCGACGATATCGACCTCTTCGAACTCAACGAGGCGTTTGCGTCGGTGGTATTGAAGTTCCAGAAGGACCTCAACATTCCGGACGAGAAGCTCAACGTCAACGGCGGCGCTATCGCTTTCGGCCACCCCCTGGGCGCCACCGGCGCCATGATCACCGGCACCATGGTCGACGAACTGGAGCGCCGCGGCGCCAAGCGCGCTCTGATCACGCTGTGTATCGGCGGCGGTATGGGCGTGGCCACCATCATCGAGCGCGTCTGAACCTCGCATCACCTAAGGAGTAGGCGAAACCATGGCAGAGAACACCATCACGTGGGACAAGGATGCCGACGGCATCGTCACACTGACCCTCGACGACCCCACCGGCTCGGCCAACGTGATGAACGAGCACTACAAGGACTCCATGCACAGGTGCGTGCAACGCCTTGTCGCGGAGAAGGATTCGATCACCGGCGTGGTGATCACCAGCGGCAAGAAGACGTTCTTCGCCGGCGGTGACCTCAAGGCGATGATCCAAGCCGGCCCGGAGAACGCCGGCGAGATCTTTACCGAGGTCGAGGAGATCAAGCGCGATCTTCGTGCGCTGGAGACCCTGGGCAAGCCCGTCGTGGCTGCCATCAACGGCGCCGCACTGGGTGGCGGTCTGGAGATTGCACTGGCGTGTCACCACCGGATTGCCGCGGACGTCAAGGGCAGCCAGATCGGTCTGCCCGAGGTCACCCTGGGCCTGCTGCCCGGCGGCGGCGGTGTCGCCCGCACAGTGCGAATGCTGGGCATCCAGAACGCGTTCGTGTCGGTGCTGAGCCAGGGCACCCGCTTCAAGCCCGCTCAGGCCAAGGAACTCGGACTGATCGATGAGGTGCTACCGACTGCGGAGGAACTGGTTCCGGCCGCAAAGGTATGGATTAAGGCCAACCCGGAGGCGCACACCCAGCCCTGGGATACCAAGGGCTACAAGATGCCCGGCGGTACCCCGTCCAGTCCGGCGCTTGCCGCGATACTGCCGTCGTTCCCGGCGCTGTTGCGCAAGCAGGTCAAGGGTGCGCCGATGCCCGCACCGCGGGCCATCCTGGCCGCGGCCGTCGAAGGCGCGCAGGTGGATTTCGACACCGCCACCCGCATCGAGAGCCGGTATTTCACCGGCCTGGTCACCGGGCCGATCGCCAAGAACATGATTCAGGCGTTCTTCTTCGATCTTCAGGCCATCAACGCCGGCGGTTCGCGTCCCGAAGGCATCGGCAAGACCCCGATCACCAAGATCGGTGTGCTGGGCGCGGGAATGATGGGTGCCGGTATCGCCTACGTCTCGGCCAAGGCCGGATTCGATGTGGTGCTCAAAGATGTCACCCTCGAGGCGGCACAGAAGGGCAAGGCCTACTCGGAGAAGCTTGAAGCCAAGGCGCTCGAGCGCGGTAAGACCACACCGGAGAAATCCACCGCGTTCCTCAGCAAGATCACTGCGACCGCCGATGCCAAGGATTTCACCGGCGTCGACTTCGTGATCGAGGCCGTGTTCGAGAGCCAAGAACTCAAGCACAAGGTGTTCGGTGAGATCGAGGACATCGTTGAACCCAACGCGGTTCTAGGCTCCAACACCTCGACACTGCCCATCACCGGACTGGCGAGCGGAGTGAAGCGCCAGGAGGATTTCATCGGGATCCACTTCTTCTCGCCGGTCGACAAGATGCCGCTGGTCGAAATCATCAAGGGCGAGAAGACCTCTGACGACGCGCTGGCCCGGGTATTCGACTACACCCTGGCCATCGGTAAGACCCCGATCGTGGTCAACGACAGCCGCGGTTTCTACACCAGCCGGGTCATCGGCACCTTCATCAACGAGGCACTGGCGATGCTCGGCGAGGGCGTGGAACCGGCGTCGATCGAGCATGCCGGGTCGCAGGCCGGCTATCCAGCCCCGCCGCTGCAACTGTCCGACGAACTCAACATGGAACTCATGCACAAGATTGCCGTTGCGAGTCGCAAGGGCATCGAGGATGCCGGCGGCACGTACTCGGCGCATCCGGCCGAGGCAGTCGTGGAGAAGATGATCGAGGCCGGGCGACCGTCGCGGCTGTCGGGCGCAGGCTTCTACGAGTACACCGACGGCAAGCGGACCCAACTGTGGCCGGGCCTGCGGGAGACATTCAAATCCGGAACCTCGACCCCGCCGTTGCAGGACATGATCGACCGGATGCTGTTCGCCGAGGCACTGGAAACCCAGAAGTGCTTCGACGAGGGTGTGATTACCACGACGGCGGATGCCAACATCGGCTCGATCATGGGCATCGGTTTCCCGCCGTGGACCGGCGGCGCCGCGCAGTACATCACCGGGTTCCCCGGCGGTAAGGCCGCGTTCGTGGCTCGGGCCAAGGAACTGGCCGCTCGCTACGGCGACCGGTTCAACCCGCCGGCCGCACTGCTCTGACGGTGCCGCCGCAGGTCGGTGTGATCGGTGCTGTGCCGCCGCAGATCGGCTTGATCTGCGCACTGCCCCAGGAGCATGCGCACCTTCTGGGTGCGATGTCGGTGACCGCAACCCATCGGATCGGCGGTGTTGAGTTCAGCGTCGGTGAACTCGACGGGCACGCCGCAGTTCTCGCTGTTGCGGGCATGGGCAAGGTCAACGTCGCCGTGGTGTCCACCCTCTTGGCTGAACGGTTCGGATGCGCCGTGATCGTCTTCTCCGGGGTGGGCGGTGGATTGGATCCGGATCTGGATATCGGTGATGTGGTGATCGCCGACCGAACGGTCCAGCACGACGCGGGCGTGATCGAGGATTGCGGGCTTCGGACTTACCAGGCCGGCCACGTCCCCTTCCTCAACCCCACCGACCGGTTCGGCTATCCGGCTGACGCTGCCCTGCTCGACCGGGTCCGCAATCGCCTCGACGGTTTCACACTGCCGCCGTTGTCGCGCGGTGCCGGCGGCGGGGACCGGTCGCCGCGCATCACCTATGGCACGGTGCTGACCGGCGACCAGTATCTGGCCTGTGAAGTGACCCGGGAACGGCTGCACGCAGAACTCGGCGGGCGGGCCGTGGAGATGGAAGGCGGTGCTCTCAGTCAGGTGTGCGAGAGCTTCGGCATCCCATGGTTGGTCATTCGCGCGCTTTCTGACTTGGCGGGCCGAGAGGCGCATTTCGACTTCGCTGCATTCGTCGATGAGGTGGCGGCCGGCTCGGCCGCGATCCTTCGCAAGCTGCTCCCGGTGTTGTCGGTCCGACCGTAGAGTTGCGCGCATGCAATTCGGACTGTTCATCCCGCAGGGCTGGCGAATGGATCTGGTTGGCATTCCACTTGAAAATCACTGGCAGGTGATGCGCGACGTGGCGACCTACGCCGACGACGGGCCGTGGGATTCGCTCTGGGTCTACGACCACTTCCACACCGTGCCGATGCCGAGCGACGAGGCCACCCATGAGGCCTGGACGCTGATGGCGGCATACGCCGCCACGACATCGCGGATCAAGATCGGTCAGATGTGCACGGCGATGAGCTACCGCAACCCGGCGTATCTCGCCAAGGTCGCGGCAACCACCGACATCATTTCGGGCGGTCGGCTGCAGATGGGTATCGGCGGGGGTTGGTACGAGCACGAGTGGCGTGCCTACGGATACGGATTCCCCTCCGCCGGCGTGCGATTGGCCCGCCTCGATGAAGGCGTACAGATCATGCGCGATGCCTGGCGTGACGGACGGGTCAGCTTCGACGGCAAGCATTACCAGGTTGATGGAGCGATTGTTGCGCCGAAACCGTTGCAGGCGGGCGGGATCCCACTGTGGATCGCCGGCGGCGGCGAGAAGGTGACGCTGAAGATCGCGGCGAAATACGCCCGGTACACGAATTTCAGCGCCGGGCTCGAGGAGTTCGCACACAAGTCCCAGATACTCGCCGGGCACTGCCGGGACGTGGGCACCGACTTCGGTTCGATCGTTCGGTCGGCCAACGTCAACGCCATCCTCGGCAGTTCAACGGCCGAGGTGACGCAGCGCGTCAAACGGGTCCGCGACCGGGTGGCCGGAGTGTGCGGCGACGCGGCCGCCGATGCGACGATGGCCATGGTCAACGCGCCTGGCAACGCCACCGGAACCCCGGAGCAGGTGATCGAAACCCTTTCGGCGCTGCGCGATCTCGGCTGCGAGTACGTGATCTGCTACTTCCCGGAAGCGGCCTACGACCGCTCCGGAATCGAACTTTTCGCCCGCGAGGTCATGCCTGCATTGGCTTAGATCGCCGGGCCCAGCAGGTCGTCGGCGTCGGTGATGATGTAGCCGTAGCCCTGCTCGGCGAGAAACCGCTGCCGATGCGCGGCGTAGTCAGCGTCGAGGCTGTCGCGCGAGACCACCGAGTAGAACACCGCCCCGCCGCCGTCGGCCTTGGGCCGCAGCAGTCGGCCCAGCCGCTGCGCCTCCTCCTGGCGTGAACCGAACGTGCCCGAAACCTGCACCGCCACCGAGGCTTCCGGAAGGTCGATGGAGAAGTTCGCCACCTTGGACACCACCAGCGTCTTGACCTCACCTCGCCGGAACGCATCGAACAGCAGCTCGCGTTCGGCGTTCTTGGTCGATCCCTGGATTACCGGGGCGTCGAGTTCCCTACCGAGTTCGTCAAGTTGGTCGAGGTAAGCGCCGATTACCAGGGTCGGCTCGCCGGGGTGTTTGGCCAGGATCGACTTGACCACCGCGACCTTCGAGTGCGCCGTCGAGCACAACCGATAGCGCTCCTCGGGCTCGGCGACGGCGTATTGCATCCGTTCGTTATCGGTCATCGTCACCCTGACCTCGACGCACTCCGCAGGCGCTATCCAGCCCTGGGCCTCGATATCTTTCCACGGCGCGTCATAGCGTTTCGGCCCGATCAGGCTGAATACGTCGCCCTCGCGGCCGTCTTCCCGGATGAGGGTGGCGGTCAGGCCGAGGCGGCGACGAGACTGCAGATCGGCGGTCATCCGGAATACCGGCGCGGGCAGCAGGTGTACCTCGTCGTAGATGATCAGGCCCCAGTCGCGGCTGTCGAACAGTTCCAGATGCCGATACTCGCCCTTGGTGCGCCGGGTGATCACCTGATAGGTGGCGATCGTGACCGGGCGGACTTCTTTGCGTTCACCGGAGTACTCACCGATCTCTGCCTCGGTGAGTGAGGTTCGTGCCATGAGTTCACGTTTCCACTGCCGGCCTGCCACGGTGTTGGTAACCAGGATCAGTGTTGTGGCTCCCGCCTTGGCCATGGCTGCCGCACCCACGAGCGTCTTACCGGCACCGCACGGCAGCACGATCACACCCGAGCCGCCGGCCCAGAACGAGTCGACCGCCATCTGTTGGTAGTCACGAAGGGTCCAGTCGTCTTCGACCAAGCTGATCGCGTGCGCCTCGCCGTTGACGTAGCCGGCCAGATCCTCTGCGGGCCAACCGATCTTGAGCAGCATCTGCTTGACGCGGCCGCGTTCGCTGGGATGCACGATCACCGAATCATCGTCGATCCTGGCGCCCAGCATCGGGGCGATCTTCTTGTTGCGCAGCACCTCTGCGAGCACCGCGCGGTCCAGGCTCACCAGCATCAGCCCATGCACCGGGTTCTTCACCAGTTGCAGCCGGCCATACCGGGCCATGGTGTCGACGATGTCCACCAGCAGTGGTTGCGGCACGGCGTAGCGGGAGAAGGTCACCAGCGCATCGACCACCTGCTCGGCGTCGTGGCCGGCGGCGCGTGCATTCCACAGCGCCAGCGGCGTGATGCGGTAGGTGTGGATGTGCTCGGGTGCCCGTTCGAGCTCGGCGAATGGCGCAATGGCGGCCCGGGCGGCACCGGCCTGCTCGTGGTCGACCTCGAGCAGCACGGTTTTGTCGGACTGCACAATCAGGGGGCCGTCAGTCATGCGCGATCCGCCTTCGCTACTCGCTGGTCACTCATAGCGCCATTATCCGTTGCCGACTGACAACACTCACTATCCGTTGTCAGCAGACAAGACTGACGTGACGCGGTGCACGGCGAATTCGCGCATCCGGCCCTGGGCAGGGTCGAACGCCATCAGGTGTCCACCGTGCACCGAGATGGGCGTCACCACCCGTTGGGTCGCCACCCCCGCGGCGTCGACATAGCCCATCAGGACGTCCTTTCCACCGACCGCGGCCTGGGCCAGCAATGCAATGGCCACCGCCGGGTCGACCCGGATGTTGCCCAACGGCGCTGCGTCGACGCGACGCAGTACCGAAACGACTGTCATCAGCGTCTCGCGGCTCGGCCGGGGCTGGGCGCGCAGGGGCCGACGGATCATGGTGACGGCCACCCGCGACCCGCGGCGGCGCAGTTCGACGATCGCGCCGGAGGAATCCTCGGCGGCCGGGGCGAAGCCGGCCTCGCGCAGTGCGGTGAGAACCTCGGCGATCGGTGCATGTGAGATCGCGACCGTCGGTGCCAGCAACCGCACCTCGAGGTTCGTCAGTGCCGGAGCTGCTGCCGCCTGGGCAAGCAGTGCCGGGTCGTCGCAGCGCAGAAACGACGCCGCGATACCTACCCGCAATTGCCCGTGCCGCCGGGCAACATCGTTGATGAGATACGTCAAGCCCTGGGGCACCGAAGTTTTCGAGTTCTTCTCAAAGAAACTCTGCAGTACCCCGGCAGTGCGGCCGGTATCGAGCGCGTGCCGTACCGATCTCTCGCTGATGCGGTACACCATCGCAGCGCCAGCAGATTCCACGGTTGCGACCGCGTCGAGTTCCTCGGCGAGTTCGCGTTGCAATGGACCGGGCACGACGACGGTGAGATCGGCCTGCACCAGGAAGTAGTCAATGGGCGACGGAAGGATGGCCGCCATCACCGCGATCGCCGCGTCATTGCCGTCGTTCAGCAGTGCGCGTGCCGGTGAACTGAGAGCGCCGCGTCCGGTCAGGCCCAGGGCATGCGCTTCATCGAGCAGGTGACCGACCGGCTCTGGACTCAGTCGCGCCGCCCAGCGCGGTCGACGCCAGATCAGTGCCCGAGATGTCCCGAGCGCATCCACGCCGGCACCGACCGGGAGTTCGGCGAGCATGCCGAGGAGCAGTCTGCGGTCCACGGGAGCGGCGGTTGAATACAGCGAATCCGACAGTGCCGCATAGTTTTTCCCGTCCGGGCCGCGCTCACCGATGAGCCCCGGACGCGACGGAAGTTCAAGCCAGGTGGCGGCAAGTTGCAGCCAACGGGCCGAGTCCGGTGCCTCCAGGAATCGGTCGGCGCCAACCGTCGGCGCCCAGTAGGTCACTGTGTCATCCGGTGGTGGCGGGTCGGGGAATCCTCTGGCGATCAAGCCGGCGGCCGCGATCAGCTCGAGGACGAGACCGAGTCTCGGCTCGTCGATCCCGGTGATCTTGCTCAACCGTTTGGATTCACGCACTCCAAGGCCGCCGCTACGGAGCTCGGGAATCGGTGTGGCTGACAGCGTTTCGAGCACCACCTCGACCTGGCGCATCAGCTCCATCGCCGCCCCGGCCGCGGCGGCGTCGGCGTCTTTAGCGGTGGTGGTCGAGATGATCGGATCCGGCGGGGTCAGGCCAGCCGGGCCGGGTTCCTCGCCGCGCAGCAACTGTGCGACCCCGCGCGGCAGTACGACCGTTTCGGCATCCACCTGGTGCAGCAGTCCGGCCGCGAGCAGTCGCTGTACGGGCCGGTCGGCCGGCGTGCCAGGTGCGGCATCGCGGGTGCGCCCCACCGGGGAGCCGATCGTCAGCCTTTTCAGGACGTCCCGCGCGGGCTCGTCGAGACCCTCGACCGCCGCGGCAAGGTCGGCGGCCGGGCTACCCGGGCTCTCGGCGATGACCTGACCGGGAAACCAGGGCAGTGCGTCGGCGGCCTCCGGCGATACCCGGACCTCGGCATCGCCCCACATCAGGGCGCGGTCCCGCAGATGCTGCAGGGCGGTGAGAACCCCGGCCCGAGGGGCCCGGTCGCCGATCAGGCCTACCACCTCGCCGACCGGAATCGGGGCCTGGTCGGCCCGCAGCACCAGTAGTGCATCCAGTACCGCCAGGTGCAGGAAGTCCAGATCGTCGGCGGCGGCTTTCACCGACTGACGCGACCCCGCCCGCGCAGCGAGGGCGACCACACTGCCGGGCGGGGGTTGGGCCAGATCGGGCCGCAATTCGAGAAGGCGGATTAACTGCTCGTCGGCAAGTCCGGACAGCCATGAGCCCAGTGCGATATTGCGGTGGTCGGTCATCGGTGACCAGCCTAATTCAGTGGGCATCTGGGCGAGTTCGCCGGACAAGTGTCACAATGTCTGTGTGGCACAGAAAACGCATCGATACATCGACAACGGCTGGCCGACCCGCGATCCTGAAGACCACCCGGTCAGCGAATTGGCCGCGGACCGCGTGGGCGCGCTGTCGCCGTTCGGCGACACCACCTTCCCCCTGCCGGCCACCGCTCTGCCCTACGTGCACCCGGTCACCGTCGTCAATAAGTAACGGTGACCAACGGGCCGCAGCGCCGACTCTCGCACCTCGACGACCACGGCGCTGCGCGCATGGTCGACGTTTCGGACAAGGCTGCCACCGCGCGTACTGCAACCGCAGTGGGCACCGTGCGCACCACCGCCGAGGTGATCGCGTTGATCACCTCCGGCGGACTACCCAAGGGTGACGCCCTGGCCACCGCCCGGATCGCCGGGATACTGGCCGCCAAACGCACCGGTGACCTGATCCCGCTGTGTCATCAACTTGCCCTCAGCGGTGTCGATATCGACTTCGAAATCGGCTCCAGTGCAATCGAATTGACCGCAACGGTGCGCACCACCGACCGCACGGGGGTGGAGATGGAGGCGCTGACCGCGGTCTCGGTCGCAGCTTTGACGGTCTATGACATGATCAAGGCCGTTGATCCGGCCGCCCATCTCGACGACATCCACGTGGTGGCCAAGCAGGGCGGCAAGACCGGCGTCTGGACCGCCCCGACGTGAGCCGCTCGGCCCGGGTGGTGATCGCATCCACGCGCGCCGCCACCGGCGTATACGACGACCGCTGTGGGCCGGTCATCCGGGACTGGCTGACCGCCCGCGGCTTCGACGTCGACGCAGCGGCGGTGGTAACCGATGGCGACGCCGTCGGCGCGGCCCTGCGGTCAGCGCTCGGAGAGGGTGTCGACGTGATCATCACCTCGGGTGGAACCGGCATATCGCCGACCGACGCCACCCCGGAGGCCACTCTGGAAGTACTCGACTACCAGATCCCCGGACTCGCCGACGCCATCCGTCGCTCCGGTCTGCCCGCGGTACCGACTGCGGTGCTGTCCCGCGGAGTGTGTGGGGTGGCCGGCCGCACCCTGGTGGTCAACCTGCCCGGTTCGACCGGCGGCGTCGGCGACGGGTTGGCCGCGCTGGCCGAGGTGATCGACCACGCGCTGGATCAACTGCGCGGGGGAGACCACAGCCGATGACGCGGATTCTGCGGGCCGCGCTGACCGACGGCGAGATTTCGCTCACCGAACACGAACGACTGGTGGCCGGTGACGCGGCCGGCGCGGTCGTGGGCTTCGCCGGAATCGTGCGGAACCACGACGGGGGCCGTGAGGTGCTCCGGCTGGAGTACTCGGCGCATCCGCACGCCGAACAGATTCTGTTCGAGGTGCTGGCCGAGGTGGCCGCCGGCGCGGCCGGGGTTCGGGCGATCGCGGCCAGCCACCGCGTCGGGCCGTTGCAGATCGGCGATGCGGCTCTGGTGGCTGCCGTCGCGGCCGACCATCGGGTGGCTGCGTTCGACACCTGCGCCCGCCTGGTGGACACCATCAAGGAGCGGCTACCTGTGTGGAAGCACCAGTTCTTCGCCGACGGCACCGACGAGTGGGTGAATTCCGCCTAGCGGTAACTCCGCTCAAGCCACTCAGTCCTACTGATCCGCGGGTGCCTCAGCAGGCACCTGTTCCGGGATCAGTACGGGGGACCCGGAAACAGCGGTGGGCATGGTCGAGGCTGTCCCGGCGGACGCGGGCACGGTCGAGGCTGTCCCGTTCGGGGCGGAAACCGACGGGTCGGTCATGACGCCACTGGAGTTGGTGCCACTCGGCAACGGTGCGGTAAATGAACGCTGGGTCAACGCCAGTAGCAGATCACTTCGATCGATCTCCTGGTTCTGGACGGCATGCCAGAGATCCTTGAGGTAACTGACATTGGCGTTCGTGTCCGGCCCGACCGGTTCATCGCTGGTGCCCGGGGGCGGGCTGTCCGGGCTCGGGAGGTGCGGCACACCGTTGGCCGGTGCGGCGGTGGTTACCGCGGTGGTCCCGTCGCTCGGGGCTGGTGTTCCGGTCGCGAGCGGGGTGACCGTGGTGCCGGTCGTTACCGGCGTGCCCGTGGTGCCGGTCGCAACCGGGGTGACCGTCGTGCTGGGCGCGTCGGCGGTGCTGACCGGTGTGGCAGCCGGTCCGGCGGAGGGGGCGGGCGTTTCCGCCGGGGCAGCCGTCGCGGATGGCACCGCCGGATCCGCCGGGTCGGTCAATACCGGCGACTGGGCCAACTCGTCGCCGGGGAGGCCGGCCTGAAGCAGTGCCGCGGTTTCCGCGGTTGCGGGACCTTCCAGCAGTTCGATCGTCGTGGCCTGTTCCAGGTCGGGGTCCACGCTGACGATGATGACGTCGTCCTCCACCACCGCGTCCTGACTGATGCTGATGACCTGCAACTCCGGAGTCATACCGTCCTCGGGTGCGGCCGTGGGCTCCTGGCCGTCCAGTGGGGCGGCAGGCGCCTGCGAGGGGTCGGCCGGAGCCTTGGCCGGGGTGGCCGGGGCGCTTGTCACCGTGGGTCGGCCGGAGCCTTGGCCGGGGTGGCCGGGGCGCTTGTCACCGTGCGCGGCGTCGGACCGGACAGGCCGCGACCGCACACCGGCCAGGCGCCCCTGCCCTGGGTGGCCAACACCTTCTCGGCGATGGCGATCTGTTGCTCGCGGGTGGCCATATTGGCGGCCGGGGCGAATTGTCCGCCGCCGTGGCCGGACCAGGTGCCGGGGGAGAATTGCAGGCCGCCCTGGTAACCGTTGCCGGTATTGATGGCCCAGTTACCGCTGGACTCGCAACTTGCCACCTGATCCCATTCGGAGTCGGGCGCCGCTTGCGCCTGCGCAGCCATGCCGAGGGTGCCGCCACCGATGACCGCACCGGTCACGGCAAGCTTGGCGACGCGCAGGGACGAAGCCGTGGGTTTG
>JAPLAO010000098.1 GCA_026393245.1 Mycobacterium sp. | reverse complement strand
TACCTACGGCATGGTCTGCAAAGCGCTCACCGACACCCTTCTGGACGCCGACACGACCCGGGTCGGTTCCTACGGTGCGCGATTCGCCGGCGTGGTATTCCCCGGCGAGACCTTGAAGGCTTCGGTATGGAAGGACGGCGGTCACTACATCGCCATCGTCACCGCACCCGGCAGGGATGACGCCGCCGTACTTTCGGATGTGGAGTTGGTTCCCGCGTAGGGTTCGTGCGCGCCGGGCGCGTAGCCCACAAGCTCGCCGGGCGTTACACCAGCGTCATGCTGAGCGTCGGATGTCGCTCTGGTGCGACGCTCGGCGACCGATAGCCTCGCGGACGCGCCGCACAATGTCCTCCCGGCGATCGCCGACGACAACCCGAACGACAATCCAGCCCAATTGATCCAGCAACTCCCGGCGACGCACATCCCAGATGTATTGGCGGCGGTCGGTGCGATGCTGCTCGCCGTCGTACTCGACAGCTACCTTGAGTTCTTCCCAACCCATGTCGAGATAGGCAATCGCCCTGCCGGCGCCCTCGCCCACCGGCAACTGAGTCTGCGGTCGCGGAAATCCGGCTTCAATGAGCAGTAGCCGCAGCCACGTCTCCCTGGGCGATTGCGCTCCACCATCAACGAGCGAAAGCGCCCGCCTGGCTGTTCGGATGCCGCGACGTCCCGGGTAGCGGTCCGCGAGGGCTGCGACGCGGGCCAGGTCGATCTGCGTCGCCGCAGCCAACGCATCCAAACTCGCCAGCGCCGGGGCGAGCGGATACCAGCAGCCAAGATCCAAGGCCGTTCGCTCAGGCGTGGTGAACGCCATTCCGTCCAGGGTCATGATCTCGTCCGCGGGAGTCCGGTCGCTGTGAACTGCGATGCCCACCGGGGCATTTCGATTGCTGTGGATCAACTCCACCGGACTGTCGGCGTCAACCCAGTTTGCGCCCAGGAGTGCGGCAGCAGCGAGAGTCACGGCCGTGCGGTCACTGGCCCTACTCAGGTACACGTCAGGGAAAACACGTGTGTATTGCGATCGCAGCGTGCTCTTGGAGAGCGCGCCGGCGGCGACGGCCTCGCTCCCGATGAAGGGGTAATTCATGGCCAGATTCTGCGGCCGGGCACTGACAAACACCGCCTGGGTCAGCCGAGCGCCCCGCCAGAGCAACATTGGCCGTCGAGGGTCGCTCTGGCGTAACGCTCGGCGGAGGGCAGGAGCGTCAGCCGAGAATCAGACCAGACGTCGGCACGCCGGTGCCGGCCGTGACCAGCACATGCTCGACGTCGTTGACCTGGTTTACCGAGGACCCGCGCAACTGCCGCACACCTTCGGCGATGCCGTTCATGCCGTGGATGTACGCCTCGCCGAGTTGGCCGCCGTGGGTGTTGATCGGCAGCCGGCCGCCGATCTCGATCGCACCATCTTTGATGTAGTCCTTGGCCTCACCCCTACCGCAGAAACCCAACTCCTCCAACTGAATCAGGGTGAACGGCGTGAAGTGGTCATAGAGGATCGCGGTCTGAATATCGGTTGGCTTGAGCCCGGACTGCGCCCACAGTTGACGGCCCACCAGGCCCATTTCCGGCAGCCCGTCGAGTTCGGGCCGGTAATAACTCACCATCGAGTACTGATCGGGACTTGAACCCTGCGATGCTGCCGCGATGACCGCCGGCCGATGCTTGAGATCCCGCGCGCGCTCAGGTGTGGTCACGACGATGGCCACCCCGCCGTCGGTCTCCTGGCAGCAGTCCAGCAGTCGCAGCGGTTCGGCGATCCACCGCGAGTTCTGATGGTCCTCGATCGTGATCGGCTTGCCGTAGAAGTACGCCGTGGGGTTGTTGGCAGCGTGCCTACGGTCGGCAACAGAGATCGCGCCGAAGTCGCGGCTGGCAGCACCCGACAGGTGCATGTAGCGCTTAGCGATCATCGCAACCTGTGCGGCCGGGGTGGTCAACCCGTGCGGATAGGAGTAGGAGTTGTCGACACTGGTGGAGTCGGCACCTTGAATCAGCCGCATCTGCACCTGACCGAATCGCATTCCGGAGCGTTCGTTGAAAGCCCGATATGCCACAACACATTCCGCGACGCCGGTAGCCACCGCGATGGCGGCCTGCTGGACGGTGGCACACGCCGCGCCGCCCCCGTGGTGGATCTTGGAGAAGAACTTCAAGTCCCCGATACCGGTGGCCCGTGCGACGGCGACCTCGGTGTTGGAGTCCATGGTGAACGTCACCATGCCGTCGACATCGGCCGGTGTCAGGCCCGCATCATCAAGTGCGGCCAACACGGCTTCGGCCGCCAGCCGAAGTTCGCTGCGGCCGGAGTCCTTGGAGAAATCGGTGGCACCGATGCCGGCGATCGCGGCTTTACCGGACAGCTCGCCGGGCATCAGGAACCTCCGATAGTCAGTGTCGCGGTGGCGATGACGTGATCGCCAAGGCTGTTGCTACCCACCACTTTCACCGTGACGAGGCCGTCGTCGACTCCCGTGACCTCACCTCTGAAGGTGACGGTGTCATAGGCGTACCAGGGCACACCGAGTCGCAGTCCGATCGTCTTGATGACCGCCGTCGGCCCGGCCCAGTCAGTGACGTAACGCTGGACCAGGCCGGTGTCGGTGAGGATGTTGACGAAGATGTCCTTGGACCCCTTGGCCTGGGCCTTGTCGCGGTCGTGGTGGACGTCCTGATAATCGCGGGTGGCGATGGCGGTCGAGACGATGAACGTCGGGTCACCGTGGAGCGAGAGTTCGGGCAGCTTGGTGCCGACAGCGGGCGCGCTCATGACGCCGGCTCCCAGGCGTACAGCGTCCACGCCGGCCCACTCTCCCCGGCCGGGAAGTCGATATAGGTTGCGCGCACATTCATTCCGATCTCCACCGTCGCCGGATCGACACCGCGCAACTCACCGAGCATCCGCACACCTTCGGACAGTTCGACGAGGGCGATCACAAAGGGCAGCGTTCGGCCCGGCACCTGAGGAGCGTGATGGACGACGAAGCTGAACACCGTTCCCTTCCCGCTGGCGACGACGTAATCGGTCGGCACATCCTTGTCGTTCCACAGCGCGGGCGCAGGCGGATGCTGCAACGTCCCGTCGGGACGTTTCTGGATACGCAACTCGTGGGCGTTGATGCCGTCCCAAAAGAACTGGTTGTCGCGTGACGCGGCGGGTCGGATCATCTGCTCGGGATCGAGATCGGCCGGTACCGCGGCCCCCGACTGCGCGGCCGCAGGCCTGAACTTCATGATGCGCCACATCATTTCGGCGACGTCCTCGCCGCCGACTGCCCAGGTGATCTTCTGGGTGATGAAGTAACCCTCGCCCAGTGCAGTCTGCTTCGGGCCGACGACATCGGTGAGTTCCGCAGTGACACTGACCTGTTCACCGGGATGCAGATACCGGTGGTAGGTCTGCTCGCAGTTCGTGGCAACGACGCCGATGTAACCGGCCTCGTCGAACATCCCAAGGATCTTGCCCAGCGGGTCATCGTCGGGTCGGGACGCACCAAGGCCCACCATGGTCCAGACCTGGATCATCGCTGGTGGTGCTACCACACCGGCGTGACCGGCGGCCCTGGCTGCGGACTCGTCGCTGTAGATCGGATTATGGTCACCGATGGCGTCGAGCCAATGCTCGACCATCGGCTGATTCACCGCGAACCGGCCATCTCGGGGCTTGCTTCTACCCGCCGCCTTGACCTTCTCAAAGGCGGCTTGCAAGTCGCCCGTCACCGTGGAACCCGGGGCACCTTCAGTCCCGCGGCGGCAACCTGCTCGCGCATCACCTCGTTGACTCCGCCACCGAAGGTGATCACCAGGTTGCGCTTGGTGTGGGAGTCCAACCAGCGCAACATTTCGGCGGTCTCCCCTTCGGCGGGATTGCCGTACTTGGCGACGATCTCCTCGGCGAGCCGGCCGATCCGCTGGATGCGCTCGGTGGAGAACACCTTGGTCGCGGCGGCGTCGGCGACCTCGACGGTTTCCCCCGATGAGGAAACCTGCCAGTTGAGCAATTCATTGACCCGCCAGATCGAGTGGATCTCTCCCAGTGCGCGCTTAACGTCGGGCTGATCGATCGGCGTAACGCCGTTTCCGCGAGGCTTGGACGCCCAGGCTTGCACGCGGTCGTAGATCCCGGCGATCTTGCCGGCTGGGCCGAGCATGACGCGCTCGTGGTTGAGCTGGGTGGTGATCAGTCGCCAGCCCGCGTTCTCCTCACCAACGAGCATTTCGGCGGGAACCCGAACATCGTTGTAGTACGTCGCATTGGTGTGGTGCGCACCGTCGGACAGGATGATGGGGGTCCATGAGTAGCCCGGGTCCTTGGTATCGACGATCAGGATGGAAATGCCCTTGTGCTTGGCGGCTTCCGGATCGGTACGGCAGGCCAACCAGACGTAATCAGCGTCGTGGCCGCCGGTGGTCCAGATCTTCTGGCCGTTGACGATGTACTCGTCACCGTGCCGGACTGCCGAGGTACGCAGTGCCGCAAGGTCGGTGCCTGCTTCAGGTTCGGAATAGCCAATCGCGAAGTGCACCTCACCGGCCAGAATTGCGGGTAGGAACTTCTTCTTCTGCAACTCCGTGCCGTAGGTCTGCAGGGTGGGGCCGACGGTCTGCAGGGTGACCGCGGGAAGCGGCACCTCGGCTCGCGCGGCCTCGTTGACAAAGATCTGCTGCTCAATCTGCCCGAGGCCCAGGCCACCGAACTCCTTGGGCCAGCCCACGCCGAGCTTGCCGTCAGAGCCCATCCGCCTGATGATCGCGCGGTAGGCCTTACCGTGGCGGTCGACCTCCATCTCCGCTGCTTCTTCGGCGGAGATCAGGTTCTGGAAATACTGCCGGAACTCAGCCTGCAGTTGCCGTTGCTCGGGTGTCAGTTCGATGTACATTGCGCTCCAACCAGTTCCAGACGATGAGCCGGCCCGCCCAGCAGACGAGTCAGATCCTTGATTGATGAGTAGTACCGATGCATAGGATAAGTGACGTCCATTCCCATACCGCCGTGCAAATGATGACAGATCTGCATCGTCGGCGGCGCCTCCGATGTCAGCCAGTAACCCAGCACGTCAAGATCGCCGTCGGCGTCGCGGCCTTCGGTCAAGCGCCAGATTGCCGACGTCGAAATCAGGTCTAGCGTCCGCGAGGAGATGTAGATCTCCGCCAGTTGCGCGGAGACCGCCTGGAAGGTGGCCAGCGGCCTGCCGAACTGGTGGCGGTTCGTCACGTAGTCGGCTGTCAACCGCACCGCACCGGCGACCAGGCCGGCCGCGTAAGCCCCGCCCGTTGCGAGCACCAACTGGTTAACCCGATGCGCCGTCGAGCCGTCCAGTACCGCATCGGAATCGACCGCCACGTCGGAGAACGTGACCGCGTATTCAGCCGCACCGGTTGAGGACGGCGTCGGGATCAGCCGCACACCCTCAGCGTTGGGCGAGACCACCACGGCGCCATTGTCGGTGGTGACCAGAATCCAGGCGGCCTGCTCGGCATAGGGAACCGCGATCTTGGTGCCGTTGAGGCGGCCCCCCACCCACGTGGTCGCCGGCCGATCCGGCAGCGCGGCGCCCGGTTCGTTGAGGCCCGCGGTGAGGATCGCACCCTTGGCGACGCCGTCGAGAAAACGATCCTGCTGCGCTTCGCTGGCCAGATCCAACAGCGGCACCAGCCCAAGACCCAGGGTGGCAAACGCGGGCGAGATCGTCGCATGCCGACCGATCCCGGTCAGCGCGGTAGCGATCTCGGGCAGCCCGACTCCATCGCCGCCGAGTCGCTCCGGGACTCCGAGCGCGGTTACACCGCCGGAAACCAATGCCTCCCAGGTGTTTTCGCGGTCGAGCACCGTACTCACCACATCGGCGACGGCCTGCTGTTCCGGGTCGGGAGTGAAGTCCACCCGAGTCCTCCTTACGAGGTTGCGCGCTGGGGGCGCGATGAAGGGTATGGGTGTTTAGGACGCGGACGAACCGCTGTAGTCGACCTGCCAGTGCTTGATGCCGTTGAGCCAACCCGACCGCAGCCGGTCCGGCGTACCGACCGGGGTGAGATCGGGCATGTGATCGGCAATGGCGTTGAAAATGAGGTTGATGGTCATCCGTGCGAGGTTCGCGCCGATGCAGAAGTGCACTCCGGTGCCGCCGAATCCGACGTGCGGGTTGGGGTCGCGAAGAATGTTGAACGTGTGCGGATCGTCGAACACCTCCTCGTCGAAGTTCGCGGAGCGGTAGAACATCACCACCCGCTGGCCCGCTTTGATCGCGACCCCGGACAATTCTGTATCGACCACCGCGGTGCGCTGAAAAGCGGTGACCGGCGTTGCCCAGCGGACAATCTCATCGGCCGCGGTCACCGGACGCTCCCGCTTGTACAGCTCCCACTGATCCGGGTTTTCGGTGAAGGCGATCATCCCGTGCGTGATCGAGTTGCGGGTGGTCTCACTGCCGGCGACGGCCAGCATCAGGACGAAGAAGGCGAACTCGTCATCGGTCAATTTCTCGCCGGCGACATCGGCGTTGATCAGCGCGGTGACGATGTCGTCGCCGGGCTCCTTTGCCTTCAACTCGGCCATCTTCATGGCGTAACCCAGCATCTCCATCGATGATGTCCGCCCGTCGACATGGGCGAACTCCGGGTCCTCGTTGCCGGTCATCTCGTTGGTCCAGCGGAACAGCTGATCCCGGTCGTCCTGCGGTACGCCGAGAAGCCCGGCGATGGCCTGCAGTGGCAACTCGCATGACACCTGCTCGACGAAGTCGCCGTGGCCTGCGGACGCGGCATTTTTGGCGATGTTCTCGGCACGCTCGTGCAGTTGGTCGCTGAGACGTCCGACAGCGCGTGGCGTGAACCCGCGGGAGATGATCCGCCGCAGCCGGTCGTGGTGGTCGCCGTCCATATTGATCAGGATCACCGACTGCATATCGATGTCCTCGCGGGCGATATCGTCGGCGAATTGCGGAAGCGCAGTGTTGGGACCGCTGGCGTAGATGTCGTTTCGACGCGAGACCTCTTTGACATCCTTGTGCCTGGTGACGGCCCAGTAACCACCGTCGTTGAATCCGCCCTTCCCGATCTGCTGCTCACACCACCAGACCGGAGCGTTATGGCGGAGCTCGGCAAGCTCGTCGATGGGCAGCCCCTTCACGCAGAGGTCCGGGTCCAGAAAATCCAGACCTGCGGGAATGTTGGGGGTGGGCATGATTCGTGTGCTCCTCAATAAATATGACGTGTTCTAGTGCCAGTAAAACACGGCTCCACCGCAGACGAAAGGCACGCCAGCATCCTCGCTTGTCAGGGTAATGAAACGTGTTCTAGCCTGACCGCATGGGTAATCCTGTGATCGTCGAAGCCACCCGAAGCCCGATCGGAAAGCGCGGTGGCTGGCTTTCCGGTCTGCACGCGACCGAAATTCTGGGTGGGGTGCAAAAAGCTCTGGTCGACAAGGCAGGAATCGATGCCGCGACCGTCGAGCAGGTGATCGGTGGCTGCGTGACGCAATACGGCGAGCAGTCCAACAACGTCACCCGGGTCGCCTGGCTGACCGCCGGACTCCCCGAACAGGTAGGTGCCACCACGGTCGACTGCCAGTGCGGCAGCGCCCAGCAGGCCAACCATCTGATCGCCGGCCTGATCGCTGCCGGCGCCATCGACATCGGTATGGCCTGCGGTATCGAGGCGATGAGCCGAGTCGGCCTGGGCGCCAACGCCGGACCGGACCGCGCCAAGATTCGGGCCGAATCGTGGGACCTCGATATGCCCGACCAGTTCACCGCCGCCGAGCGAATTGCCAAGCGCCGCGGCATCACCCGCGCCGATCTTGACCACCTCGGACTGATCTCCCAGCAGAAGGCAAAGCGAGCATGGGACGAGCACCGCTTCGACCGGGAGATCTCGGCGCTGGAGGCACCGGTGCTCGACGAAAACAAGCAGCCCACCGCCGAGCGCCACATGGTCGGCCGCGACCAGGGCATGCGTGACACCACCGCTGAGGGCCTCGCCGCACTCAAGCCCGTGATGGAAGGTGGCATGCATACCGCGGGCACCTCATCACAGATCTCCGACGGCGCGGCCGCCGTGCTGTGGATGGACGAGGACAAGGCAAAGGCCCTCGGCCTCACGCCGCGCGCGCGGATCGTCAGCCAGGCCCTGGTCGGCTCCGAGGTCTACTACCACCTCGACGGCCCGGTGCAGTCCACCGCGAAGGTGTTGGAGAAAGCCGGCATGACCATGGGCGATATCGACCTCGTCGAGATCAATGAGGCCTTCGCCTCGGTGGTTCTCAGCTGGGCGCAGGTGTACAACGCCGATATGGACAGGGTCAACGTCAACGGCGGAGCTATCGCGCTGGGCCACCCCGTCGGAAGCACCGGAAGCCGGCTGATCACCACCGCGCTGCACGAGCTGGAACGCACCGATAAATCCACCGCATTGATCACCATGTGCGCCGGCGGCGCGCTGTCCACCGGCACCATCATCGAGCGGATCTAGCCATGGCAGCCAGCCCGCCCAAGGGCCTGAACTCTCCGCAGACCAAGCACATCATCAAGTGGATGTCGCGGGCGAACACCTGGCTGTATAAAAAGACTGACGGCAAGATCGGCGGCAAGTTCCTCAAGGGCGCCCCGGTGGCACTGCTGACGACCACCGGTCGCAAGACGGGCGAGCCGCGGATCAGCCCGCTGCTGTACCTTCGCGAGGGCAACCGGGTGATTCTGGTGGCCTCACAGGGCGGGGCCGCGACCAATCCGATGTGGTACCTCAACCTCAAAGCCAAACCTGCGGTGTCCGTTCAGATCAAGGATGAGACTCTGCATCTGACCGCCCGTGATGCCACCGAGGCGGAGCGAACGTCCTACTGGCCCAAGCTGACTGCGATGTATTCGAGCTTCGACGACTACCAGTCCTGGACCGACCGGGTCATCCCGATCGTCATCTGCGACCCGTAGACCCGGAGCGCGTCAGGCTCCGAAAACCGGCACCGGCGGCCGACCCTCGGCGAGCAGGCTTCGCACCACGGGACCGAGTTCACCCGGTTCCCAGCGGGCGCCCCTGTCCACCTCGGCGCCGTGCTGCCA
>JAPLAO010000101.1 GCA_026393245.1 Mycobacterium sp. | reverse complement strand
CTGGTGCGCGCCGGTCTGGTCAATGAGATCAAGATCAACTGGGTGTGGAATCCGCCGTGGGGACCGGACAAGATCACCGATGACGGTCGCGAGCAGTTGCGCGCGCTGGGGTTCACGGTCTGATCCAGACCTCTGACCCAGACTCTCGGTTGAGGTTGAGTTAACGGGTTCGCCAAAATTTGCTGGGCTACTTCGTCAATACCGCCTGTTGAGGCACGAGCGACAGCGACTTTGATTGCCCGGGAACACAATCACGGGGCTTCGACGTTGCACCCCACGTGGCTACTCAAGACCTCACCGCAGAGAACTTCAATGACACCGTCACCGGCAATGACATCGTGCTGGTCGACTTCTGGGCCTCCTGGTGCGGCCCCTGCCGGGCCTTTGCGCCCACCTTCACCGCGTCGTCGGACAAACACCCCGACATCGTCTTCGGCAAGGTCGACACCGAGGCGCAGGAACAGCTTGCCGCCGCCGCGGAGATCCGTGCCATTCCGACGCTGATGGCGTTCAAGAAGGGTCATCTGGTGTTCAGCCAGTCCGGCGCGCTCCCGCCCGCAGCGCTGGAGGAACTCATCACGCAGATCCGCGACTTCGACCTCGATGCCGCGGCAGCAGAGGCGTCACCGGTCACCGACCTCTGACACCGCTGCCGGTGCACGCGATAACGTGCACTGGTGAAACGTGACTCAGGCTTCGTTCTTGTCGACCGTCCCCGTCCCCAAATTGCCCTGGTCACCCTGAACCGCCCGGAGCGGATGAACTCCATGGCGTTCGATGTCATGGTGCCGCTTCGGGATGTGCTGGCCGAGTTGCATCACGACAACGATGTGAGGGTTGTCGTGCTGACCGGATCCGGCCGGGGGTTCTCCTCGGGTGCCGACCACAAGTCGGCCGGGTTGGTCCCGCACGTCGAGGGCCTCACCCGCCCGACGTACGCGTTGCGGTCCATGGAGATCCTCGACGAGGTGATCCTGGCCATGCGCCGGCTGCATCAGCCGATCGTCGCCGCGGTCAACGGCGCCGCGATCGGCGGTGGCCTGTGTCTGGCACTGGCTGCCGATATCCGGGTGGCCGCGGCGGACGCCTACTTTCGGGCCGCCGGGATCAACAACGGGCTTACTGCCAGCGAGCTGGGGTTGAGCTACCTGCTGCCGCGAGCCATCGGCTCGTCGCGGGCCTTTGAGATCATGCTCACCGGCCGCGATGTTGATGCTCAAGAGGCCGAACGAATCGGCCTGGTATCCCGCCAGGTGCCGGCCGGGGACCTACTGGAGACCTGCTACGACATCGCCGAGCGGATCGCCGGGTTCTCCAGGCCCGGGACCGAATTGACCAAGCGGACGCTGTGGACCGGGCTGGACGCCGGTACCCTGGAGGGACATATGCAGGCCGAGGGCCTCGGGCAGCTCTATGTGCGCCTGCTTACCGCCAATTTCGAGGAGGCGGTCGCCGCGCGTGCGCAGCAGCGCGCCCCGGTCTTCACCGACGACAAGCCCTAGACACAGGAGCGGCGCCCGTGATCCGCGCCGGCGACGATGCAGAGCGAAGCGATGAGGAGGAGCGGCGCAGTTGATCACCGCAACGGACCTCGAGGTCCGCGCAGGAGCACGCACCCTGCTGCTCGCTGAAGGCCCGGCGTTGCGGATCCAGCCCGGCGACCGAATCGGATTGGTCGGACGCAACGGCGCCGGCAAGACCACCACCATGCGGATCCTGGCGGGGGAGAGCCAGCCCTACGCCGGATCCGTGGTGAGCACCGGTGAGATCGGCTACCTGCCACAGGACCCGCGCGAGGGCGACCTCGATGTCCTGGCCCGCGACCGGGTGCTATCGGCCCGCGGGTTGGACACCCTGCTGGCTGACCTGGAGAAGCAACAGGTCCTGATGGCCGAGGTGGTCGACGACACCGAGCGCGATAAGGCCATCCGCCGCTACGGCAACCTCGAGGAACGTTTCGCCGCACTCGGTGGCTACGCGGCCGAGAGTGAGGCGGGACGGATCTGCGCCAGCCTCGGTCTGGCCGAGCGCGTGCTGACCCAGTCGTTGCGCACGCTTTCCGGCGGCCAACGCCGCCGGGTCGAGTTAGCGCGAATTCTCTTTGCTGCCAGCGACTCTGGCGCCGGGTCCGCCATGACACTGCTACTCGACGAACCCACCAACCACCTCGATGCCGACTCCGTCGGCTGGCTGCGCGACTTCCTCAAGGCCCACACCGGCGGACTGGTGATCATCAGCCACAACGTCGAACTGCTCGCCGACGTCGTCAACCGGGTGTGGTTCCTCGACGCCGTCCGCGGCGAGGCCGATATCTACAACATGGGCTGGCAGAAGTATCTCGACGCCCGCGCCACCGACGAGCAGCGCCGCCGCCGCGAGCGTGCCAACGCCGAGAAGAAGGCCTCGGCATTGCGTACCCAGGCTGCCAAGATGGGGGCCAAGGCCACCAAAGCCGTTGCCGCGCAGAATATGTTGCGGCGAGCCGAACGCATGATGTCGGCCCTCGACGATGAGCGCGTGGCCGACAAGGTCGCCAAAATCCGCTTTCCCAACCCCGCGCCGTGCGGTCGGACTCCGCTGGTGATCAAAGGCCTGACGAAGAACTACGGCTCACTGGAGGTCTTCAGCGGAGTCGATCTGGCCATCGACCGCGGATCCCGGGTAGTGGTGCTCGGACTCAACGGCGCGGGCAAGACCACCCTGCTGCGGTTGATCGCCGGCGCCGAACCCATGGACGCCGGTGAGATCGAACCGGGACACGGACTCAAGATCGGCTACTTCGCGCAGGAACACGACACCCTCGACCCGGCCGCGACCGTGTGGGAGAACATCCGTCACGCCGCACCCGATACCGGCGAGCAGGAATTGCGCAGTCTGCTCGGCGCCTTCATGTTCATCGGGCCGCAACTCGACCAGCCGGCCGGAACGTTGTCCGGTGGTGAGAAGACCCGCCTTGCGCTGGCGGGACTGGTGGCCTCCACTGCCAACGTGCTACTGCTGGACGAACCCACCAACAACCTTGACCCGGCATCGCGCGAGCAGGTGCTCGATGCGCTACGCAGTTACCTCGGCGCGGTGGTCCTGGTCACCCACGATCCAGGCGCCGCTGAGGCACTCGAACCACAACGGGTGGTGCTGCTGCCTGACGGGACCGAGGACTACTGGTCCGAGGAGTATTCGAGCCTGATCGAACTGGCTTAGCTCGACGCTGCGCGGAGCATATTGCGAAGCACGTACTGCAGTATCCCGCCGTTGCGGTAGTAGTCGGCCTCACCGGGTGTGTCGATGCGAACCACCGCATCGAACTCGACCGCGGACCCGTCGGCCTTGGTGGCCGTGACGTGCACCGTCTTCGGGGTCTTGCCCCTATTGAGGTCCTCAATACCGGTGATGTCGAACGACTCGGTGCCGTCCAGTTTCAGCGACTTCGCCGACTCTCCCGAGGGGAACTGCAGCGGGATCACGCCCATGCCGATGAGATTCGAGCGGTGGATGCGCTCGAATGACTCGGTGATCACCGCGCGCACACCGAGCAGGCTGGTGCCCTTGGCCGCCCAGTCGCGCGACGAACCGGAGCCGTACTCCTTGCCGCCGAGCACCACCAGTGGGGTCTTCTGCGCGGCGTAGTTCTGCGCGGCGTCATAGATGAACGCCTGCGGCCCGCCCGGTTGGGTGAAGTCCCGGGTGTAGCCACCCGAGGGAACCTCTCCCAGGCCGGCGAGTACCTGGTTGCTCAGCCGGATGTTGGCGAACGTTCCACGAATCATGACCTCGTGGTTGCCGCGCCGCGAACCCAATGAATTGAAATCGGCCGGTTGGACACCGTTTGCTTCGAGGTATTGCGCCGCAGGCGTGCCCTTCTTGATGGCACCGGCGGGCGAAATATGGTCGGTAGTCACCGAATCGCCCAGCAGTGCAAGCACTCTCGCGCCCGTGATGTCGGTGACCGGCGCCGGCTCAGCCGGCATTCCATCGAAGTACGGTGGCTTGCGCACGTAGGTCGATTTCGGGTCCCACTCGAAGGTCTTGCCGTCCGGAGTGGGCAGGTTCCGCCACCGCTCGTCGCCCTTGAACACATCGGCGTAGCTGCTGACGAACATCTCCCGGTTGATCGACGAGGCGATGGTGTCGTCTATCTCCTTCTGAGTGGGCCAGATGTCCTTGAGGAAAACGTCGTTGCCGGCGCCGTCGCGGCCCAGGGGATCGGACTCGAAGTCGAAGTCCATCGTCCCGGCGATGCCGTAGGCGATCACCAGGGGCGGCGACGCCAGGTAGTTCATCTTGACGTCGGGGGAGATGCGACCCTCGAAGTTGCGGTTACCGGACAGCACTGCCGTCACCGACAGGTCGTTGTCGTTGATCGCCTTCGAGATTTCCGGGTCAAGTGGCCCGGTGTTGCCGATGCAGGTGGTGCACCCGTAACCGCCCAGGTAGTAGCCCAGTTTTTCCAGGTACGGCCACAGGCCGGCTTTCTCGTAGTAGTCGGTGACGACCTGCGAGCCGGGTGCCATGTTGGTCTTGACCCACGGCTTGCTAGTCAGCCCCTTCTCGACGGCCTTGCGAGCCAGCAGTGCCGCACCCAGCATCACCGACGGGTTGGAGGTGTTGGTACAGGATGTGATGCCGGCGACCGCCACCGCGCCGTGATCGAGCACGAACTCGCCGCGATCGGCGGATTTCACGGTGACAGGCTTACTCGGCCGACCGTGCGAACCGTTGGCTGCCGAAGGCCGGGAGTCCACCGCACCGTCGTCGGCGAAGGACAGCGACACCGAGTCGCTGGCCGGGAACGATTCGTCAACGGCTTCGTCGAGCTTGGTCTGGACGGAGTTCTCCACCACTCCCTCCACGTAGTTGTGAATGTCCTTGCGGAAGGCGTTCTTGGCGTCGGTGAGTGCGATGCGGTCCTGCGGGCGCTTCGGGCCGGCGATCGACGGCACCACCGTCGACAGATCCAGTTCCAGGTACTCGGAGAACGTCGGCTCGTGTTCGGGGTCGTGCCACATGCCCTGGGTCTTGGCGTAGGCCTCCACCAGTGCCAGTTGTTCGTCGCTGCGTCCGGTCAGCCGCAGATACTTAATGGTCTCGGAATCAATCGGGAACATCGCTGCGGTGGAACCGAATTCGGGGCTCATGTTGCCCAGCGTGGCCCGGTTGGCCAACGGCACCTCGGCCACGCCCCTGCCGTAGAACTCGACGAACTTGCCCACCACACCGTGTTTGCGCAACATGTCGGTGACGGTCAGCACGACGTCGGTGGCGGTGACGCCAGGCTTGATCTCCCCGGTCAGCTTGAAGCCGACAACGCGGGGGATCAGCATCGACACGGGCTGGCCGAGCATGGCCGCCTCGGCCTCGATTCCGCCCACTCCCCAGCCCAGCACGCCCAGGCCGTTGACCATCGTCGTGTGGCTGTCGGTGCCCACGCAGGTGTCGGGATAGGCGACCGCAACGCCATCGCTCTCGCGCACCATCACCACCCGGGCCAGGTACTCGATGTTGACCTGGTGCACGATTCCGGTTCCCGGCGGGACGACCTTGAAGTCGTCGAACGCGCTCTGGCCCCAGCGCAGGAACTGATACCGCTCACCATTGCGCTCGTATTCGAGTTCGACGTTGCGCTCGAAGGCGCCGGCGTTGCCGAAGAAGTCGAGGATCACCGAGTGGTCGATGACGAGTTCCGCCGGGGCCAGCGGGTTGACCTTCTCCGGGTCGCCGCCCAGCGCCGTCACGGCCTCGCGCATGGTGGCCAGGTCCACGACGCAGGGCACGCCGGTGAAGTCCTGCATGATCACCCGGGCCGGAGTGAACTGAATCTCGGTGTCGGGCTCGGCGGCAGGGTCCCAGTTCGCGATCGCCCGGATGTGATCTTCGGTGATGTTCGCGCCGTCCTCGGTGCGCAGCAGGTTCTCGGCGAGCACTTTGAGGCTGTAGGGAAGTTTCTCGGTGCCGGGTACCGCGTTGAGGCGATAGATCTCATAACTGCGGTCCCCAACCGTCAGGGTGTCGCGAGCCTGGAATGAGTTCAAGGACTGATTCAACGAAGCGCTGCTCACATCAACTCCCGCGTCTGGCTGTTCCCGTCAACGGGCTGTCATTGGCGGGCAAGGCAAATCCTAACGGCCGCGCTAGTGCTGCCTCTCGGCGGATCCGCGATACCGCGGCGCCGGCTCCGAGTTCGGTGCGGGCTGCACCGGCGCGTGTGCTGACACCGCGAAGACGTCCGCGGTACCGTCTGGGCCGTGACCATCCTGCACCCGCCCACCTACATCCCGGTGGAGGTGTGCAGCGCTGTCGGACTGGTCTCCACCACGCCCGTTGACGACTGCATGGGGAAGGTGATGGCTGATGTCGCCGCGGACGGCGTGGCCGCCCCGCCCGCGGACGTCGCCGGGCTGCAGAAGGTAGTCGTCGACGCCAGGGATCGCGGGGTGGACCTCAAGGTCGTCGTCATGGAGAAGAGCCCGATACTCGACACTCCGCTGCGCGATATCGCCACCGAGGTCGGGAAGGCCCACCCAGGTTCCACGGTCCTGGTGATCAGCCCGGGCTGGGCCGGTTCGTACAGCACGAGTTATGACCGGGTACTGCTCGAGGCTGGTCAGGATGTGGTCAAGACGGCGCCGAATCCGGTGCAGGGTGCACAGAATTTCGTTGATCAGTTGAACACCCCGGATTTCTCCTGGACCGCTTTAACGGTGACGCTGGTAATCGGCGTAACCGTGGCAGCAGTAATCACCCGAGTTATGCACCGTTGGGCGAAACACAGCGCGGCGCCAAAAACCTAGTCCGACAAGGGAAGACGGCCCTTTATGGCAGCTCCATAAGATCACCGTTAGGTCACATCATTCGAATGACAAACTTGTAATTCTTGCCTCTGGTTTCCCCTGCGACAATTGTGACGTACGGTGCAACTGTCACCATTGTTATTGAAGTGACTCATGTGACATGAGTGACTGGTGGGATTGTCCGGAGCAAATGAGGAGTCAGAGTCGAATGAGTTCAACCCCTCGCGGTTCTCGTGTTCGGGCGACCCGTGCGGTCTGCCCACTGACCCTCACCGTCGCGATGGCACTGTCAGTGCCGGGCCTGGCGCAGGCCGAGCCCGCCGCGCCGACCAACGGCCTGGCCGCCTTGGTCGCCGACGTCGCCGAGGCCAATCAGCGCCTGCAGGACATCGGTGCCGCGGTTCAGACCGAGCAGGAGGGCGTGAACAAGGCGATCGTTGCGGTCCAGGATGCCCGCGACGCGGCCGCTGCCGCACAGCAGCAGGTGGATGCCAGTCAGCAGTCGGTACAGGACGCCACGGCGGCCATCGTGGACGCGCAGAAGCGATTCGACACCTTCGCCGCGGCCAGTTATATCAACGGGCCGTCGGCGTCCCTGGTGATGGCCCGGACACCCGACGAGATCATCTCGACCGCGACGGCCGGCCAGGCGCTGGCCCTGAGTTCAGGGCAGGTGATGGCGGGTCTGCGACGGGCCCGTACCGAAGTGGTCAATACCGATGCCGCGGCGCGGATGGCCAAGGCGGCCGCCGACCAGGCGGTTGCCAATGCCCAGGGCAGCCAGGATGCCGCGGTGGCGGCGCTGACCAAGGCGCAGGCGACCTTCCGTCAGCAGCAGACTGAGATTGACCGACTGGCCGCCGAGCGCAAGGCCGCGCAGGAGAAACTCGACGACGCTCGGGCCTGGTCAGCTCCGGCGTCGGTACCCGCTGCCGCACTGGAACAGTCCGCTATCGCGTCATCGGTGCCGCTGGCGGCCGCACGCGTCGACCCGGCATCGGGGGACCGCTGGGATCCCGCAGCAGCCGCATCAGGCGCCGGCCCGGGTGCCAAGGTGCCGCCCTACGGCAAGCTCTCCGAGTGGGACCTGACGCTGCCGATGGTGCCCTCGGCCTTCCTGTCCGGTGATCCCATCCAGATCATCAACGCGATACTGAAGATCGCCCAGAGCTCCTATCAGACCACCCAGCAGCTGGGCAAGAAGTTCCTGCAGCAGATGGGCATCCTCAAGCCAACCGACACCGGCATCACCAACGGCGGCGGCATCCCGATGGTGTACGGCAACCAGGCCATCGAGTACGTCATCAAGCGGGCCCAGTCCCAAATCGGGGTGCCCTACTCGTGGGGCGGTGGGAACGCGGCGGGAGCGAGTAGGGGTATCGACGACGGTGCCAACACGGTCGGTTTCGATTGCTCGGGACTGATCCTCTACGCATTCGCCGGTGCAGGTATCAAGTTGCCGCACTACTCGGGTTCGCAGTACACCGCGGGCCGTCAGATCCCGTCGGCCCAGATGCGGCGCGGGGACGTCATCTTCTACGGACCTGGCGGTAGTCAGCACGTGGCGCTGTACCTCGGTAACGGGCAGATGCTCGAGGCGCCCTACACCGGGGCGACGGTCCGTATTGCGCCGGTTCGGACCAGCGGCATGACGCCCTTTGTCGTCCGCTACGTTGAATGGTGATGCTGTGAATCCGTTGCGTAGCAACACCTCTCGAGTATCCCGGTTGTTGATCGCGATCGTCACGGCGATCGGGCTTGCGCTCGGATCCGCCGCTCCTGCAGCCGCCGAGCAATCGTGGGATCCAACCCTGCCCAAATTGCTCAGCGCCGGGGCGCCCGGTGATCCTGTCGCGGTCGCCCAGGCATCGCTGGCATTTACCCAGCAGGCGGCGCAGTCGACGATGGACCTCGGCCGCAAGTTCCTGGCCGGCCTCGGTATCGGCGGCGGCGGCGGCGCAACGGCTCTGCCGGGTGGCAGGGTCAGCGGGCCGCAGGCCATCGAGTACGTCATCCGCCGCGGTGCGTCCCAGCGCGGTGTGCCCTACTCCTGGGGTGGCGGAGCGATCAACGGTCCGAGCACCGGTGTGGACCAGGACACCGGCAAGGTCGGCTACGACTGCTCCGGCTTCACCCGGTACGCATTCGCCGGTGTGGGGGTCCAGATTCCCAAGTACTCCGGCGACCAGTACAACACCGGCCGCCACATCGCGCCGTCCCAAGCCAAGCGCGGGGACCTGATCTTCTACGGACCCGAGGGCTCCCAGCACGTGGCCCTCTACCTGGGCGACGGACAGATGATGGAGGCGTCCTCGGCGGCCGGTCAGGTGACTGTCAGTCCGGTCCGCACCGCGGGTATGACCCCGTACCTGACCCGCATCATCGAGACCTGACCCAACCGGGGTCCCGACGCGCCTGCGGATGACCCGCATCGACGGATTCCCCAACGCCTGGAATAGTTGTCCCGAGGGCACGATGCTGTCCGGACGAATACGGGCACGCGGTCCTGTGCCAACCAACAGCTGTGGAGGAAGTCGATGACGTCACCAGGTGGCTCGCCCGCGGTCCCCGCCGGCTACGGCGGCCCGAGCGGATCCATGTCACCGGCCTCCGGTGGTAGCGCGCTGACCAGCGAGGTGCAAACCCTGGAGCGGGCCATCTTCGAGGTCAAGCGGATCATCGTCGGCCAGGACCAACTCGTCGAGCGCATCCTGGTGGGTCTGCTGGCCAAGGGCCACGTTCTGCTCGAGGGTGTCCCGGGCGTCGCCAAGACGCTGGCCGTGGAGACCTTCGCCAAAGTGGTCGGCGGAACCTTCGCCCGCATCCAGTTCACCCCGGACCTGGTGCCTACCGACATCATCGGTACCCGGATCTATCGGCAGGGCCGCGAGGAGTTCGACATCGAGTTCGGCCCGGTGATGTGTAACTTCCTGCTCGCCGACGAGATCAACCGGGCGCCGGCCAAGGTGCAGTCGGCTCTGCTCGAGGTCATGGCCGAGCGCAAGATCTCGATCGGCGGACGCGATTACCCGCTGCCCAAGCCGTTCCTGGTGATGGCAACCCAGAACCCCATCGAGAACGAGGGCGTCTACCCGCTGCCCGAGGCTCAGCGCGACCGATTCCTGTTCAAGATCAACGTGGACTACCCCTCCCCGGAGGAGGAGCGCGAGATCATCTACCGGATGGGCGTCAACCCGCCCGAACCCAAGCAGATTCTCGACACTGGCGACCTGGCCCGGCTGCAAGACGTGGCGGCCAATAACTTCGTGCACCACGCACTGGTGGACTATGTCGTCCGGGTGGTGACCGCTACCCGTCGTCCCGAGCAATTCGGCATGAGTGATGTGAAGACCTGGATCGCCTTCGGCGCCTCACCCCGCGCGTCGCTGGGAATCATCGCGGCCTCCCGGGCGTTGGCGCTGATTCGCGGCCGCGACTATGTCGTCCCGCAGGATGTGGTCGAGGTGATTCCCGACGTGCTGCGGCACCGGTTGGTTCTCACCTACGATGCGTTGGCCGATGACGTCAAGGCCGAGACGGTGATCGCCCGGATCCTTCAGACAGTCGGACTGCCCCAGGTGAATGCCGTTCCGCAGCAAGCACATAACGTTGCCCCGCCGCAGGCTCCCCCCGTGCCACCTGCGGCGCCGGCAGCGGCAGGTGCCAACGGTCGGTGAGCGAGTCCACTCCCGCCGTTGACGCGGCTGGTCAGCCGCAGGCGGTCCACCCGCCTTCCTTCCAGCGCGGTGAGATCGATGATGCGAGGCTTTCGGCCGCACTGCGGACGCTCGAACTCACGGTCAAACGCAAGCTGGACGGGGTGCTGCAGGGCAACCATCTCGGTCTGATCCCGGGCCCCGGTTCGGAGCCCGGTGAGTCGCGCCTCTACCAACCCGGGGATGACGTCCGACGAATGGACTGGTCGGTGACCGCCCGCACCACCCACCCGCACGTGCGGCAGATGATCGCCGACCGCGAGTTGGAAACCTGGATCGTGGTGGACATGTCCGCCAGCCTCGATTTCGGCACCACCGGCTGCGAGAAGCGTGACCTCGCCGTCGCTGCGGCTGCCGCGATCACCTATCTCAACAGCGGCGGCGGTAACCGAATCGGAGCGGTGATCGCCAACGGGGAGAAGGTGATTCGGGTTCCGGCCCGATCCGGCCGTCAGCATGAGCAGACGCTGCTGCGGGCCATCGCCACCTCGCCGCGTGCGCCACTGGGGGTCCGCGGGGATCTGTCCGCCGCCATCGACGCCCTGCGCCGGCCGGAACGCCGTCGCGGTATGGCCGTCATCATCAGCGACTTCCTTGGCCCGATCACCTGGATGCGGCCGTTGCGGGCCATCGCCGCCCGGCACGAGGTACTCGGTATCGAGGTTCTCGATCCCCGCGATGTGGAGTTACCCGATGTCGGCGACGTGATCCTGCAGGACACCGAGTCCGGCGTCACCCGTGAGTTCACTATCGACGCGCAATTGCGCGATGACTTCGCCCGGGCCGCCACCGCGCACCGCGCCGAGGTGGCCCGGACACTGCGCCGCGGCGGCGCACCGCTGATGACACTGCGCACCGACCGGGACTGGATCGCCGACATCGTGCGCTTCGTCGCCTCGCGGCGCCGCGGAGCACTGGCGGGCAGTCAGTGAGCGGGAACCACCGATGACCCTGCCGTTTTTCGGGCCGATGTCACTGACCGATTTCGCGCACCCGTGGTTCTTCGTTTTTCTTGCGTTTGTTGCGGGTCTGGTGGCGCTGTACGTCATCGCGCAATTGGCCCGCCAAAAGCGCATCCTCCGGTTCGCGAATATGGAACTGCTGGAAAGCGTCGCGCCCAAACGCCCCAACCGCTGGCGTCACCTGTCCGCCATTCTGCTGATCGGCTCACTGCTGCTGCTGACGATCGCGATGGCCGGACCGCAGAACGATGTGCGGACCCCCCGTAACCGTGCGGTGGTCATGCTGGTGATCGACGTATCGCAGTCGATGCGCGCCACCGACGTCGAGCCGAGCCGGCTGTCCGCGGCGCAGGCCGCGGCCAAGCAGTTCGCCGACCAACTCACCCCCGGTATCAATCTCGGCCTGATCGCCTACGCCGGCACCGCGACGGTGTTGGTGTCGCCGACGGCCAATCGCGAGCCCACCAAGATCGCCATCGACAAACTGCAACTGGCCGACCGCACCGCCACCGGCGAGGCGATCTTCACCTCGCTGCAGGCGATCGCCACCGTCGGGGCCGTCATCGGTGGCGGCGACGGACCGCCGCCGGGACGTATCGTGCTGATGTCTGACGGTAAGGAGACGGTGCCGTCCAACCCGGACAACCCGAAGGGCGCCTACACCGCGGCCCGGACGGCGAAAGATCAGGGTGTGCCGATCTCCACGGTGTCATTCGGCACGCCGTACGGGTATGTCGAAATCAACGACCAACGTCAGCCGGTACCCGTCGACGAGGCGATGCTCAAGAAGATCGCCGAACTCTCCGACGGCACCCATTACAGCGCCTCGACCCTGGAACAGCTCAAGGAGGTATTCACCTCGCTGCAGGACCAGATCGGTTACGAGACCGTCAAGGGCGACGCCAGTGTCGGTTGGCTGCGGCTGGGCACCCTGCTGCTGGCGCTATCGGCTCTGGCGGCGGTGCTTCTCAACCGCCGGTTGCCCGGCTGATTTCGTTCATTGGCCCCCGCGAGCCTGCTTGTGGGTACCGACGGGTGAGGCACTAAGTTGACGGGCATGACTGAGACCGGCAAGCCTGCATTTGTCTCCCGCTCAGTTCTCGTGACCGGTGGAAACCGGGGGATCGGGCTGGCAATCGCGCAGCGACTGGCCGCTGACGGACACAAGGTGGCGGTGACACACCGCGGATCCGGTGCGCCCGAGGGTTTGTTCGGCGTCTCTTGCGATGTCACCGACACCGCAGCCGTCGATCGCGCCTTCACCGAGGTCGAGGAACACCATGGTCCGGTCGAGGTGCTGGTGTCCAACGCCGGCATCGCCGCTGACGCATTCCTGATGCGGATGACGGTGGAGAAGTTCGAGACGGTCATCGACGCGAACCTCACCGGGGCGTTCCGGATGGCGCAACGTGCATCGCGCAGCATGCAGCGCAAGCGGTTCGGCCGGATGATCTTTATCGGTTCGGTCTCGGGAACCTGGGGCATCGGCAATCAGGCCAACTACGCAGCGTCCAAGGCGGGTCTGATCGGCATGGCCCGTTCGATCGCCCGGGAATTGTCCAAGGCCGGCGTCACGGCCAACGTCGTCGCGCCCGGCTATATCGACACCGAGATGACCCGGTCGCTCGATGAGCGGATTCAGCAGGGCGCACTGGAATTCATCCCGGCCAAGCGGGTCGGCACCGCCGAGGAGGTCGCCGGTGTGGTGAGCTTCCTGGCGTCGGAGGACGCGAGTTACATCTCCGGTGCGGTGATCCCGGTCGACGGCGGTATGGGTATGGGCCACTAGCGGCCCACGATCACACACCGCGCCACTAGAAAGGACTGACATGGCAGGGCTTCTCGAAGGTAAACGGATCCTGGTCACAGGGATCATCACCGACTCGTCTATCGCCTTCCACATCGCCCGGGTGGCGCAGGAGGCGGGCGCGGAGATCGTCTGCACCGGGTACGCCCGGATGAATCTGATCAAGCGGATCATCGACCGTTTGCCGACTCCGGCGCCCCTGCTGGAACTCGACGTCCAGAACGAGG
>JAPLAO010000210.1 GCA_026393245.1 Mycobacterium sp. | reverse complement strand
CAGACCGCGGTCTACTACAGCGACGCCGGAATCGACACCTTCGGCTGCGCGCGTCAGTCGAGCCCGCCGGCCGGTATCGGCGTGCAGTACACCTGCTGACTCAGCGCTGTCTGCTCGGCGCTAACCGCTCAGCGCCATCCATCAGCGGCATGGACGGCACGTAACAACGCGTCGCACAGCGTTCTCAACTCCGCAGTGGGCGCGCGCTCTTCGACGGCGGTCGCGATATCTTCGGCCGCGCAGCGCACCTGATACACCCGGTCGGCCAGTTCGGCGGCCTCCTCGGCCGACAGCACCACGGCATCGGCCGGAACCGCCGTTCCCTTGACCATCGCTCGTTGCTCATAGGCCCGCTGGCGACACGACTGCCGGCAGTAGTGCCTGCGCCGGCCCAGTCCCGCGTCGGGGACTTCGCGGCCGCACCAGCGGCACGGCTGTGGGCGAGTGCGACGCGTCACGTCATGAGACTAAACCGGTCACCGCCACGGGCCGGTACCATGGGAGGAGCCGGGAACCGCGCCGCTGATGATCGTGCGGTCTTGATCCCGGCCCAAGCGCAAGGAGAATGACGATGGCTGATCGTGTCCTGAGAGGCAGTCGGCTCGGGGCCGTGAGCTACGAGACGGATCGCAACCATGACCTGGCTCCACGCCAGGTCGCGCGGTACCGCACCGAGAACGGCGAAGAGTTCGACGTTCCGTTCGCTGACGACGCCGAGATCCCGGGTAACTGGTTGTGCCGCAACGGCCTTGAGGGAACGTTGATGGAGGGAGACCGGCCGGAACCCAAGAAGGTCAAGCCCCCCCGAACGCACTGGGACATGTTGCTGGAGCGTCGTTCGGTCGAGGAGTTGGACGAACTGCTCAAGGAACGGCTGGATCTCATCAAAACCAAGCGCCGCGGCTAGCCGCGCTGAGGCTAGTTGAGGCTAGGGCCTCAGCGCACCACGCCCCGGGCGCGGTCCAGACGCCCACCGATGCCCCACCGGGCCACTTTGGTCATTGCCTCGCGGATATTGGACCCGCTCATCTTCGACACGCCGAGTTCGCGCTCGGTGAATGTGATCGGCACCTCAACCACGGTAAACCCGCTGTTGAGGGTCCGCCAGGTCAGATCGATCTGGAAGCAGTACCCCTTGGAATCCACCGTGGACAGGTCGAGTTTCTCCAGCGCCTCCCGCCGGTAGGCCCGGTAGCCGGCGGTGATGTCGTGGATTCCCACCCCCAGCAGCAGCCGGGAGTAGGTGTTCGCCGACTTCGACAGCACAAGCCGTCGCCAGGGCCAGTTACGCACGGTTCCGCCGTCGACGTAGCGGGAGCCGATCGCCAGGTCGGCACCGTTGTCGATGGCGTCAAGCAGGCGGTACAGCTGCTCCGGGGCATGGCTGCCGTCGGCGTCCATCTCCACCAGCACGCTGTACTCGCGCGCCAGTCCCCAGGCGAAACCGGCCAAATAAGCGGCACCGAGACCATCCTTGTCGGTGCGGTGCATGACGTGCACGCGGTCCGGGTCGGCCAGCGCCCGCTCATCGGCGAGGTCGCCGGTACCGTCCGGGCTGGAATCGTCGACCACCAGTACGTGCACATCCGGACGGGCCTTGTGCACCCGGTCCAGGATCAGCGGCAGGTTCTCCAATTCGTTGTAGGTCGGGATGATCACCAGGGTGCGCCGAACGGGAGGCTCGGCGGCCTTCTTGGCCGGGGCCTTTCCCTGGGTGCTCATGGGACTCCTCCGTCGTGCCGGTCGGTCCGGCGCCGGATGCGCAACGGGCGATCCGAACCACCATTCTGCAGCATTGCGACGCCGACAGCCGCTACCGCGACCGCCACCAGCAACCACTGCAGGGGTTCGGCCCACCGGGTCGCCGGGGTCTGCTCGGTCCGCAGGCGGACCTCGACATCGAGGTAGGCGGGCGTGAAAAAGGCGGTGCGGGCCAGTTCACGGCCGTCCGGGGCGATGGCGGCGCTGATTCCGGTGGTTCCGGCGACGATGAGATAGCGGCCGTGTTCGACGGCCCGCAGTTTCGCGAACGCCAGTTGTTGTTCGCTCATGGGTTGATCGAAGGTGGCGTTATTGGTCGGGACCGCCAGCAGTTGCGCGCCGTTTCGGACCGACCGGCGCAGCGCGCGGTCGAAAATCACCTCCCAGCAGGTGGCCACGCCGACCGGCACGCCCGCGGGGTGCACCACCGCGGGGCCGTCGCCGGGGACGAAGTAGCCGGCCCGGTCGGCGTAGGACGACAGGTGCCGGAAGAACGAACGCCACGGCAGATACTCGCCGAACGGTTGAACGATTTGCTTGTCGTGGCGTTCACCCGGCCCCGTGACGGGGTCCCACACGATGACGGTATTAGAGGCCGCCGGGTCCTCCGGCGTCGCGTCCGGGCGTTCGACGACGGCTCCGACCAGAATCGGCACCCCGATGGCCCGGGCGGCGACGCCGATCTGTTCGGCGGCGTCGGCATTGCTCAACGGGTCGATGTCAGAGGAGTTCTCCGGCCAGATCACGAACTTCGGCTGCGGCGCCTCGCCGGTGCGGACGTCGTCGGCCAGTTGCAGCGTCTGGCGGACGTGGTTGTCCAGCACCGCGCGACGCTGACTGTTGAAGTCCAGGCCGAGCCGCGGCACATTGCCCTGGATCGCGGCGACAACGATGGTGGGGTCGTCGGCCATCGCGGCGCGCCGGACGATAGGTGCCGCCACCGCAGTGATCAGCAGCACCGCACAGATACCCGCCCCGGCGGCGATCAGCGCACCGGCCGAAGGGCGCAGTTGCAATGCGGTGTCGCCGCGTCGCACCCACTGCGCGGCACCGGTGAGGACTGCGCACAGCGAGGTGGCCAGCAGAGCGATCGCGAATGACACTGCGGGCGCGCCACCGAGTTGCGCCAACACCAGGAATGGACCGTCTGATTGACCGAAAGCGGTGACGCCCCAGGGGAATCCGCCGAATGGGATGCTGGACTTGAGCCACTCCTGCATCGACCAGACCGCCGCCAGCCACAGCGGCCAGCCGGGCAGCCGGGCCACACAAACCGCGAACACACCGAATAGCGCCGGAAAGCAGGCCTCCATCGCCGCCAGCATCAGCCACGGGATCGGGCCCACCAGCCCACCGATCCACGGCAGCAGTGGAAGGTAGAAAGCCAGGCCAAACACGAACCCGTAACCGAATCCGGCCGCCATTGTGGTGCCCGGGTGCACCAGAACCCAGGTCAGCAGTGCCAGTGCCGGCACCGCAGACCACCACCATCCGACCGGCGGGAAACTCACGCACATCAGCAGCCCGGCCAGTACGGCTATGCCGAGGCGCAGCATCCTTGGCAGCAGCACGGGGCCGAACCGCTCGGCACCGAACCGCTCGCGGCTGAACATCTCAGCACGGCTACCCATGGAGCACGACGCCGCGGTGCACAGTCTGCCGGCAGCGCGGCAATGGGCGGTCGGGATCCAGGTTGGGAAGCACCGGAACGCGCGACCGAGGGTCGGTGGACCAGCGCGTCACGCTGTCGGCAGGGGCGCTGACGTCGAGCCCGGCGATGTCCCAGATGGCATAGGAGGCGGGCGCTCCGGGCACCAATGTCCCGGTCACACCATCCCGCACCCCGCCAGCCCGCCAGGCCCCGCGGGTAGCGGCGGCGAAGGCGGCCCGCACCGAGATGGCGCTGCCCGGTGTCCGGTGACGGCTGGCCGCGCGCACCCAGGCCCAGGGGTCCATCCTGGTCACGGGAGTGTCTGAACCGAAGGCCAGCGGCACCCCCGCCGACGCTAACAGCGCCAACGGGTTGAGCATCCGAGCCCGATCAACGCCGAGACGGCTGGCATACATGCCGTCATCGCCGCCCCACGTCGCGTCGAAGCCCGGTTGCATGCTGGCGGTGATCCCCCAAGCGCCGAGTTTCGCCGCCTGCTGCGCCGACACCATCTCCAGGTGCTCAAGCCGATGCCCGCACCGGGCGACCGCCGGTACACCGAACTGTTCCACGGTCCGCTCGAGGGCCTCGACGATTGCGGTGACGGCGCCGTCGCCGATGACATGGAATCCGGCCGTGACACCGGCCTCGGTGCAGGCGAACAGGTGCGACACGATCGCATCGGTATCCAGGTAGGTGTTGCCGGTACAACCGGGCGCGTCGGTATAAGGCTCGGATAACCAGGCCGTGTGTGATCCGAGTGCGCCGTCGACGAACAGATCCCCGGCCAGCCCGCGGGCTCCGGTGGCCTCAATGAGTGCGCGGGCCTGATCCGCCGTCGACACCGCCTCGCCCCAGTAGCCGACGACGTCCACACCATGGTGGGTGCCGCGTAACTCGTTCCAATCCTCGGCGCCACCGATATCCGGGCCGGCGCACTCGTGGACGGCGACGACGCCCGCAGCCGCTGCCGCGTCCAGTGCGGCCCGGCGGGCGTCATCGCGTTGCCGAGCGGTCAGCAGACGGCGCGCCTCGGCGCGGACCAGGTGATGGGCTTGAGCCGAAAGCGGCCGCTGGGGATCGAAACCCGCGACCGACAACAGCCCGGAGACTCTGTCGCGCAGCGCAGTTGAAGCGACCGCAGAGTGCACATCGACACGGGACAGATAAACCGGATTGAGTTCAGCGACGGCGTCGATATCGGCGGTGGTGAGCGTCTGGCCTCCCGGCCACACGCTGTCATCCCACCCGTGACCCCACACCGGCTGACTCGGGTTGGCAGCGATATGTTCGGCGATCACCCGCAGGCACTGTTCGCGACTCGTGGCGGCCGACAGATCCAGTCCGGTCAGTTGCAGCCCGGTGGCTGTCAGGTGGACGTGACTGTCAACGAACGCCGGTGCGACGAATGCGCCATCGAGGTCAATGCCGTCGGCGTCCGGAAACTGCGATTTCCCCACGGCATCATCGCCCAGCCAGGCGACCACACCGTCGCGCACCGCCATGGCGGTGGCGTCCGGGTGCGACGGACTATGGACAAGCCCGTTGACCAGCAACGTGGTTCGTGCCCGATTCGGGACTCCGGGATCAGCAGGCAACAGTCAGATAAACCGTGGTGTTGGCCGGCGGGTGGTCTCCGCGCATCCCGTCAACGCTTCCGACCCTGCACTGGGACAGCGGATTGCGCTGACCGGGGTCACCACT
>JAPLAO010000119.1 GCA_026393245.1 Mycobacterium sp. | reverse complement strand
TCTCGTCGTTGTTCAAGCTCTACCCGTGGGAGTGGGTGCTCGACGACGAATTCGGCCGCCGCGCAGTGGATCTCCTGCCCGAAACGATGTGGGTGGAGCCGCTGTGGAAGACGCTGCTGAGCAATAAGACGATCCTGGCGGTGCTGTGGGAGATGTATCCCGGGCACCCGAACCTTCTACCGGCCTACATCGATGAACCGCGCGAGCTCGTCGATTATCTGCGCAAACCGAAGCTCGGCCGCGAAGGCAGAAACATCACCGTCGCGGTCCCCGGATACCAGATGGAGACCGGCGGCGTCTACGGGGCGGAAGGCTACGTGTACCAGTTGTTCGACCCGCTACCGCAATTCGATGACATGCATCCATGTTTGGGGGCGTGGATCGTCGGCGACGAGTCGGCCGGCCTGGGCATCCGCGAGAGTCCCGGCCTGATCACCGACAACATCTCAGCCTTTGTGCCACACCGCATTAAGTTATGAAACGAGAGGGAGTTGCGATGCTGGCTGCTGGACTGGAGCCCGGATACTGGTCAACCGTCGGTCAGGGCGTCTCGGCCATTGCGCTGTACACGATTGTTGGGGTGGCCCTGGTGGTGCTGGGCTTCTTCGTCATCGACTGGACCACACCGGGGCCGCTGCGGACGCTGGTGATGGCCGGCCGGCCGAATGCGGCCGCGATCGCAGCCGCCGGGGTGGTGTCCATCGCCCTGATCGTTGTCCTGACCATCTACTCATCCTCCGGAGACCTCATCCAGGGACTCTTAGGAACGCTGGTCTTCGGCGTCCTCGGGCTCATAGGTCAGGCGCTCTGCGTGCGGCTGATCGGACTGGTCACCGGGATCGACATCGGCCGGGTGCTGGCGGCGGAACGCTTCGTCCCCGAAGTGCTGGTTATTGTCGCCGCGTATGTCGCTTTCGCCCTCATCATCGGGATCGCCATCCTGTAGCGATCCGGTTCGAGCAGCGTTGGGGTCTCGCTGCCCAAATTCGCCACTGCGGGCGCAGCCACGGCGCACGCCGCGCAGAGAGTTTTCACCCAACGCCCGGGAGGCCCGGAGATTGGGCCGGTTTCGCACAGCTGCGTAGGCTGCGCCCATGACCGATGCCGGACGACTCGCACTGGTTGGCAGCGGCGAGTACCTACCGGTAATGCAGGAAGTTGAAGAGTGGCTACTCCACGACCGACCGGCGCGCTACGTGCAACTTGCCACGGCGGCAGCCCCGGAGGGTCAGAGGTCACTGGATAACTGGCACAACCTCGGCGCGCAGGCCGCCCGACGACTCGGCGTTGAACAGGTGGTTCTCGATGTGCGCAATCGCGACGATGCCAACGATTCGAATTGGGCGGACCTGGTGTCAGGCGCCGGCCTGATTTATCTTTCCGGCGGCAACCCGAGTTTCCTGGCCCGCACCTTGGTCGGAACATTGGTTTGGCAGGCGATAGAGCGCGAGTGGCGCCAGGGCGCAGCCCTCGCCGGTTGCAGTGCCGGAGCCATGGTCCTCGGGGGGTACGTGCCCGACCTTCGACATCCGCGTGCGGGTGGTGTGGATGGGCTACACGTCATTCCAGGTGTTCGCATCTTGCCGCATTTCGACCGCTACACACGGTGGGTACCAAATTTTGCAATGCGGACACTAGCGGCGCCCGCGACCCACATCATCGGCATTGATGAAGACACCGCATTAATCGGAGAGCCATCAAAAGACGAGCCAGATATGGATGACCATGCTGGAAGTGGCCTAGAAACTTGGCAGTTTCGCGCCCGCGGTCGCCAATCAGCGTGGCGGATCGAGGCCGATCGGCGTTACCGCATTAACAGTGCACTCGCACTGCCTGTCAACACCGGAAACTAGGGCCTTGGCGCTTAGGTAAAACTGCCATCTGCCCGTACCGCTGCACTTCCGCAGCACCCGCCTATAGCTCTGCCGTAGGCCGGCACCGGAACGATCCTGCGCCACTACATCACCACGAACAAGCTCCATCCGGAGGTCGCTGACCTCATGCAGCGCGCCGTGACGGCTGAAAACAAAAGTGGGCCTTAAATGGGCCCTTTTTCTCCGACCCGATCAGGCTTCGGCTCAAAAATAGCCTCTCATCAAGCTTTTTGTAGGGCGGGCGGGGCTCGAACCCGCGACCAACGGATTAGCGAATGGTGATTCTCAGCGTAGCGGCTTCATTCCTGTTAGATCATGTGCCGGAACGCATTTCGTCATTTCGAGGTCCTATAACCTCCGTGCGATTCCGGTGGATTCCTGGTCATATTCGATGAATAAACGATGACTAGATCAGGACTCCTCGACCACTGGATGTCCAGCAGTGGACGGCCCGCCGGCTCCCGACGTGATTACTCGATCCTGTCCACACCAACGAAGGCCGCAAGACTGGCCACGTCGCGATTCCGGTCATAGGCGCGCAGAAGTTCGATATAGCGCGTTTTGTCGAGATCCCATTCGTACTGAACCTCGGTGGGATCCTGGACTGCCGCGAACACAAGGTCAGCGAGAAACCTTGTGGTGCGGCCGTTCCCGTCCGCGAACGGATGGATTCGCACGGTCTCGGCGTACACCACGATTCCCAGCTGTCGAGGTGTCCAGTCGTCGGTCTGGTCCCAGCGGTAGGCGATGGACTGGAGCGCGTTACGCAGTTCAACGGCAATCCGCTCCGGTGCGACGCCGATATTGACCTCTGTCCGCCGCCACCGCCCAGCCCAGTTCCACACGGGACCGAACAGCCGAACGTAGAGGTCACGGACGAAGTAGTCGCTAAGAATCTCATCGAGCGGCAATGAACCATCGATAGCCGCTGGCATCAACTCGTCGGTCACGCGGTCCTGCAACCCTTGTTCTAGGTCGTATACGGCAGCGCGAGTGACGGGCTCACTCAAAACGACGACGACCTCGGGAAGCAGCGCGGCCAGCTCATCATGCTGCAGTGGAGTCTGACCGTAGCCGGGTGTCAGCGACATCAATGCCCGGGCGGCTGCTGCTCTGCAATGTAGGCCGCAACGGTGGCTGACCGAATGTAGCCCGCAGGCACGACCCGACCCTCTAATTTGGCCGAGGACTTTGTAGCGCGCACCCCCGCCTTCTTCACGGCAGCTTTCGACACCACCACCTTCTTAGCGGACTGGCGCTCCATGACTACACCTCCAAACAAAACCGTCGACGTGGCCCTAATCCTACGGCCACACCGCGAACCTTGTCGCGGGCAACGATGGAGCGCGGGAGGCAGAGTCGGCGACGATGCGTTCGATCGCCGGGATTGGGGTCGTCGCCCTGTTCGGCCTCGATGGCTTCGGGCCCAGACCCGATCTATGGCGCCGGATAGACGATTGCGCTCCGGTCGACGTCCTTGATCAGCGCCGGCCAATCGCGATAGTCCAGCGTGAAACCTTCTTGGTAGCCGCGGACTCCGGTTCGAACAGTCTCGACGACGTTCATCGCGACTTGATAGAACTCGTCGTAACGCGGGTCGTCCATCTCGATGTCTAGTTCACCGCTGTTCTCGCTTTCATAGGACGCGAAGTAGCGGCAGACGTAACTCTCGCCGTCGGGGAACTCGACCAGATAACGGGTGCCAGCATGGTTGTCGTTGTATTCCTCGAGGACTCCGAACTGGAATCTCTCCTCGGGATGGAAGTAAGTCATCGTGGGCTGTACGAAGTCGACGAACCCACACACCGGTCAGCCCGCATCCGCGATGCAAGCACTGGTGAACAAGATCGATGTCCGCGCCGCAACGGCGTCAACGAGGCTCGAGAATCTGGAAGTACCCCCGTGCACCGCCCGTTCCAGGGGCATGAAAACCCCGCTCGAAGAGCGTCAAGCGCGTAAGCGCTAAACACGTCGCCACTCCGGGCGACGCAACAATCGGGCCGCGGCCGTCTCAATCGTCCTCATGCCCCGACTGCATTGGGGTTTATGCGTGTGGCGACAGCTCGGAGCTGATCGGCAACGTCAACCAGCACGGTGGCCACGTCAGCCTCTGGCCCCTGGTCCTCACGGATCATGGCCAGCAGTCGTTCGCGGGCCACGGTCGAAGGCGGTAGGCCGCGGTACGCGGCGATGCGTTCGATCGCTTCGAACTCATCGGGGTTCAGGCGAACCTGCAGGACCCTGCTGCGAGCGCGGTTAGGCCGGCCGACCGTGACGTGGGCCGGGATGGGGCGGTCGGTCTGGTCAGTCTCGGCGGCTTCGGCTTCGGCCGCGATTACGGCGAGCTTGTCGGCGGTCTTGTCACTCATCAGGGCCTCCCTGGTGGTGGTCACAGCGATCGCGGCGGAGCGTAGGCAATCCCCGACACTGTATTGCACTAGTATTACGACTGAAGGTTACCGACATGATTACCGTCATCCGATCGTCCCTGCCGGTCGGCAGCGACCGGTCGAGCATCGGCCCGAATGTCTGTCCGGTCACCTATCCTGAACCGAGTCGAATGAAGGCGGTGGTGTGCACGTGAGCGAGGTGCAGAAGGCCGAGCGCAGGGTCAAGGTCGTTAAGTCAATCCGCCGCAGCACCGAACTTGAAGGGTCGCGCAGCACCAACGCCACCCGCGACGACCAAGACGCGTACGCGCGCGGAACGATCACCGCTGCGGAACTCGGCGATCGCGTCCGTCACCGTTACAACATCAAGTAACCGAGCCACGAGTGTCGTACCCCTGGGACACGGGCGACCTCGAACGAAACTGGCTGGGTTACTTCATCCCTGGCACTCGCGTCCTAAGAAACCGAGTGGGCGCCAAGACATTCAACGAGCTACGGAACGCAGAGAACGATCTCGTCGAGGCACGGCTGATCGAACTTCGCGAGGACCCAGGCCTTCTCGGTGATCGCTCATACGATCTTCGCTTCATTCGAGCGATCCACCGTCAGCTCTTTCAGGATGTGTACGACTGGGCCGGAGACTTCCGGACCGTCGGGATTGAAAAGGGTGACGAGTCCTTCTGCCCACCGGCCAATATCCCTCAGCCCATGGATCACGTAGCCGCAGAGATTCACCGTCTTGACCGACTCAAGGCGGTCGCCGAGGAGGGTTTGTCGGGCACCGTTGCATATCTGTACGACTACGCGAACTTTGCGCATCCCTTCCGCGATGGCAATGGCCGCGCCACCCGCGAATTCTTCGACTTTCTGCTTGCCGAACGCGGGAGCGGACTCGACTGGGAGAAGACCGATTCGTCCGAGTTACATGGCGCATGTCACGCTGCGCGAGCTGGATCCAACCTCAGCGGCTTAACCGCGATATTCGCCAAGATTCTCGACGCCGATCCCGCATACGATTTCTGAGCACCGGCCAGTTGGCACAAGAAGAACGTTGCGGGGCGTCGGGGTTCGATCGGCAACCAAGCCGTTATGAGGCCCGCAGTCCGGGCAAATCGCTCTTGTTCCCACGATCGCCGGCCGAGACCGAATAGATCGGCTCTACAAGAGCCTTCCGTGGACATAAACGATGAATAAACGGTGACCCCGGGGCGCCAAGAGGCGTCCCACCGGGAAGAAACCGGATTTACCAGGAACTAGTAGGGCGGGTCGGGCTCGAACGCTCTAACCAACTGAGCTACCGCCCCCGGTCGTTCAACACGACGACGATACGCGAGTGGGCTTCTAGAACCCGGTGATCCACCGGCAGACGACGGGGTTCTGCATGCAGGCGGCGTTGATATCGGGCAGCGCGCCCGAGCACGGCAGACCGTTTTCCTGCACGCAGCCAGGCGGCATCGGCGGGCATACCGTGCCGTCCGGGCGCACGCAGGTCTGGTCGTACGGCCCGGCGTAGGCGGGTACCGCCATCGCGCAGGCCGCGCCCAGTGCGACGCCGACGGCCGCACAGAACAATCGAATGGTCCCCACGAGTCCCCCAGTTCCGCTGGCCTGCCCCGTCCAGCACTACGCCCGAGACTATCCCGCACCGCTGACACGTCGGCGCGGTATCGGCTCAGTTCGTGACGACGCAGAACTCGTTTCCCTCGGGGTCAAGCAGGACGATGAAATCCCCGATGGGGTCAGATCGCCGATCGGTCACCTGCGTCGCCCCGAGTTCGACGCACTGCGCAGCACCCTGCTCGAGATCGGTGACGAGAACGTCGAGATGCACTCGGTTCTTGGCCGCCTTCGCTTCGGGCACCTGCTGGAACGACACCGTCGTGGAACCGTCGGCCATGATCACCGCCACCCACTCCGCCGATTCACGCACCGGAGTTCCGCCCAGCACCGCGGCCCAGAACTCGGCGAGTGAGTCGCAATCGTGGCAGTCGATCACCACTTCGGACAGCCTGCCGACCGCCATCAGGAATAGACCGGCTGCCCGTCGGCGTCGATGTAGTACAGCGATGTGCCCTGCTCTACCCGTGGTGCGTCGGCCTTCAGCGCGACCGCGATCTTGTTGCTGGCGTTGCGCATGACATCCAACGTCAGTTCGCGGGCCTGAACCGGCGAGAAGTGTTGCAGCACATCGGCGGCGACGGCGGGTTCGATGCGCGACGGAGACCAGATCAGCGCGTCGGCGTAGCGCAGCGCCGCCTTGTGACCATCGGTGAGCGAACTCGAGTCCTCGTAGCGCTCGATATCGCCGTACAGACTTTCCGACCCGCCCGAATCCAGTGCGGCGCTGTCACGCAGCGACTTACACAACCGGCAGTTGTGCGCGACCGCCCCGCGCAGGCGCACCACTTCGGTGGTCACCAGGTCCAGTGAGCGCAGGCGAGCGATCCCGGGCAGCAGATGGTTGAAGACGACGTCCGAGGCGTCGATGCCGGCGTCCCACATCGGCTGGTCAGGCAGCCAATCCACCGGTTGTTCCAGCGCGGTCAGGCCCGCGGCGACCCGGGGCAGGAAGTCGGCGACGTACATCTGCACGACGGCACCGAACGCAGCCCGGCCGAGCGCACCCGTGAGGGCCGCGCGCTGGGCGTCGGTGACCGACGAGACGTCGATGCTGAACTGCTCGGCGAAGTCGGCGATGACGGTCTCGATATCCGACTCGGCCTGTGCCACAGCGAGTTCAGTCGGCAATGCCGGCAGCGACACAGCACCGGCGCACGTCGCGCGCACCAGTCCGACTATTCGCTGCTGTCCCGCCGGGGACTGCCGCGTCAGTCGGCTCAGCCAGGTGTCGATCTCGTCTACGGGCACAGTCGATTATTGCGCCTGGCTGACCGAGGACATGTGGAAGTCGGGAATCCGCAGGGTCGGCATCACCGCACGGGTGGCCCAGTCACCCCATTCGCGCGGCAGGGTCGCCTCGGCGATACCGGCCTCGGTGGTCCGGCGCAGCAGATCCAGTGGACTCTCGTTGAACCGGAAGTTGTTGACCGCGGCGGTGACTTGGCCGTCCTCGATCAGGTACACCCCGTCGCGGGTCAGTCCGGTGAGCAGCAGCGTGGTGGGGTCGACGGTGCGGATGTACCACAGCGTCGTCAGCAACAGGCCACGCTCGGTGGCCGCGACCATCTCGGGCAGCGACGCGGTGCCCCCGGTCATCAGCAGGTTGTCGGCGGGAACAGCCGCCGCGGTTCCGAATTCTGCGGCCGCTGCCCGCGGGTAGGTCAGCGCAGCGATGGTGCCGTCGCGGATCCAGTCCACCCGGTCGATATCCATGCCGTTGTCGAACAGCGAGATCCGCTCGGACCCTGATGCGGTGTGGACGAACGGCGCGCACTCCTGACCGGACGCGAACGGATCGGAGTACATCGTCAGCGCCAGGTCGGTGAGCTTCTCCCCCACCCGCGTTCCCCCGCCCGGCGCCGAAAGCGCGGTGCGGCCTTCCTGGGCGCCGCGGCCGTCCATGGACCAGCCGAGGTAGATCATCATGTCAGCGACGGTCGAGGGCGGCATCAGGGTTTCGTAACGCCCCGCGGGCAACTCCACGGTGCGCTGCGCCCACCCCAGCCGCATCGAAAGGTCGTCCAGCAGTGCGTCGGTCGGCACATCGGCGAACCAGGGTGAGCTCACCCCTGCCCACGCGCTGGCGTCGCCGCGTTTGGCGTTGATCTCCACCGTGCCGGTGGGTTGGGTGAAGCGGCGCCGCAGTCCGGTCGAGGTGCCCAGGAACGTCGTCTCCACCAGATGGTGGGCATAGCCGTAAAGCCGGTCGGCGCGGGCGAAGCCAGCCGATAGCGAACGGGCGAGGTCACCGAAGACCTGCGCGCCGGTCTCCGGAATCGGGGCATCCCAGTAGTCTGGCGGCGCCCCGGATCCGGTCAGCAGTGCCGCGCTGTCCCGGGCTGCGGGTGCGGCGTGGGCGGCTTCCTCGGCGGCTGCAACCAGATCGGCAATCGCTCCAGAGTCGACCGCACTGGAGCGCAGCGCCCCGACATGCGCGGAACCACCCTTGCGCACAATGCAAATCACCGATGTCGACCGCGAGATGGACACCCCGTTGGTAGTCATGGAATTGCCGGCCCAGCGCAGCGAGGCATCCGCGACCTCGGTGACGATGACGATCGTCTCGTCGCTGCGGTGAGACTTCGCCGCGGCCGCCAGCGCCAGTTCGACCACCTGCTGAGCGGGGATCAGCGCACTCATCGGCCGGACTCCTCGACGGTGTTGAGCACGTTCACCTTTCGGAACAGCGCCGACGGGCAGCCGTGGCTGACGGCGGCCACCTGGCCCGGCTGGGCCTTGCCGCAGTTGAACGCCCCGCCGAGTCGCCACGTCGACGCGCCGCCGACAGCCTCCATGGAGTTCCAGAAGTCGGTGGTGGTGGCCTGGTAGGCGACATCGCGCAGCTGTCCGTCGAGGCGGCCGTCACGGATCCGGTAGAACCGCTGGCCGGTGAACTGGAAGTTGTAGCGCTGCATGTCAATTGACCACGACTTGTCGCCGATGATGTAAATGCCGTTGTCCACCCGGCTGATCAGATCGGCGGTGCTTAGATCCTCGACACCGGGTTGCAGCGACACGTTGGGCATCCGCTGGATCGGCACGTGATGGGGTGAGTCGGCATAGGAACAGCCGTTGGAGCGAGCCTTGCCGAGTCGCTTGGCGAACACCCGGTCGAGTTGGTAGCCGACGAAGACGCCGTCGCGCACCAGATCCCAACTCTGGGCGCCTACTCCTTCGGCGTCGTATCCCGTTGTGGCCAAACCGAATTCGGCGGTGCGGTCGGCGGTGACATTCATCACCGGCGAGCCGTAGCGCATGGTGTTCAACTTGTCCGGGGTGGCGAACGACGTGCCGGCATAGGCGGCCTCATAGCCGATGGCCCGGTCGTACTCGGTGGCGTGGCCGATGGACTCGTGGATGGTCAGCCAGAGGTTGGTGGGGTCGATCACCAGATCGGTCGGACCGGCCACCACGGTGGGCGCCTTGGTCTTCTCGGCTAGCAGAACCGGAAGCTCGGCCAGCTCACCCGACCAGTCCCAGACCTCGTCGCCGGCCAGCGCCTCCCAGCCGCGGCCGGTCGGCGGAGCCAGCGTGCGCATCGACTCGAAACTGCCGGCTGCGGCGTCCACGGCCACCGCCTCCAGCGCCGGCATGGTGCGGACCCGTTGCTGGGTGATCGACGAACCGAACGTGTCGGCGTAGAAGGTCTGCTCCTTGACGCTCATCACCATCGCCGACACGTGATCCACACCATCGGATGCCAACAGCCGTCCGGAGTACTCCCCCAGCAGGGCGATCTTGTCGGCGGTGGGCACGCCGAATGGGTCGATGCGGTAATCCGACACCCAGACCGCGTCGGCGTAGACGGGTTCGTCGGCCAGTTCGATCCGCTCGGCGTTGAGCGCGGCCAACGTCCTCGCCACCCCGACGGCGTGCCGGGCCGACTCCGCGGCGACCTCGGGGCTCAGGCCGGCATGCGAGGCGAAGCCCCAGGTGCCGTCGACGATCACCCGCACCGCCAGGCCGATCTCGCGATCCAGCACGGCGGACTCCAAGTCGGCGTCGCGCAGGTGCACGGTCTCGGTGGTGATCGCGTGCACCCGCAGGTCGGCATAACTGGCGCCGGCCGCCCTGGCCGCCGAGAGCGCGGCATCCGCCAGCGCACCCAGTGGCAGGGCCAGGAAGTCGGCGTCGACGCCACGTTGAGTCACGGCGCAACGCTAACGCCCCGTCGTGGCTAGACGCCGCCGACGCCCCGGATCTCCAAGTAGACCGCCAGCACGCAGAGCGCTGCGCAGATGCCGAGCGCCACCCAGTCCGCGCCCCGGGGCCGTGACGGTGCCGCCGAGATCTGGCCGGTGCCGCCGCGCGCGGTGATGGCGTCGCCCATCTCATCGGCACGTCGCAGTGCCACCGTGATGCCGGCGGCGAGCAGGTCGATCAACTCGCTCGTCCACCGCCGACGGGTGGCCCGGCCATCCGGCAGTACCGGCCGCGGCCGCAGGCGCCGGGCCGCATTGAGCAACCTGAACTCGTCCATCAGCATCGGAAAGGCGCGCAATGCCAACGCCAACGCCACGGCCCAGTCGTCAACCGGGATGCGCAGTATGCGAAACGGCCGCCCCAGGGTGGCCACCGCAGGCGCGACGTCGGCAACCTTGGTGGTCCACGACACCAGCGCGCTCAGCGCGATCAGAACGAGCGATAGCGCGGTGAAACGAAGGAACTTCAGCAGACCACCGACTGCCAGATCGGTCGACCACAGGTGCAGCACCGGCTCACCGCCACCAAGGGTGGCCGTGACGCAGCCCAGCAGGACCAGCAGCCATAACCACCACGGCACCGATGGCACCACGCCGCGGGGAATCCGCGCCAGCCATACCGTGACCGCCACCAGCGCCGCCATCAGAGCGATCGCAGCCCAGCCCGGATAGAACGCCAGGACGAGCGAAACCACAAAGACCACAATCAATTTGGTGCCGGCCCACAGTCGGTGGATCACCGACGTACCGGGAACCGGACGTAGCAATACCACCGAACGGCGCTGTCGTGCGGCCCTCACAGCGCGCCCTCCACTGCGGCCGCTACCGGTAACTGCGTGCCCCTGTCGAGGTGCAGAATCCGCGGGCAGAGTTCCTCAAGACCGGCGAAGTCGTGCGAGATGACCACCAGCGTCAGACCGGTGTTGCGGCGTAGGTCGGTCAACAACCGCAGCAGACCGCGGCGGCTCACGGCATCCAGGCCCGCCAACGGCTCGTCGAGGATCAACGCCTTGGGCGAGCGAGCAAGCAGACTGGCGATCACCACTCGACGCATCTGCCCGCCGCTGAGTTGGTCGACGCGTCGGCGGGCCAGTGACCCATCCAGGCCGACGGTCGCCAGGGCGGCCACCACCCGATCGGTGTCGTGCGGGGAAAACCCTGCGGCGGAGGCGACTTCGAGATCCACCCGGCTGCTCAACAGTTGCAGACGAGCCGCCTGGAAGGCGATCGCGACCTGCCCCACGCATTCGTCGGCAGGTTGGCCAGCCACCAGGCAGGTGCCGGTGCTCGGTGTGATGAGGCCGGCCATGATCCACGCCAGGGTGGATTTTCCGGAGCCATTGCCGCCGTGGATCAGTAGTCCATCGCCCTCGTTGACGGTGAAGTCGACGTCGTGCAGAGCGGTCTTGGCCCATGGTGTGCCGCGGAAGTACTCGTGGCCGACGCCCGCGAGTTGCAACACTGGCACGCTGCTGTGCGAGGTCTGGATCACTGTCGGCGCGGGCGCGGCGGCGTCTTCGACCATGACCATGTTGTCCACTGAGTCACTGAGATTGACTGTGCGGTGGGCGATCTGAGTTTCACTGTTGTAATGGGTGATCTGAACCAGTGCCATCCGGTGGCGCTCGGCGAGCCCGGACAGCACGTCCAACAGGCCGTCTCGACCGCGTTGGTCGACCATGCTGGTGATCTCGTCGGCGATCAGCATCGACGGCTGGCGGGCCAGCGCCCCGGCCACCGCGAGACGCTGGAGTTCGCCGCCGGACAACCCGCCGGTGTCGCGCTCCTCCATGCCGGCCAGTCCCACCTCACCGAGCAATCGGCCAACGTCGGTGCGGGTTCCGGGCGGCAGGCCCCACACCACGTCGTCGGCCACGCGGCTACCCAGAACCTGGCTCTCGGGATGCTGCATGACGACCGCGGTGCCGCCCAACTGTCCGAGGCCCACGCCGCCCGGCCGTGTGATGGTTCCGGAGGTCGGTTGGCGCCCGGACAGCAGCAGCATCAGTGTGGTCTTGCCCGAACCGTTGGCACCGGTGATGGCGACGTGTTCGCCGGCGTCGACGGTCATGGTCAGCGGCCGCAGGGCGTCATGGTCGGCATCGGGATAGCGGAACCGGGCCCCGGTCAGCGCCACCGGCACCGGGCCTACCGGACCGACCTCGGCTGGGGCGTCCAATTTATGAACGTCGGGGATGCCGCGCAGTCGGTCCAACACGCGCGAGAGCGCCCACCACGCCACCAGCGACACCAGCACGATGGTGAAGATCGAGTACGCCACCATCAGCACCGGCCAGTACCGAAGCGCGAGATCGAATATCGCCCTGGTGTCCTGAGCGGACTGACGGAACGGCTCAAACTGGGACATCAGCGCCATCACACCGTCAAAATTGGCGGTGATCGCCTCGAAGGTGACGGTGCGCAACCGGTGCAGTACCAGCAGGACGCCGACGATCCACAGCCCGAGGGCGGTACCGGCGACCACCGACGCCGCCAAGACCATCGCGATACCGCCCCCGCGGCGCTTGATGATGCCGGTCATCCCGCCGACGTAGGCGCAGTTGAGCACCACCATGAAGCCGCTGATACCGGCGATCAGGAAGCTCACCGTGCAGGCCGCGAATGTTGCGGCCAGCAGCACGCGCAGCCGGTAGCGGTAGCCGAGAAGTCCCATCGGGACTGTCACCAGCAGTGAGAGCCCACCGGCGAACGGAACGATCACCGACAGGATGGCCAGCGCCGAACTCAGCGCGCCCATCACGGCGGCGTGGGCCATTTCGACCGGCGACAGCGCGCGCGCGGGCCGCCCGGCTGTCGAAGTCACTCCCCGATTCTGCCAGTCAGCGAGGTTGAACTTCGCCGACGGTGCCAGCGCATCGGTGTTCGCCAGCGCATAGTTGTTCTATGTAACATCTCCGCCATGACGCGGGGCGCACCGGAGACGCCCGCCGCCGGTCTGGGATCCGAGTTGCTCACCGTGGTGGCGAGGCTCAACCGGTTGGCGACTCAGCGAATCCGGCTGCCACTGCCATGGGCACAGGCCAGATTGCTGGGCACCATCGACGACCGAGGCGAGGCGCGGATCTCGGACCTCGCCGAACTCGATCACTGCGCGCAGCCGACGATGACCACCCAGGTGCGCCGCCTCGAGAGCGCCGGCCTGGTGGCGCGAACACCCGACCCGGATGACGCGCGTGCGGTCCGCATCCACATCACCGAGACGGGTTCGGACATGCTCGCGCAGGTGCGTGCGGATCGCGCAAAGGTGATCGACCCGCGCATCCAGGGACTGTCGGAGAGCGACCGCGACACCTTGTCCGCGGCGATGGATGTCCTACGCCGCCTCATCGACGACATCTCGACGAACCCTGCCTGAGGTCACATCCACACGCTGGCTGTGTCGCTCTCCCGCGGTTGGGCCAGCGGATGTCCGCGACCCAGCAGGTTGGCGGTGATCGTGCCGCAGAACCGGTACATGGCAATGTCGAAGATGCTGTTATTCATCGGCTTCTCGATGAAATGCCCGAGACGTTCGGCGATCACGAACACTGCCATCAACAGCATGCCCACGAACAGGCTGAAAACATCGTGATCATTGGAGTCGAGACGGCTGAACGCCATGATCCCGAAGAACCACGCCAGCATCCGGATGAAGAAGTCGTAGTGAATCGGGAAGGGCTCGTTGCGAATTCGCTCGAGTCCGCTCTGCGCTGTCGCCGATCCGGTATTCGCCGCCATCAGCATCACCCGGGCCTGCTGATCGATGAGACCGTCCGCGGCCAGGATCTGGACGTCTGCCGCCTGACGGTTCAGCAGTTCGGTGGCGTCGGTGCCGGGGGGATCCTCGGGCGTCAACTCCGTCACCCCCGGCAGTGGCGCGACTCCGCGCATCTCGGCGGCCAGTTGCCAGCAGTACCGGACTTCACGACGGCGCATCCGGTCCAGAATCGCGGCCATCGCAGCTGAACCGTCGTCGACCGACGTGAGCCCGTTGTGCAGAACCCGTGAGTTGATGATCTGAGAGCCCCACAGCGTTCGGGCCTCCCACCACCGGTTGTAGGCGGTGGTGTTGCGGAAGGCGATGAACACCGATGCGCCGATGCCCAGCACGGACAGCACCGCGGTGGCGTACTGAACCTGATTCGTATCGGGCACCGGGATCAGCAGGCCCGCGATGATCACGATTCCGAGCAGGTCGTACCGCAACTGCCACGACACCAAACCGGCGACCTTGGCCGCACCGAGGCGACCGACGGGTCTCAGCACGCGACCGCGCCGATCGACATGTCCGCCGGATCAGCGGCGGCTCGCGTCACCAGTTGTTGTTGACAGGAAGCGTGTCGCCGGGGGCGTACGGATTGTTCGCGAGGTAGCCCAGGCAGGTGCCGATCCGGCCCGGCATGCACGGCCCCCCGCCGATCGTGGGCGAACCGTTCCCGACCGTCTGCCAGCAGTTGCCCGAGTTCGGGTCTGTCATGTATCCGGCCGCGCAATTCGATCCGGGGCTT
>JAPLAO010000156.1 GCA_026393245.1 Mycobacterium sp. | reverse complement strand
GCGAGCTTCATGACAGGTCAACGACGTCAAGAGTCCCAGCGTCGACGGCCGCGCAGATCCGCTCCCGAATATCAGGAGGCACATCGCGATCCAGCCGCAGCATCATCGTGGCGCCCGGACCGCTGGCGTCCTGACTCATCTGGGCGGCAAGGATATTCACCCCGGCACTGCCCAGCTGCGTGCCGATCTGGCCCAGCACGCCGGGCTTGTCGCCGTAGTGCAGGATCAGATTCACACCCTCGGCACGCAGATCGAAGCTGCGTCCGTTGATCGCCACGATTTTCTGCACCTCCTGCGGCCCGGACAGCGTGCCAGCGACAGTGACCGTCGAACCGTCGGACGCCACCACCTTCACCTCGACCAGGCTGCGGTGGTTGGGGCTCTCGCCAACCGTGCTCAACTCGGCACCCAGACCCCGGTCAGCAGCCAGGCCCGGGGCATTGACGAATGTCACCGGTTGATCGGTCATCGTTGAGAACAGCCCGCGCAGCGCCGAAAGCTTCAGCACCCCAACGTCTTCGGAGGCGATCTCGCCGCACACCCGCACTGAGAGGCTGTCCGGAGCCTCGGTTCCGAGCACCCCTGCCAGCAATCCGAGCTTGCGCACCAGATCCAGCCACGGCGCCACGTCCTCGCTGACCACCCCGCCGCCGACGTTGACCGCGTCCGGAACGAACTCGCCGGCCATGGCCAGCTTGACGCTCGCGGCGACGTCGGTGCCTGCCCGGTCCTGAGCCTCCGACGTCGATGCCCCCAGGTGTGGGGTCACCACCGCCTGCGGCAGATCGAACAGTGGGCTGTCGGTGCATGGTTCGGTGGCGAACACATCCAGGCCGGCGGCGCGAACGTGACCGCTGGTGATCGCGTCAGCCAATGCCTGCTCGTCGATCAGGCCGCCCCGGGCGGCGTTGACGATGATCACGCCGGGTTTGGTCTTGGCCAGTGCCTCCTTGCCGAGCAGACCGGCGGTCTCCTTGGTCTTGGGCAGGTGCACCGAGATGAAGTCGGCCCGGGCCAGCACGTCATCGAGTGGCAGCAGTTCGATGCCGAGTTGCGCGGCGCGGGCCGGCGGCACGTAGGGGTCGTAGGCGATGATGTGGGTACCGAACGCCGCCAGCCGCGCCGCGACCAGTTGGCCGATACGGCCCAGTCCCACCACGCCGACGGTCTTGCCGTAGATCTCGGTGCCGTTGAATGCCGACCGTTTCCAGGCGTGCTCGCGCAGGGTGGCATCGGCGGCGGGGATCTGACGTGCCGCGGACAGCATCAACGCGATGGCATGCTCGGCGGCGCTGTGGATGTTGGAGGTGGGGGCGTTGACCACCAGCACACCGGCGGCGGTGGCGGCATCGACGTCGACGTTGTCCAGGCCGACGCCGGCGCGGGCGATGATCTTCAACCTGGGCGCGGCGGCGATCACCTCGGCATCGACGGTGGTGGCCGAGCGCACCAGTAACGCGTCGGCGTCGACGACCGCCTCCAGCAGTTTGGGACGGTCCGGGCCGTCCACCCAGCGCACCTCCACCTGGTCTCCCAGGGCGGCGACGGTTGATTGGGCGAGTTTATCGGCGATCAGTACAACGGGGAGGCTCACCCGGACAGCGTAATGGGCGCGGCCATGGCGTCTAATCATCAGATGGACGTCACCGTGGTCGGCAGCGGCCCCAACGGGCTTAGTGCGGCGGTGATCTGCGCCCGGGCCGGGTTGCGGGTCCAGGTGCTCGAGGCCCAGCCCACCCTGGGCGGGGGCTCTCGCACCCTGCCCGACCCCGACTCCCCCGGTGTCGGCCACGACATCTGCTCGGCGATCCATCCGTTGGCGCTGGCGTCACCGTTCTTCGCGGAGTTCGATCTAGCCGCCCGCGGCGTAGGACTGGTGGTACCGGAGATCTCCTACGCCAATCCCCTGCCCGGCCGTCCGGCCGCACTCGCCTACCACGACTTGGACCGCACCTGTGCAGGCTTGCACCACGGCGAATCCTGGCGTCATCTATTGGGTCCGCTGGTCGCCGACGCCGACGATGTCGTGGGCCTGCTGATCGGCGATAAACGTTCGATCCCCACCGATGTCCCTGCGGCAGTGCATCTCGGCCGACGGATGATCGAGCAGGGCACCCCGGCCTGGGGAACTTTACGCGGCGAGGACGCTCGCGCACTGTTCACCGGCGTTGCGGCACATACGATTTCGCCCATGCCGTCGTTCGTCGGTGCCGGCGCGGGCCTGATGCTGGCGACTCTGGCACACACGGTGGGCTGGCCGGTTCCGGTGGGCGGCAGTCAGGCCATCGCCAACGCTCTGATCGCTGATCTGCGCGCCCACGGCGGCGTCCTGCACACCGACACCGAAGTGACGTCACCGCCCGACGGGGTCGTGCTCTATGACACTGCTCCCACCGCGCTGTTAAGCATCTACGGCGATGCCCTTCCCGCACGCTATGCCCGCGCACTGCAGCGCTACCGATACGGTCCCGGCGTTGCCAAGGTGGATTTTGTTCTTTCCGAAGATATTCCGTGGATCGACACGCGACTAGCCGGCACCGCGACACTGCATCTGGGCGGTGACCGCGCCCGCATGGCACACGCCGAACGTGAGATCGTCGCCGGCCGGCATGCTCAGTGGCCGATGGTGCTGGCCGCGCAGTCCTACATCGCCGATCCGAGTCGGATCGATGCCCATGGCCGCCGGCCGTTCTGGACCTATGCGCACGTACCGGCTGGATCTTCGGTGGACCAACGCGGCACCATCACCGCCATCATGGAGAGATTCGCGCCCGGCTTCACCGACATCGTGGTCTCCGCGCGCAGCATTCCGGCCAACCGACTGGCCGACCACGACGCCAACTACGTCGGCGGTGACATCGGGGTCGGCGGCAATGCGGTGCTGCGCGCACTGCTTGGCCCCACCCCGCGAGTCAACCCGTGGAGCACCCCGATGCCGCGGGCGTACCTGTGTTCGTCGGCCACCCCGCCGGGCGGCGGCGTGCACGGCATGAGCGGTTACTACGCCGCGCGCACCGTGCTCAAGCGGGAGTTCGGCCTGAAGGTGCCGTCGCTGGCGCCGTAACAGCGCTCGGGAAGAGTGGCACGAGTTAGTCGTACAACTTTGGTACCATAATATGGCACGGGAAGGAGCCAAGACATGGCCATCAGCGCCAGTGAAGCCCGCCAACGCCTTTTCCCCCTGCTGGAACAGGTCAACACCGACCATGAACCGGTACGTATTACTTCCAAAGCAGGAGATGCGGTGTTGATGTCCGCAGACGACTACGACTCGTGGCAGGAGACTGTTTATCTGCTGCGCTCGCCGGAAAACGCCAAGCGCCTGATGGAAGCCGTCGCCCGCGACCGGGCAGACCACGTCGGCGTCGACTCTTCACTTGATGAGCTTCGGGAAATGGCCGGCGGCGAGGAGTGAGGGCGATCCGGTTCGACCCGGCCGCCTGGGACGACTTCCTGTACTGGCTCGGATCAGACCGCAAAGCGGCCCGCCGGATTACCCGGATCATTGCGGAGATCCAGCGCGACCCCTTCACCGGGATCGGCAAGCCGGAACCCCTGCGGGGTGAGTTATCCGGCTATTGGTCACGCCGCATCGACGACGAACATCGTTTGGTGTACCGCGCTGACGACCACGAGGTACGGATCCTCAAAGCCCGATACCACTACTGACCACGCAAGCAGCTACGCCGTGTCGGTCAGCGGCCGGTCCACCCAGCTCATCAGGTCGCGGAGTTTTTTGCCGGTGACCTCGATGGGATGCTCGGCGTTTTGCTTGCGCAACGCCTCGAGCTCTTTGTTGCCGCCCTCCATGTTGGCCACGAGGCGCTTGACGAAGGTGCCGTCCTGGATCTCGGCCAGAATCTGCTTCATCCGCTCTTTGGTGCCTGCGTCGATGACCCGCGGACCGGACAGGTAGCCGCCGTACTCGGCGGTGTCGGACACCGAGTAGTTCATCCGGGCGATCCCGCCCTCGTACATCAGGTCGACGATCAGCTTGAGTTCGTGCAGCACCTCGAAGTAGGCCAGTTCCGGCGCGTAGCCGGCCTCGACCATGACCTCGAAGCCGGTCTTGACCAATTCCTCAGTGCCGCCGCACAACACGGCCTGCTCGCCGAACAGGTCGGTCTCGGTCTCGTCCTTGAAGGTGGTCTTGATGACCCCGGCGCGGGTGCCGCCGATGCCCTTGGCGTACGACAGTGCCAGCGCCTGACCCTCGCCGGTCGGATCCTGGTCGATGGCCACCAGACACGGCACGCCTTTGCCGTCGACGAACTGCCGGCGCACCAGGTGACCCGGGCCCGTCGGCGCCACCATTCCGATGGTGACGTTGGCGGGCGGCTTGATCAGACCGAAGTGAATGTTGAGGCCGTGACCGAAGAACAATGCGTTGCCGGCCTCGAGGTTGGGCGCGATATCGGTTGTGAAGATCTCGGCCTGCGCGGTATCGGGCGCCAGCAGCATGATGACGTCCGCCCACCTGGCCACCGCGGCCGGAGTGTCGACCTCAAGTCCCTGCTCGATGACCTTCTCCCGCGACTTGGAGCCTTCTTTGAGGCCCACCTTCACCGCCACACCGGAGTCGCGCAGGCTCAGCGAGTGGGCATGGCCCTGGCTGCCGTATCCGATGACGCCCACTTTGAGACCCTGGATGATCGACAGGTCGGCGTCGTCGTCGTAGAACATCGCAATCCCGGTTGAAGCCACGGTGAGTTTCCTTCTATCGCTAGGTTGGCTACTGCTATTTCGAGTTCGTCATGCCGCGCGGGCCGCGCGACAGTGCTACCACACCGGACTGCACGAGTTCACGGATGCCATAGGGTTCGAGCACCCGCAGCAGTGCATCCAGCTTCTCCTGTGTGCCGGTCGCCTCAATGGTCAGTGACTCGGTGGATACGTCGATAACCTTGGCGCGGAACAGGTTTGCCGCTTCGATGACCTGGCTGCGGTTTGCCGTGTCGGTGCGGACCTTGATCAGCCACAACTCACGCGCCACCATGTTGCCCTCTTCGTGCTCGAAGATCTTGATCACGTTGATCAGCTTGTTGAGCTGCTTGGTGATCTGCTCGAGTGGGGTCTCCTCGGCCGTGACCACGATCGTCATCCGGGACATGTTCTTGTGCTCGGTGGCACCCACGGCCAGCGACTCGATGTTGTTCCCATCACGCCCGTCCCTCGGAGTTGTCCTCGTCGAACAGCGGCCGAATATTGCGCGCCGCCATGATCTGATCGTTGCCGGCACCGGCGGCGACCATCGGCCACACCTGGGCGTCGGCGCCCACGATGAAGTCGATCACCACCGGCCGGTCGTTGATCGCACGCGCCTGGTTGATCACGTCGTCGACGTCTTCGGCTCGCTCGCAACGTAATCCGACACATCCCAGCGCTTCGGCAAGCTTGACGAAGTCGGGGATGCGGCGGCTGTGCGTGGACAGGTCGGTCTGGCTGTAGCGCTCGCCGTAGAACAGCGTCTGCCACTGCCGGACCATGCCCAGGTTTCCGTTGTTGATCAGCGCGACCTTGATCGGCACCCCTTCGATGGCACAGGTGGCCAACTCCTGGTTGGTCATCTGGAAACAGCCGTCGCCGTCGATCGCCCACACTTCGGCGTCCGGGCAGGCCATCTTGGCGCCCATGGCCGCCGGGACGGCGTAGCCCATGGTGCCCAGGCCGCCGGAGTTCAGCCAGGTGCGCGGCTTCTCGTAGGAGATGAACTGCGCGGCCCACATCTGGTGCTGACCCACGCCCGCGACGTAGATGGCGTCCGGACCGGCGATCTTGCCGAGTTCGGAGATCACGTACTCCGGGCTGAGGCTACCGTCGGTCTGGGGATCCCAACTCAGCGGGTAGGTCGCGCGCAGACCGTCGAGGTAGGACCACCAGTCCGCGAGGTCGGGGTCTTCGACTCCTTCATTGCCGATCCGGTCGTCGCCGCCGCGGTCCTTGCGCAGCACCTCGATCAATTCGGTGATGACAGCCTTGATATCGCCAACGATCGGTACATCGGGATGGCGGTTCTTGCCGATCTCGGCCGGGTCGATATCGGCGTGAATCACCTTGGCGCCGGGCGCGAATGAGTCCAACTTGCCGGTCACCCGGTCGTCGAAGCGGGCACCGAGGGTGATCAGCAGATCGCTCTTTTGCAGGCCGGCCACCGCGGCGACGGTGCCGTGCATACCCGGCATGCCGAGATTCTGCCGGTGGCTGTCCGGGAAGGCCCCGCGGGCCATCAGCGTGGTCACCACCGGGATGCCGGTCAGCTCAGCCAGTTCGGCCAATTCGTCGCAGGCATCGCCGCGAATCACGCCGCCGCCGACGTAGAGCACCGGCTTGCGGGCCGCGACGATGAGTTTGGCGGCTTCCTTGATCTGGCGGCTGTGCGGTTTGGTGTTCGGCTTGTACCCGGGCAGGTCCATCTCGGGCGGCCAGGAGAATGTGCACTGACCCTGCAGCAGATCCTTGGGGATGTCGACCAGCACCGCACCGGGGCGACCGGTCGAGGCGATGTGGAATGCCTCGGCGATCATCCTGGGGATGTCGTCTCCGTTGCGAATCAGGAAGTTGTGCTTGGTGATCGGCATCGTCATGCCGGTGATGTCGGCCTCCTGGAAGGCGTCGGTTCCAATCAGGCTGCGACCCACCTGACCGGTGATCGCGACCACCGGGACGGAATCCATCTGGGCGTCGGCCAGCGGGGTGACCAGATTCGTCGCGCCCGGACCCGAGGTGGCAATCATGACCCCGACCTTGCCGGTGGCGTGCGCGTAGCCGCTGGCGGCATGTCCTGCGCCCTGCTCGTGGCGAACTAGGACGTGACGAAGTTTCTGCGAATCGAACAGCGGGTCATACACGGGCAGCACCGCGCCGCCGGGGATGCCGAAGATGACCTCGACGCCGAGTTCCTCCAGGGACCGAACCACCGCCTCGGCGCCGGTGATTTGGTGGGCCGCAATGTGCCTGCCGTGTTTACCGGAGGCCTTATCCGCAGCGTCGGTGTCATGTGCGCCGTTGGATTTCGAGGCCTTGCTTCTAGCAGTCTCATTATTCGACGCCTCATCCGACGCCTCGGGTGCTCGCGTTGCGGGTGCGCTCACTGTGTCCTCGAATTCCCTCGTTGTTCGTTCGACAAGAAAAAACCCCCGACAGCTGGGCAGCTGTACGAGGGTTGCGCGCTGGTGCGTGTGGCTAGACCCGGACTGGGACGAGCGCGGCACCAGCGCGCTGACCTACTACTACAAGCTCTCCGCCGGTCGTCATACCTGCAGAGGTTAGTCTCGGCACAGCTCAGGCGTCAAATCCCCGGTCGGTTGCACCGGCGGCGCCACCGCCGGTGCGATGATGCAGTGGTGTCCCCCGGCCGATCCCGCACCCCCGACGCCGAGGCACTCGAGCCGAAGAAGACGGTGATCCGGATCTCCCCGATGGCGCAGTTCGCTCCGGCGTTAGTGGCGCTCAGCGTCGTGGTGTTCATCCCCGTTCTGGGAAACTGGGCACTGCCGCTGCTGATCTTCCCCGCACTCATCGCAGTGGCGATTGCCCGGCTGCGTACGGTCGCGGACCCCGAGACCGTCACGGCCCGCGGCCTGGTGAGCAGCCGGACGCTGCCGTGGTCAGACGTCGAGGGCCTGAAATTCAGCCGGGGTGGATGGGCGCGGGCCTGCCGCGCAGAGGGCGATGAGGTGCTGTTGCCGGCCGTGACGTTCGCGACACTGCCCCGGTTGACGGCCGCCAGCGGCGGTCGGGTGCCCAATCCGTACGGGCAGCGGTGACCCGGCTCGAACAAAGGGGTGCGGTGACCCAGCTCAGGCGAATGGGTTGATGCCGTGCAGGAAAAGCCAGGCGGCGACGCCGCCGCCGGCGCCCAGCACCAGAGCGAGGAAGGACCCGATGAACGGCCGTCGGGCCCAGCCGCGACCGCCGTCGAAGCCGTAGCGGCCCGGCCCGATCAGGATGACCGCCGCCGCGAGGACGACCAGCACCAACAGGTACTCGACGTCGGAGCCGAAGACGAACAGGCCGCCGTCCTTGCGTTGGGCAGAGAAGTTGACCAGCACGCTGTTGACCAGAAACGCCAGTGCCGCCGCCGCGGCGATCGGAGTGAACAACCCGAGCACCAAAAGCACCCCGGCGGCAATCTGAGTGCCCGCCGCGACATAGGTCAGCAGCCCGGCATTCTGATAGCCCGCCTCGACCAGCGATTCCTTGAAACCGTCGAGGCCCGTGCCGCCCCACCACCCGAATGCCTTCTGCAGGCCGTGGGCGATGAACACCACGCCGAGTGCCACCCGAAGCAGCAGCAGTCCCAGGTCCTGGGTACCGCGCCGGCCGACCGCCTTCGCCTGTTTCTCGGCGTCGACGGCCACGATTTCCACCGGAGCGACCGATGGTTGTGGGGTATCAGCCGGCGGCTGCACATACGGCAGCGGTTCGGGGTCCTGGAAGAGGCCGTATCCGGCAGCGGACGGGCTTGGACCGGGTATCGACCCGGGCGGCGCCGCCGGCGACCCGAACGGCGGGATCCTGGTGGTCTCGAAGTCGCCACCGTAGGTCGCCGATCCGAGGTCGTCCTCGGGATCAACCAACCGCGCCGACGCGGGCCGCACCGGGGAGTCCTCGGGTCGCTGCCAGCCGGGACCGGGGTTTTGGCTCGTCACAGGTGTCAGCGTAAGTGCAATCGCGCGTAAATCGTGGATTTGAGCCGCGCTTTCCGTGCGCAATATCGCCCCGAACACGCGCACTCCACCGACGCCGTGGCGGATAGCGCCGGGCAGTCCGTAACCTGGCGGGCATGCGTATGCGCCGGTCGATCACCGCGGGTGTGGCCGTGGTGTGCGCGACGCTCCCTCTGGCAGCGGCCTCCGGTTGCGCGCGTTTCGACAACACGGTGTCCCAACCGTTCACCACCCCACCGGAGCTGGTGCCGGGACCGCCGTCCACCCCACCCCCGCCGCCACCCCTTCCGGCCAAGCCGTTCCCGAAAGCCTGCCCGGCACCCGGTGTGATGCAGGGCTGCTTGGAGAGCACTAGCGGGCTCATCATGGGCTCCGACGCCAAGACCGCCCTGGTCGCAGAGCGCACCACCGGCGCGGTCAAGGAGGTGTCGGTCAGCGCCGAACCGAAGGTCAAGGTCGTCATTGGAGTGGACGGCGCCGGCGACGGCGGCCTGATGGATATCGCGCTATCGCCGACCTACGAACAGGACCGGCTGATGTATGCCTACATCAGCACGCCGACCGACAACCGGGTGATCCGTATCGCCGACGGCGATGTGCCCAAGGACCTGCTGACCGGAATCCCCAGGGGCGCTGCGGGTAACACCGGCTCGCTGATCTTCACCAGCCCGACCACTCTGCTGGTGCAGACCGGAGACGCTGGCAACCCCGCACTGGCGGCAGATCCAAAATCCCTGGCGGGCAAGGTGATTCGTATCGAGCAGCCGACAACGGTCGATCAGGCTGCCCCGACCACGGCACTGAGCGGACTCGGGGCCGGTGGCGGCATGTGTCGCGATCCGGCGGACAAGTCGCTCTACGTCACGGACCGCGCCCCGGCGGGCGACCGCCTGCAGCGCATCGACCCCGACGGTAAGGCCACCACGGTATGGACCTGGCCGGACCGACCGGGCGTAGCGGGGTGCGCGGCACTGGACGGCACCGTGCTGGTGAACCTGGTCAACACCAAGCAGACGGTGGCGATCCGGTTGGCGCAGGCCACCGGCGCGGTGACCGGCGACCCGGAGGTCGTCCGGCAAGACACTCACGGCCACGCCTGGTCGCTGGCGGTATCACCGGACGGCAATATCTGGGGCGCAACGGTGAACCGGACGGCCGGAGATCCGGAAAAACTCGACGATGTGGTGTTCCCACTCTTCCCGCAGGGCGGCGGTTTCCCGCGGTCCAACGCCGACAACGCGTAATCAGTCAGGGCCTAATCAGGCAGGGCCTAATCAGGCAGGGCCTAATCAGTCAGGGTCTGATCAGTCAGGGTCTAATCAGGCAGGGCCTAATCAGTCAGCGCAGCGTCAGTTGCAGATGTTCCCGGCGGCGAGCGAGCACGCTGGGTAACCACGGACCGACGTCGGCGGCCTCGAACCAGTCGGTGCGGTCCAGTAGCAGCCCTAGCACGGTGGATGCTTCCAATCTGGCCAGTGATGCTCCGAGGCAGAAGTGCAGACCCTTGCCGAATGTCATGTGGCCCTTGGTCTTCGGCCGGTCCAGACGCAGCTCATCGGGTGCGTCGAACTGGGCCGGGTCACGGTTGGCCGCCCCCCACAGCAGAAGAATGCGGGAGTCCTTGGGCAGGGCGCAGCCGGCTAGTTCGGTGTCGTGCAGCACATGCCGGTGATGCGCCCGGAACGGCGGCTCCAGACGCAGCGTCTCCTCGATGAAGGTCGGCATGAGTTGCGGATCGTCGCGCAGCGCTCGCTGCAATTCCGGCTGTGTGGCGAGAATGGTCACCGCAGTGCCCAGCAGCGAGGCAGTCGACTCCCCGCCGGCGCTGAACAATGAGATCAGGATCATCTGAGCGGTGAAACGGTCCAGTTGCCCCTCGGTGCAGACCGTGGCCAGCACGCTGATCAGATCGTCGGAGGGAGCGGATTGGGCTCTGTTGAGGTGTTCGACGATGTAGGCGTTGAGTTCACCGAGTGACTTCATCGACGCGTTGACCGAATCTTCGGACAACAGACCGTCGAGTAGTTGGGTGCTGGCGTACCCCCACCGCGCGAGCTGGTCGGAGTCGGCGTCGGGAACCCCGATCAGCCGGGCGACGATCATCATCGGCAGCCGATTGGCCACGGCGTCCATCCACTCGACCGTGTCGGCGGAAGCCTTAAGCGCCCAAAGGTTTTCGAAAGTCGCCACGATATGCGATTCCAGCTCGCGCACGTGTCTAGCCGTGAACTGGCCGAGCATCAGCTTGCGGTGCAGGGCATGGGAGGGATCGTCAGCGGTGGCCAGGATATGGGTCGGTCCCCCGAGACCGTCCATCTTCAACGGCGCAACGCCGCGCTCCGGGCTGTAGGTGATCGGGCCGGTCAGGTTTGAGGAGAAGTCCTCCGGCCGGTTGGCCGCTTCGGTCACAGCAGCCCAGGTGGCGACGAGGTAGAAACCGGAGTCACCGACCCGGTGCACGCCGCCGTCCTCCCGCAACCGGGCATACAGCGGGTAGGGGTCCTGAACGGCCTCATCGCCGAAGAATTCAGCGGGTTCGACCACACCGGCGATCGACATTGCCTGCCTCCTACTGCCGTAGTCCGGTCAGGGTAGTCGGTTTTGCCCATCGATCGGAACAGTAACCGCGACAGTGGTCCCACCTCCCGGCTGGGACCGTACCGCCAGAGAGCCGCCCACGAGTTCTGCTCGCTCAGCCATCGACAACATCCCGTAGCCGGTTGAGCGCGCGCCCGGGACCGCCTCGAACCCGACCCCGTTATCGCAGACCTCCAGCCGCGCCACCCCGTCGGACACCGCGAATGTCACCGTGGCCACCAGTGCGCGCGAATGCTTGACGACGTTCTGCGCGCACTCCTGGGCGATCCGGTACAGCGCGACCTCAATGTGCTCGGGCAGCCGGTCATCAGCGAGGTCGAGTTCCAGATCCACCTCCGGGATGGAGGCGGCCAGGCTGGCCAGTCCCCCGGCCAGGCCGAAGTCGTCGAGAACGGGAGGCCGCAGACCGCTGATGGCCGAGCGCGCCTCGGCCAGGGTGAGGTCCACCAGATCGCGAGCCTTCTCCATCTGTTCGGCGGCCGCGGATTGATCGCCGTCGTCGACGGCCCGGGCCGCGGCGTCCAGCCGGTAGGTCAGGCTAACCAGACGCTGCGAGATGCCGTCGTGGATGTCGCCGGCGAGCCGGCGCCGCTCGCTCTCCTGAGCCGCGATCACCTGTTCGGCGAAATCCTCATGTGCGCGCTCGCGGGTCGAGAGCTGTCGGTGCAGCCGCGCCTGGTGTAGCGATCCGGCGATGAGGCGACCGATCACAAGTAGCAACTCGATATCGCGCGGCGTGAAGTCGCGGCGTTCGATGGTGTGCACGTTGAGCACACCGACCAGCCCGCCCGGATCGGTTTCCATCGGCACCGAGGCCATCGACGTGAAGTCCCGGCCCCGCAATGCCGCCACCGGAACATAGCGGGGGTCGGCCTCCTTGTCGGCGACGATCACCACTGGCTCGCGGTGGCTGGCCACCCAGCCGGACACACCCGAACCCAGGGGCATCCGGATCCGGCCTACCTGCTCGTCGAACGGCGGGGTGGCCCCGGCCAGGGTCAGCGACTGGTCGGTGTCGTCGAGCACATGCACGAAGCAGACGTCGGATTCGGTTGCGGCGGTGATCATCCGGGCTACGGCCGCGGCCATCGGTTCCACGCCGGGTCCGCTGGAGGTCGCCGCAATGATGTCGAGCAGCAGCGCCACCTCGCGGTCGGCACCGACCAGACCGTGCACCGCATCCGCGCTGACACCACCGGAGGTGCTCATCGAAAGATGCCCTCGCGCAAAGCCGTTGCCGCCGCACTGGTGCGATCCCCCACACCGAGTTTTCGGTATACCGAACTCAGATGCGTCTTCACCGTCTCCTCGCCGATCACCAGTTTGGATGCAATTCCCCGATTCGACAGACCGGTGACGACCAGCGACAAGATCTCGCTCTCGCGCTGGGTCAATCCGTGGCGCGCACCAGGCCAGAACTGGTTGCTCTGCAGGCGGGCTGCGGTCTCGGTGGCCCGCGACGCCAGGCCGGAATCGATAGCGGTCAAGCCGGCCTGCACGCCCTCGAGTTGGCGGACGAGTTCGTCACTGCTGATGCCTTTGAGTAGATACCCGGAAGCGCCCACCCGCATGGCCTGGAACAAATACTGCTCGTCGTCGTAGACCGACAGCAGGATCACCTTGCGGTCGGGGTGGCGTTCGCGGATCTCGCGGCACAGGTCCAAACCACTGACGCCGGCCATCCGGATATCGCACAGCACGATGTCGGGTTCCAACTCGTCGATCACCGTCATCGCCTTCGCGGCGCCGACCGCCTCCCCCACCACCTCCACCCGACTGGCGAACGGCGCGAGCATCGCCTTGAGACCCTCGATAACCATCTCGTGGTCGTCGACGAGGACCACTCGAACCGCGGACATGGGTTCACGGTAGTCACCGGCGCGGCGGCCGTGCTCTCTACATCACCGTTGAGTGAGGAACCACCCTGACGTTATGCGAGTGCAGGCCTGCACGGCTCCGCACCAAACGCCCTGGCTATCCGAATATTCCGGACGTGCGCTTGATCCCCGCCGGGAGCCACGTGCCGTCGGACGCCTCCTGCGCTGGCGCATAGATCCGCAGATAGACACTGAAACCGCCGTCAGGCGTCTGCAGCCAGTTGGTGTCGCCGCCTGGATCCTGCTGGCTCAGGATGACATCGATCGAACCGTCCGGATTGGTGATCAAGTCACCGTTGCTGTAAACGTTCAGAGTCGACGAGTCCACCAGTGTGCCGTCGCTGTTGTAGACCGTGAGTGACCAGAATCCGCCAGGGCCGATTGGTGGTGCTTGATCCTTCGCGTAGTGGATGAGGTAGGACCTGTTGCCCTTCAGTGGCAGGTAGGTCGAGTCCAGCATGCCCGGGTAGTACAGCGCCTGGTCCGGGGTGTTGGCCACCAGACCGACGTAGGCGACACCTGCGCGGTAGACGTAATCGGTGCCGAAGTTGCCGATGTTCGGTCGGGTGACGGCCCAGCCGTGATTCTGGATCGCCGACAGCGACTGGATGAGGTCGGTCAATGGGGGAAGCAGCATCGCGGTCACCTGAGTCGCGATCGCCGCCGCGAACTGCGAGATCGGGCCGAGGTGATCCTGAACCTGCAGGGCCTTCGTCGGGTCGCTCGGATCCGGGCCGACGCCGATCTTGGCCAGCTTGTCCAGTTGCGAGGCATACGTATCCGACGGATACGCCGGGTTCTGGGTCATCGCAGTGCTGATGGCGTTGAGCACGGAGATCGGCGACAGGTAGGCCGACGGCAGCACCGCGTTATTCGTCGCGGTCGCCCCGGTCGGAGTCAGGGTCCACTGCTCCATCAGGTCGACGACCTCCTGCTGGTCGGTCGTGGTGGCCTCAACCCGCCCGAGCAGAAGTTCGCTGGAGTAGTTGACGAGCACTTTCTCGGCACCTGCGACGTCGACGTCGTTGCCAATCCAGGTGATGGCGTACTTGCCCGGCCCTCCAAACGGGTTTTCCGTAGTGGGGTTGGACGAGATGTAGTTGTCGACGTTGATGTAGGGGTCGGTCAACTGGAAGCTGTAGTAGCGGTCCCCCATGACCGGGATCTCCAACACCACCGGCCCGTCACTGAGGTCGAGCGAAGCCAGTGAGTAGAGCACGTTGACGTTCGGGCGCGATCCGCCGCCGATCGCCTTCCAGAACGGGGCCGCGTCGGCGTTGGCGAAGCTGGTGTTGAGGTTCATCGTGTTCAACGGACCCAGCAGTGACTGCACCCGCTGTACGGCCAGGATCGGGTAGCCGTAGATGTAGGCCTGCGCGGCAATGATCGCCGCCCGGATCGGGCCGATCGGCAAGCTGAAGTTGCCGAGCGCGGAGGCGGTGGTCGCGGAGCCGGTCGGTAGCGATGTCAGTTGCGCGGCAGTGGTTGTGAGCTCCGCAGTCGGCTCCCCCGTGGTGACACTCGCCGCCACCGCGGCCCGGCGCGTCGCCCGCGCCTGACGACTGATCGTCGGCGCAGCGATCAACGGCACCGGTTCCGCAGCCGGGCCATCACCGGTGCCGGTCGACGGCAGGGACACCGCCGCCCGCGAGGCGATCACATTCGCCGAACCGGCAGGGGCCAGCGTCGATCGCGCGACAACCGACTTGCTCGCGGCCGAGGCCGCGGGGTCTGAACGGGAACCGCGCACAGCCAACTTCCGCGCCGCACCACGGGTGGCCGAGGGTGAGGCCGGCGCCGCCGACCTCACGTTAGATCCGGCCGACTCCGTCGACCCGGTGTCGTCGGCCGAGGCCACGGCCGTCGAGGCGAACAGCCCACCCACACCCAACGCCACCGCTAAGGCACCCACCCGCCCCACGTAGCGGGCATGGTTGGACGCTCCACGGTGAGCGGTTGACTTAATGCTGGCGGGTCGATGCGCGTTCACGGATCACCATTTCCTTCACAGGCGGGCTACGGACTTTGCTACAGCGTAGGGACGTGGGTCAGCTTTTCAGCTGGAACCCCCGACAACTCGCCGTTTCGTCATGACTATCCGCTCTGGCCGCACGCGGCCAGACGGTGTCTAACTGTCCTGGCCGCAGGCGGCCAACACCAAATCACGCACCCGGGCCGCGTCAGCCTGACCCTTCGTCGCCTTCATCACCGCACCGACGATCGCTCCCACGGCCTGCACTTTGCCGCCGCGAATCTTCTCGGCGATATCCGGGCTCGCGGCCAGCGCCTCATCGACCGCGGACTGGATGAGCGACTCGTCGCGCACCATCGCCAACCCACGGTCGGCCATCACCGCATCGGGCTCACCCTCGCCGGCCAGCACACCCTCGACGACCTGGCGGGCCAGCTTGTTGGACAGCGCGCCCTCATCGACGAGTGCGACGACTCTGGCAACCTGTGCGGGTGTGATCGCCAGCGCGTCGAGTTCGACGCCGAGTTCGTTGGCCTTCTGCACCAGGAAGTTCCCCCACCATGCGCGCGCCGCCGCACTGGAGGCGCCGTGACTGACGGTGGCGGTGACAAGTTCGACGGCACCGGCGTTGACGAGGTCGCGCATCACCTCGTCGGAAACACCCCAGTCCTGCTGAATCCGGTTGCGCGTCAACCACGGAAGCTCGGGGATGGTCTCGCGCAATCGCGCCACCAACTCCGCGCTCGGGGCAACTGGTTCCAGGTCCGGCTCCGGGAAGTACCGGTAGTCCTCCGCGGTTTCCTTGGTGCGGCCCGGTGAGGTGTGGCCGTCCTCGTGGAAGTGCCGGGTCTCCTGATGAATGCTGCCGCCGGCCGCCAGAATCGCTGCCTGACGACGCATCTCATAGCGCACCGCCACCTCGACGCTCTTGAGTGAGTTGACGTTCTTGGTCTCGGTTCGGGTGCCGAACTCTTTCCGACCGATCGGCCGCAGTGACACGTTGGCATCACAGCGCAGCGAACCCTGATCCATCCGCACATCGGAAACACCCAGGCCCCGCAACAGATCTCGCAGTGCGGTCACATAGGCGCGGGTCACCTGCGGGGCCTGTGCCCCGGTTCCCTCAATCGGTTTGGTGACGATCTCGATCAGCGGCACCCCGGCGCGATTGAAGTCCAGCAGCGACGTCGTCGCGCCGTGGATGCGGCCGGTCGCACTGCCGATGTGGGTGAGCTTGCCGGTGTCCTCCTCCATATGCGCGCGTTCGATCTCGACCCGAAACGTGCTGCCGTCATCCAGTGGCACATCCAGGTAGCCGTTGAACGCGATCGGCTCGTCGTACTGGGAGATCTGGTAGTTCTTCGGCTGATCCGGATAAAAGTAGTTCTTCCGGGCGAACCGGCACCACGGCGCGATCTCACAGTTCAATGCCAGCCCGATGCGGATAGCGGATTCCACCGCGGCCTCGTTGAGTACCGGCAGCGCGCCCGGCATACCCAGGCAGACCGGGCACACCTGGGTGTTGGGCTGCGCACCGAAGTCCGTCGCGCAGCCGCAGAACATCTTGGTGGCCGTCGAGAGTTCGACATGCACCTCCAGTCCCAGCACTGGGTCGAAGCGCGCCACGACGTCGTCATAGTCGAGGAGGTCGGCGCTCGCGACTTTTGTTACAGGCCCAGTCATGGCGCAAATCCTAGTTGGGGTGTCGGTCCCCACCCGCCGAGCAGACGCAAACTCGCACCGATCCGGCCGCATTCGTGCGACTTTGCGTCTGCTCGCCAGAGAAGGCCGAGGGCCCGCGATAGCCTGAGCTGTACCGATAACGCCCGACAGGAGCACGAGCCATGACCGACCGGTCTCCCGATCTCGTCGGTGACGTGCCGCGCAGCCGGATCGTGATCGCCTCGATGGTGGGCACCACCGTCGAGTTCTACGACTTCTATATCTATGCCACCGCCGCGGTGTCGGTATTTCCGTTCCTGTTCTTCCCCAAGGGCAACCCGACCACCGCACTGCTGGCGTCGTTGGCCACCTTCGGCCTGGCGTTCGTCGCCCGGCCCATCGGCTCCGTGTTGTTCGGCCACTTCGGTGACCGCATCGGCCGCAAAGCCACCCTGGTGGGCTCGCTGCTCACCATGGGTATCGCGACCTTCGCCATCGGGCTGCTGCCCACCTACCACCAGGTGGGCCTACTGGCCCCGGCTCTGCTGGCGATCCTGCGCTTCGCCCAGGGCCTGGCACTCGGCGGCGAATGGAGTGGCGCGGCGCTGCTGGCGGTGGAGACCGCCAAACCGGGCAGGAGGGCCTGGGCGGCGATGTGGCCGCAACTGGGTGCGCCGTTCGGCTTCCTGCTTGCCAACGGAGTGTTCCTGAGCCTGTTGATCTGGTTGGGGCACTCCAACGCCAAACCGGACCTCAGCGGGGCTTTCCTGACCTGGGGTTGGCGGATTCCGTTCCTGATCAGTTCCGTGATGGTGGCGATCGGGTTGTATGTGCGGCTGAAGCTGACCGAGACGCCGGTGTTCGCCCGTGCTGTCGAAAACGGGGAGCGGGTGAAAACTCCTGCGGCACAGGTGTTCCGCAACAACTGGCGTCAGCTGATCCTGGGCACCTTCGTCATGCTGTCCACCTACACGATCTTCTATATCGTGACCACCTGGGCGTTGAGTTTCGGCACCGGCAAGCGCCCACCCGACGGCACCGGGCTGGGCTTCAACTACATCGACTTCCTGAAGATGCAATTGATCGCGGTGCTGTTCTTCGCCGCGACCATCCCGATCGCCGGGCGACTTGCCGACCGGTGGGGCCGGCGCAAGACGCTGCTGACGGTCACCGCGGCGATCATGGTCTACGGCGGTTTGTTCGCCGTGCTGCTGACGCCGGGCCGGGCCTCGCACGGCTCAGTGCTGGCCTTCCTGATCATCGGTATGACGTTGATGGGCTTCACCTTTGGACCGATGAGTGCCGTTCTGCCCGAACTGTTCCCGACCAATGTCCGCTACACCGGATCCGGGATCTCCTACAACTCGGCAAGCATCCTGGGCGCGGCAGTCGCACCGTTCATCGCAACCTGGCTGTCGACGACGTACGGGGTCGGCTGGGTAGGGCTGTACCTGTTCTGCGCCGCGACGCTGACATTCATCGCGCTGCTGATCATGCGCGAGACCCGCGACACGTCGCTGGATTCTATCGAGCCCGTTCCGGTCAGCCCGTAGCGCTCGGCCTCCCGACACCTAGCCGAAGAAGGCCGCCGCGTCGTCGTAGCGGCTCTCCGGCACCAGCTTCAGTTGACGCACCGCGTCGGCCAGTGGCACCCGGCCGATGTCTTCGCCGCGCAGCGACACCATCATCCCGTACTCGCCGCTATGAGCGGCGTCGGCGGCGTTGACCCCGAAGCGGGTGGCCAGCACCCGGTCATAGGCGGTCGGTGTGCCACCACGCTGCACGTGGCCCAGTACGGTCACGCGCACTTCCTTGCGGATCCGCTTCTCGACTTCCATCGCCAACTGCTGGGCGACGCCGGTGAAGCGCTCGTGGCCGAACTCATCCATCCCGCCGCTGCGCAGTTGCATCGACCCCTCGACGGGTTTGGCGCCCTCGGCGACCACGCAGATGAAGTGCGACGAACCGGTCTGAAAGCGCTTCTTGACCATGCGGCACACCTCCTCCACATCATAGGGCTGCTCAGGGATCAGCGTCATGTGCGCACCGGAGGCCAGCCCCGAGTTCAGTGCGATCCAGCCGGCGTGGCGGCCCATCACCTCGACCAGCATCACCCGCTGATGAGACTCCGCAGTGCTGTGCAGACGGTCAATGGCCTCGGTGGCGATCTGCAGAGCGGTGTCGTGGCCGAATGTCACGTCAGTGCAGTCGATGTCGTTGTCGATGGTCTTGGGCACCCCGACCACCGGAACGCCCTCCTCGTTGAGCCAGTGCGCGGCGGTCAGGGTGCCCTCGCCGCCGATCGGGATCAGCACGTCGATCCCGTTGTCCTCCAGCGTCTGCTTGATATCGGCCAGCCCGGCGCGCAGTTTCTCCGGGTTGGTCCGGGCGGTCGCGAGCCTGGTGCCGCCCTTGGCCAGCAGTCGCTCGTTGCGGTCGTCGTTGTAGAGCTGGATGCGCCGGTTCTCCAGCAGGCCCCGCCAGCCGTCCTGGAATCCGACCACCGTGGAGTCGTAGCGGGCGTCGCAGGTCCGCACCACGG